>DATJXW010000347.1:0-3459 GCA_035499895.1 Polyangiaceae bacterium | reverse complement strand
TGGAGCTCGGAGCCGCCACCTGGCGGAGCGAAGTCGTGTCCGAGCTCGCGAGCGGCCTCAGGCGGTCGCTCTCGCGCTTGCTCCTCGCGGACGTGCCGGTCGGCTTGTTTCTCTCGTCGGGCGTGGACTCGTCCGCGGTCGCCGCCGTCGCCTCGGAGGTCAGCAGCGAACGGCTGCGTACCATCGCCGTGGGTTTCGACGCGGCGGCTTGGGACGAAACCGAAGCCGCCGGTCTGTCCGCGCGCGATCTCGGCACGCGGCACCAGCGCGTGGAACTCTCGGGGGCGGAAGTGCTCGCGTCGTTCGACGACGTGCTCGCGGCCGTCGATCAGCCGACGGTCGACGGCTTCAACACGTTCCACATTTCGCGCGCGGCGCGCCGCGCGGGGCTCACCGTCGCGCTCAGCGGGCTCGGCGGCGACGAGCTTTTCGGCGGCTACCGCAGCTTCGTCGACGTACCGCGAGCGTTGCGCCTGCGGCGCGCGGCGCGGCTCGTCGGGGCACCGGGCCGCGCGGCGCTCGCGTCGCTTTGCGAGCTCGCCGCGGCCGAACCCGCCGCGCGACGACGCGCGCGCGCCCTCGTGAAGCTCGGAGCGACGCTGCGTCGCCCGGCGGAACTGCCGGATCTCTACCTGCTCCGGCGCGAGCTCTTCAGCGCGGCGGAGCGCCGAGCGCTGCAGCCCCTGCCCCACGCGAGCGACGCGCTCTCCGGGCTCGAGTCGCGCGATCTGGCGGTACTTCGCCGGGACCATGCCGGACGCGAGCCGCTCGATCGCATCGCCGCGCTCGAGTTCTCGACCTACATGCGCCACATGCTGCTCCGCGACGCCGACGTGTTCAGCATGCGTCACGGCATCGAGCTCCGCGTCCCGCTGCTCGAGCACTACGCCGTCGCCGAGGCGGCGCGCGCGGCGAGCCGCTTTCGCCGTCCCGATCCGCGCCCGAAGCCGCTCTTGATCGACGCCGCCGGAACGCGTCTTCCGCCGCGCAGCTGGCAGGCGAAAAAACGCGGGTTCACCTTTCCGTGGCGGGCATGGCTCACCGGTCCGCTCCGCGCGCGCGCCGAAGCGGGCCTCGCGGGCGACGGTTTGCGCAATGCGGGCCTCGACCCCGACGCCGCGCGCGGGATCTGGCGCGCGTTCGCCGCGGGGGATCCGCGGGTGAGCGAGCTCGAGGTGATCGCGCTCCTGGTCCTCACCGACTACGTCGAACGGCACCGGCTGAGCGCGTGAGGCGGGCTCAACCCGCGTAGATCTCGAGCAGACGGCGCTTGAGAGCCGCCTTCGAGAACTCGGCGTGAGCGCGGGCGCGGCCCGCCTCGCCGAAACGGCGCCGGAGCTCCGGGTCGTCGAGCAAGCGCCGCACGGCCGCCGCGAGCGCGTGCGGATCCTCCGGCGGGACCGTGAAGCCGCTCTCGCCGTCGCGGCTGACGAACGGAACGCCCGACGGCAGCCGCGTGTTGATCACCGGCACGCCGCACGCCATCGCTTCGATCTGCACGATACCGAATGCCTCGCTCTTGGCGATGGAAGGCAAGAGATACACGTCGCTCGCGAGGTAATACGGCGCCACCCGCTCGTTCCGAACGTCGCCCAGAAACGTCACGCGTTCGGCCACGCCGAGCTCGCGCGCGAGCGCTTCGAGCGGGCTCCGGAGCGGCCCGTCGCCGATGAGGAGCAGCCGCGCTTCCGGCAAGAGCGGCAGCGCGCGCAGCGCGAACTCGAAGCCTTTGTAATAGATGAGGCGTCCCACGCCGAGCAGCAGCGGGCCGTGCCCGAAGCGCTCGCGCACGGCGCGGGCTTCGGATGAAAGCGCGTCGCTCTCGCCGAAGCGCTCGAGGTCGATGCCGTACGGAACGATGCGCGTCTTCGCGCGAAAGCGCGGGAGCACGCTCGAATGCTCGAGCAGTCCCGGCGAGGTGGCGATCACGGCGTCGGCGCGCTCGAGGAGCCGCGTGACGAGCGGCCCGTAGAGGTAGTTGAGGTAACGCTGGCGCGCGACGTCGCTGTGATACGTGACGATCAGGCGGTGACTGCGCGGCTTCTTGCTCGCGAAGTAGCTCGCCGCTCCGAGCGGGTTCGGCAGGTGGACGTGCACCACGTCGTAGCTGCGCGACGAAAGCTCGAGCGCCATGCCCGGCGACGCCTCCACCGAAGCAAAGCGGCCGAAAGAAGCGCAGCGCGTCACGGCGACGCCGTCCACGACGTCGCGCACCGTGCGCGGCTCCGTGTTCGACACGACGACGTCGAGGTCGAAGTGCGACTTGAGCTCGTTCGCGAGCACGTAGAGGTGACTCTCGATGCCGCCGCTGAACGGATAATAATATTTGCCGACTTGGACTACGCGCATGGAGGACGCGCGGCCGAACGCTCGCGCTCGCCCTTGGCACTATCCAACGAACAGCTCCCGATTCGAAGAGATCCAGTCGAAGAGCAGCGCCAGGCCGCGATCCACCGACGTCTTCGGCGCCCAGCCGAGCTCGCGCGCGGCTTTCTGCACGTCGGCGACGAACACCGGCTGATCGCCCGGGCGAATCGCGGCTTTGGCCGGCCGGAGCTCACGCCCGACGCGCCGCTCGAGGTCCGCGATGAGCTCGAGCAAGCTCATCCGGTTCTCGGGGCCGCCGCCCACGTTGTAGGCCTGACCTTGGGCCTTGTCGATCTGCGCGATGCACGCGTCGTAGAGATCGCAGAGGTCGTCGACGAAGAGCACGTCACGGACCTGCTTCCCGTCGCCGTAGATCGTGATGGGGCGCGTAAGGAGCGCGGCGATCGTGAACCACGCGACCCAACCCTGGTCTTCCACGCCCATCTGACGGCGGCCGTAGATGCACGACTGACGGAGCGACACCGTGCGCAGGCCGTAAATACGACCGTAGTCGATGACGTACTGGTCGGCCGCACCCTTGGAACAGCCGTACGGCGAGTGGAAGTCGAGCGGCTCGTCTTCGGAAATGCCCGCCGGGCGATCGACGAGCTCGTAACGGCCGCCGACCTCGGCGACTTTGGCGTGCGGCAGCGAACCGTAGACTTTGTTGGTCGACGCGAACACGAAGGGAGCCGCGGGACAATGCGCGCGCACCGCTTCGAGCACGTTGAACGTACCGAGCGCGTTGATCTCGAAATCGTTGCGTGGATCCGTCACGGAGGTCGTGACGGCGACCTGCGCCGCCAAGTGCACGACCGCCCCGGCGTCGCGATGCTCGCGAAAGACGTCCGCGAGCGCCCCGCCGTTGCGAATGTCCTGCCGGTAGAACGCGAAATTTCCCTGGCGCTTCAGCCACTCGAGGTTTTTGTCACTGCCGCGCCGTGACAGGTCGTCGATGACGACCACGTTGTCTCCCCGGCCAATCCAGCGCGCCGCCGCGTTGCAACCGATGAAGCCGGCGCCCCCGGTCAGGATGATCTTCATGGGAAGCTCGTTCGTAGCCTCGAGAAGCCGAGGCGTCCACTACCCATT
>DATJXW010000346.1:0-6668 GCA_035499895.1 Polyangiaceae bacterium | reverse complement strand
GGGCGACACCTACCTCGTGCTCATCACGGACGGCGCGCCCAACTGCAACGACCCCGACGCGGTGTGCGACGCGAGCTCGTGCATCGACAGCATCGAAGGCTATCCCTTCGGTCAAATCACCTGCTCGGCGGCCTTCAATTGCTGTGATCCCGCGAACACCGTGGCCGGCGCTGGTCAGGACTGCATCGACGGGGATCGGACGAACCGGGAGATTGCCAAGCTCGCGTCGAAGGGCATCCCGACCTACGTCGTCGGCATGCCGGGCGCCGAACCCTACGCGGACGTGCTGAACCAGTTTGCCGAAGCCGGCGGCACGGCGCGCGCGGGCGAGGTCGAGTATTACGCCACGGAGGACGAGGACGAGCTCCAGGCCGCGCTCTACGCCATCGGCACCGGCGTCGCGATTCGGTGCTCCATCGAGCTCGACGCGCCCCCCGACGACCCGAACGAGGTGAACGTCTACTTCGACGGTGAGCTCGTCCCGGCCGACCCCATGGACGGCTGGTCCTGGGACGGCGACACGACCATCCAGGTCAACGGAGCCGCCTGCGACCGCCTGAAGTCGGGCGACGTGATCGACGCTCGCGCCGTCTTCGGGTGCGACACCGTAGTCCGCTGACGAAAAAGTCGCATAGACTCGGGGCGTGGCGGACAACGAGCTCGAGACATTGCGTCGCGCGATCGACGCGGTCGATACCCGGCTCCTCGAGCTGATTCACGAACGCGTGCGGCTGGTGCTCGAGGTCGGCGCGTACAAGGCGAAGCGCGGGCTCGCCGTCTACGATCCCGAACGCGAGCGGCGCATGCTCGAGCGGCTTTCGTCGCTCGCCGAAGCGCCGGTCGAGCCGGATACCGTGCGGCGCATCTTCGAGCGCCTGATCGACGAATCGCGACGGCTCGAGCAGCGCCACGCGCCGCGCTGAGCCGCTAACTCGCGGCGCTCACGCACGCGTTGAGCTCTTCGAGCGTCTTCGCCGCGAGCACGAGGCCGTCCGCGGCGGCTTCGGTCTCGAGCAGTCGTCGCGTGAGTCGACCGTCGGGACTCAAGCGATACGGCGAGCGTTTGCGCGCGACGAGCTCGCGCACCTTGCCGGGGTCGAGCGGCGTGTCGTCGCGCAAGAGCAGGCTCACGCTCTTCGCGGTCGCTTCGCACCCGAGCACGCGGAGCCGCCGGAGCTCGACCTTGAGGCGCATGAGCTCGACGAAGCGCTTCGCCTCGAGCGGCGGCGGCCCGAAGCGATTTTCGAGCTCCTGCGCGAGGTCGTCGACCTCCGCCTCGTCCACGGCGCTGGCGAAACGCTTGTACAAGGAAAGCCGCACGCCGACCTCGGCGACGTATTCGGCGGCGAGCAGCGCTTCGACGTCGAAGTGAAGTTCCGGCTCGACCTCGTGCACCACCGTCTCGCCGCGGAGCTCGCGTGTCGCCTCTTCGAGCATGCGACAGAAGAGCTCGAAGCCGACGCTCGCCGCGAACCCGCTCTGATCGGCGCCGAGCACGTCGCCCGCGCCGCGGAGCTCCATGTCGAGCGTCGCGAGATGGAACCCCGAGCCGAGCTCGCTGAAGCGCTCGAGCGCCTCGAGCCGCTGCCGCGCTTCGTCCGAAAGCTGGCTCGGCGGCGGCACGAGCAAGTAACAATACGCGCGTTCGCGCGCGCGCCCGACGCGGCCGCGCAGCTGGTAGAGCTGCGAGAGTCCGAGCATGTCGGCGCGATCGATGATGATGGTGTTCGCGCGCGGGATGTCGAGCCCGCTCTCGATGATCGCCGTCGCGACGAGCACGTCGTAGTCGCCGCCGACGAAGCCGAGCATGGTGCGCTCGAGCACGTCTTCGGTGAGCTTGCCGTGCGCGACGGCGATGCGCGCGCCGGGCACGAGCGCACCGAGGCGCTCCGCCCGTTCGTAAATGCCCTCGACGCGGTTGTACACGTAGAAAATCTGGCCCCCGCGCGCGAGCTCCTGCTCGACCGCTTCACGCACGAGCGTCGGATCGAACTGGCTCGTGATCGTGCGGATGGTGCGCCGATCGACGGGCGGCGTCGCGATGATCGACATGTCGCGCAAGCCGCCGACGGCGAGCTGGAGCGTGCGCGGGATCGGCGTCGCGCTCAGCGTGAGCACGTCGACGCTCGAGCGAATTTGCTTGATACGCTCCTTGTGGCCGACGCCGAAGCGCTGCTCTTCGTCGACCACGAGCAGTCCGAGCTGCTTGAAGTGCACGTCCTTCGAGAGCAGCCGGTGCGTGCCCACCACCACGTCGACCCCGCCTTCGCGCAGACCCTTCACCGTCTCGAGTTGTTCGGTCTTGCTCGAGAAGCGGCTCAGCACCCGCACGTTGAGCGGCCATTCCGCGAAGCGCTGCGAGAACGTCAAAAAGTGCTGCTGCGCGAGCACCGTGGTCGGACAGAGCACGGCGACCTGCCGCCCGCTCGAGGCCATGCGGAACGCGGCACGCAGCGCGACTTCGGTCTTGCCGAAGCCCACGTCGCCGCACACCAGCCGATCCATCACACGCGGGTTTTCGAGGTCTTTCAGCACCTCGGAGATGGCCGCGGCTTGATCGCGCGTCTCCTCGAACGGGAAGCTCGCCTCGAACGTCGCGTAGTCGTCGTCCGGCGGCGGCACCGGCGACTTCTCGAGCGCGGCGCGTTCGGCGTAGAGGCGCAGGAGCTCGTCGGCCATCTGCCGCACGCGGCGCGCGACGCTCGCCTTGGTCTTCGCGAAAGTTTGGCCGCCGAGGCGATCGAGCTTCGGCGCGCTCTCGCTGCCCGAATATTTTTGGATTTGGTTGAGCCGGTAAACCGGCAAAAAGAGCTTATCGCCGCCCGCGTACTCGACGACGATGAGCTCGAGCCCGACGCCGCCCACTTCGCGCCGCTCGAGTCCGGCGTATTTGCCGATGCCGTGCTCGACGTGCACGACGAAGTCGCCCGGGGAAAGCGCGCGTAAATCTTCGAGCAGCGCGCGCGTCGAGGTGCGGCGAGGCGGCGCCCTGAGCGCGCGGGGGCCGAAAATTTCCTCGTCGGTGACGAGCACGAGCGCCTCGAGCGGCGCGAGACAACCGCGACCGAGCGGCGCCACGCGCACCTCGGTTTCGACTCCGCGGTGCTTCAGGAGCAGCGCGATGCGGTCGGCCTGCGTCGCCGTGCGCGCGACGGGGACGACGGCGAACCCGTGCTCTTTCCACGCCGCGAAGCGTTCGACGAGCGGGTCGAGGGCCGCGTGTTTACCGCGCGCCGTTCGCGCGAGCTTCACCGCGCGCCCGAGCTCGGAGTGATCGTCCTGCGCGAGCGAAGGCGCCTCGGCGGCGGCCGTTTCGAGCCGGCTCACGAGGTCGGCGGCGCCCGTGCCGACGATGCCGCTCCGGTGCGCGCCGACCCACACCCTGGTCGCGAGGTCACGCTCGAGCTCACCGAGCTCGGCGTAGAGCTCGGCGACCGGAAAGTGGGGCACCGCGCCGCGCGCGGCTTCGGCCGCCGCCGCCTGCTCGAGCTCCTGCGTGAGGGCGCGCGCGACGGCGACCGGATCGTCGAACACGACCGCGGCGCCCCGCGGCAGGTACGAGAGCAACGGCACGAGCTCGTAGAACGCGGGCAAATAGCCGTCGCTGCCGAAGAACGAGCGCCCGAACGCGAGGTCGTCGATGAGCGCGCGCGCCTTCGTCGACGGGTAGCTCGCGTCGTCGCACAACGTGCGCAGGCGGGCGCGCGCCCGCTCGACCGTGTCGCGCTCGAGGACGGCTTCACGCGCCGGCGGCAGCCACACCGCGCGCTCCTCGGCGAGGGTGCGCTGCGTGTCGGGATCGAAGCGCTTGAGCGAGAGCACGAGGTCGCCGTAGAGCTCGGCGCGGAGCGGCTGTTCGAGATGCGCCGGCCAGATGTCGAGCACGCCGCCGCGCACCGCGAAGCTCCCCGGATCCTCGACGACCGGCGCGCGCAAATAGCCGCTCGCCGTGAGGGCGTGCGCGGCGCGTTCCACGTCGAGCTCGCCGTCCTTCGCGAGCTCGAGCCCCGCGTGCGCGAGCGCCGCGGGCGGCGCGGTGCGGCGCAGCAAGCCGGACGGCGTCGTCACCGCGATGCGCCACGGCAAGCCCTTCGCCATCGTGAAGAGCGCCGCGGCGCGCTGCATCGCTTGCCGGCGATCGGGATGAACGTCCGCGTACGGGCTCGTTTCGCTGGTCGAGACGAAGAGCGGCGCGGGGTCGTCGGTCCCGGCGCCGCCCGGCAAGCCGAGCGCGGCGAGCGCCTTCAGATCCTCGACCGCGCGCTGCGCGACGTCGTGCGAGGGCGCAACGTAGAGCACGTGCGTCGCGCCGGCGGCGAGCAGCGCCCGCGCGAGCATGGCCGTGCCCGAACCCGCCGCGCCGACGACGGCGTAGCCGCCCCGGGTCGCGAGCGCCTCGCGCGCCGCCTCGGCGACGCGAACGAGGCGGCGATCGCTCGGCAAGTCGAGCGGCGGAAGCGACGTGGTCTCTCGGTGAAGGCCCGGGTCGCGGTCGTTGTCGGCGGCTTCGGACATCGGGTCGGGCCGCCGATCTAATCCAATTCGCGCAAGTGACTAGTGCAGCGCAAGTCCGATGGGTTCGACCCTCGACCGGGCGCGCGCTCAGTCCTCGCCGGGAATGCGGCGGAGCGCCTCGAGGAGGTGGTTTTTCGCGCGCAGGGTCCAAGGACCGTCGGGGTGTGCGGCGAGGTGCGCCCGGAACGCGTCCGCCGACGCCTCGTACGCCTCCGTGCGAAACAGCAGCACGCCGCGCGCGAACATGGCCGGAAAGTCGTGGTCGAGCGCCTCGACCGCGTCGACGTAGCCGAGCTGGCGGCGGGCGCGCTCCGCGGGCGTGTCGCCCGACGGGTGGCGGAGCAGGAGCGCGTAGCGGTCGCGAAGCTCGTCCTGGGTGTCGGCGAAGGGCGGCTTGTCACCGAGCCCGGTCAAATCGTTCCAGCGCATGCGGAAGAGGAGGGCGCGCTCGTCGTCTTCGAGCACGAGCGTTTGCGCGCTGAACCAGCCGCTCCGCTGCGCGAGATCCGCGAAGTCGCCGCCGAGCTCGCGGAGATCGTCGTCGAGCTTGCCGGTCCGCTCCCACGCGTGCGTCGCCTCCACGAAGAGCTCGGTTTGCACCGCGCGGAGCGCGAGCAGCGGCCGTCCGGCGTCGTCACGGAGCTCGTTCTTCGCGAGCCCGCGCAGCGTCGCGAGTAGGAGCGGCGCATCGGGGCTCTTGTGTGCGACCGCCGCACCAAAGCGCCGCAGCTCCTCGCCGACGGATCGCGCCGCGAACGAGAGGCCGCGGCTCCGCACCTGTTCCACTCGTGCGCGATCCTCGGCTCGACTGCGCTCGAGCGTGCTGCGGTGGGGTTCGGGTAAGGGCAAAACGAGCGGCTCGGTCGGACGCGGTGCCGCGAGGAGCGCCGCGACGAACACGAGTGCGACACCGGCGCCCGCCGGCGCCGCCGCGTCGAGGTGTCGTGCTCGCGGGAGGGCGAGCGCTTGCTTGACACGCTCTAGGATCCGCTGAAGAGTCGTTCTTGGCCCGCGTTCGCGCATCGAACCGCCGCTCGAGGTTTAGCTTGGTCGACAAACGCCTTCACGCCAGAGTCCCAATCGACGCCACGCTGGTTTGCGAACGAGCCGGCGGTGAAAGCTTCGCCGTCCACGCCAAAGACATCAGCGTCGGCGGCATGTACCTCGACTCGAGTGAGCAGCCCGCGTTCGGCACGCAGGTGACCATGGTGGGCCTCTTGCCCGGCGCGAAGAAAGAGCTCCGGCTGCCGGCGGTCGTGCGCTGGGCCAAGCCCGGCGGTTTCGGCGTCCAATTCGGCCTGCTCGGGGCGATGGAAACGCACGTCATCAGCGAGCTGATGAAGGGGTACTAGCTCGTGACGAGCGAGGTTCCGCGCTCTCCGGAGCGCTTCTTCGGCGAGTACGTGCCGGCCGAGCTCGCGCGTCTCGGCGCGTCGCTCGGCAAGTTGTCGTCCGTGGGGGCGGTCGTGTTCGACGTGGGCGCCGCCGGCGCTTGGTCGCTGCGGCTCGAAGGGGGCGCCCCGAGCGTGCGGAGCGGCGTCGATCCGGATCCGCTCGTGCGCGTGACCCTCGCTCCCGACGATTTCGAGCCGGTCATCGTCGCGGGAGCCGAGAAGATCGGCGGCGACGACGCGCAGGGTCGCGAGCTCGTCGCCGCGCGCGTGTTGACCGTCGACGCGGACCGAGCGCGCATGCTGCGCGAGGCGCCCGGCTCGGTCGCGCTGCGGCTCACGCTCGCGGCCGGCGCCGAACGTCGCCTGACGATCACGCTCGGGGGCGCCGAGCCGAAGCTCGACGCGCCCGATTGCGAGGTCCTGTGCGCGCTCGAAGACTTTTGGGCGCTCCAGGGCGGACAGAAGAACGCGTTCGAGCTCCTGATGGACGGCAAGCTCAAGATGAGCGGCAGGGTCGAGCTCGCGATGGCGCTCGCCGCCGCGCTCGGCGGCTGACGGCGGCCCGAGCCGCCCGGGCGGCGCGAAATTTCAGCGGATCGCGAGCGATTCGCCGTCGTAGCGGATGCCGAGCGGCTCGATCACGACGCGGCGCGGTCCGGCCTCGACGCGGCCGGCGTCGAGCAGCGTGAAGCCCACGTGCGCCGCGCTCGCGACGGCCCGCGGCACCGCCGCCTCGGGCACGTACAGCGCGAAGCCCGC
>DATJXW010000345.1:0-11032 GCA_035499895.1 Polyangiaceae bacterium | reverse complement strand
GCCATCATCGGCAAGGCCATCTCGGCCTTTGGCCGCGTGGACGTCCTGCTGAACAACGCGGGCATCCTGCGCGACAAGACGCTGCTCAAGCTCGAGCTCGCGCATTGGCGCGCCGTGCTCGACGTGCACTTGACGGGCACCTTCTTGTGCATGCAGGCCGCCGCCGAACGCATGAAGGAGCAGGGCGGCGGTCGCATCGTGAACACGACGAGCGTTTCGGGCCTGCTCGGCAACTTCGGACAGGCGAACTACGCGGCGGCCAAAGCCGGCATCTACGGGCTCACGCGCACGGGGTCGATCGAGCTCCAGCGCTACGGCATCAGCGTGAACGCGGTCGCGCCGATCGCGAAGACGCGCATGACGGAAGATCTGCCCATGTTCGCCAAAATCGCGGACACGCTGTCGCCCGAGCACGTCGCGCCTGCACATTTATTTCTGGCGAGCGATCGGTGCGGCGAGCGGACCGGCATCGTTCTCGCCGTGGCAGGAGCGCGCATGAGCGTTTACAAGGTCGTGGAGAGCGCCGGTCGTTTCAAGGAGAGCGACGGCGGCGTTTGGACCGCCGACGAGATCGCGGAGCACTTCGACGCGATCGCGAAGGGGTGATACGCTCGAACGACAGCCGGTCGGCCGGTTCGGTGATGACTAGGGACGCACAGATACCTCTGTTCCTCTGGATCGCGACCGCGGTCGTCGCGCACGCGCTTTGGGGCGGCGGCGCGGACCGCGCGGCGCAGGTCATCGAGGAGCGCATCGAGATCCGCGAGTTCGCGGCGTCGGTGCGGCGCTTCGTGCGCGGCGAGAACAAGCCGATCGAGATCGCGCTGCTCGACGACGACAGCGAGCCGAAGCCGCCCGATCCGAACGCGCCGGTCGAGCCGGACAAGGCCGAGCCCGACGAGGACGATCAGAAGAGCGCCGACAAGGACGAGGCGAAGCCGGAAAAGCCGAAGACGCCGCAGCCCGAAGCGAAGAAGGCGCCCGAGGAAAAGAAGAAGCCCGACGAGAAAAAGCCGGAGGAAAAGCCGGAAGAGAAGAAGAAGGTCGAGGCCGTGCCGGCGCCGGAACAGCCGGCGCAAGCGGAAAAGCGCGTCGCGGTGAAGCAGCACGTGCAGCCGAACCAGGCGGACAACCCGAACGCCCGCTTCATCGCGAACGAAGCGAACCACGTCGAGGAGGAGACGCAGTCGCGCATCACCTCGACCGATCAGGACGATCCGAATCCGACGCCGGGCGGCGCCGCGCAGAGCGGCAAGGATCCGAACAAGCCGGGCGACTCCGAAGAAACGAAGATTCTGCAGAGCGACGAGCACAAGGGCGCGCCCGATCGCGCGCCGGCCGAGCACAACGCGCCGCCCGAGCTCCGTATCGCGCAGCAAGCGGCCCGCGCGGCGCCCGCCACGGCGGCGCAACAAGCGAAAGCCGAGGGCGCGCACGCCGGCGACCGCAAGTCGGAGAGCGAGTCGAAGCTCCCGCCCGAGGCCGGACAAGCGCCGAGACCCGCGCTCCACGCCGCCGACGAGGTGCCCGAGACGCTCGTCGCGAAGAACGGCGGCTTCGAGATGGCGGGCGAGAAGCAGGCGTCCATCGAGCAAGCCGGTCGTCAGGCGCACAAGCGCCGCGAGCTACCGCCGCTCCGGACGAACGGGGGCGTGATGGGGCTGCTCGGCCTCGGCGCCACCGGCACGACGCCGGGCGGCATCAACCTGAACCTGAACCCGCAGATCGCGCACGCGAGCATCGGCGAGGACACGCTCCAGCGCGAACGCGTCGCCGACGGGGAGCGGCGGCGGAGCCAGCACGCGGGCACCTGGCGCCCGAGCGGCATCGAGCGCTGGCGTTCGGCGATCGAGAACTACGTGCCGTCGGTGAAGCCGGGCAACCAGACGGCGCTCAACACCGCCGCGGTGCCGTTCGCGACCTACCTGAATCAGATCCACGGCCGCATCCATCCGATCTTCGCGGACACGTTCCTCGCGTCGCTCGATCAGCTGCCCGCCGGGAACCCGATGAAGCAGGACGGCATCTACACCGTGCTCGAGATCGTCGTCGATCACGATCAGGGGCGCATCGTGCGCATGGGCGTGACGCGCACGAGCGGCGTGACGGCCTTCGACGTGAGCGCGCTCGACTCGGTGTACCGCGCGCAGCCGTTCGGCGAGCCGCCGCACGAGATCGTTTCGCCGGACGGCAACGTCTACCTGCACTGGGAATTTCACAACAGCGTCGAGGCGTGCGGGACCGCCAACGCGCACCCGTACCTGCTCAAGGTGCAGCCGAAGACGGCGCCGGTCCCCGTCGAGCCGTCCACGCCGCCCGGGAACGAGACGGAACGCCACGGCGAGGCCGAGCCGCCGCCCGGGCGCAGCGGACCGAAGCCGCCGAAGCCGCTCGCGTTCGCCAAAACGGCGGAATGAACCGCCCGTTTCGTGCGGTCCGCGCGCTCCGGGAGCGCAAATCCGCGGAGTGACGTACGCTGTCGGACGGACCGCATGCCCGCGAGCGAGCCCGTACCGCCTGCCAAGGTCGCTTCTCCGAGCTGGGATCCCCCGGGCGGACTCCCCGTGACGACGTTCGCCGTGCTCGCGCTCTTCGCGAGCATGCTCGGCCGGTCGATTTACCCGGCGCTCCCGGGCGCGGCGACGGGGCTCGCGTCGTTCATCGATCACACGGAGCATCTCGCGAGCTTTCTGAGTCAGATGGTCGCGGCCGGCGGCGTCGCGTTCACGCTGCGCTCGGTCGCGACCACCTTCACGCAGGGCTCGTTCGGCATCGGCTACCGCATGCTCGTGATCCCGGCGGGAACGGCGGCGAGCTTCATCACCATGGGCGCCGCCGGGCGCCCGCTCGAACCCGGTTTCGCCTACGCGCTCGTCATCGCGGCGCTCGCGACGGCGGCGGTCGGTGCGGCCGCGGCGATGCTCGCGCCGACCACGCGCGCCATGGGCTTCGCGCTGCTCTTGTCGGCACTCGCGGGCGCCTTCGATCTGGCCGGGATCCGCGTCGGCGAAGGCGTCTCGGTCGCGGCCGGCAAGCTCGCGAGCGTGCTCATGACCTTGGGCTTCACGTTCGAGGTGTTGCTCGTCTCCCTCGCGTTCGGGTTGCTCGCGGCACGGCGCGGGCCGCGGGCGCTCTTGCTCGCCCTGTTGAGCTTCTGTTTGGTGATTGTTTGGGGGGTTGCGCTCCGGGGCGCGATGCAGCCCGGAGCGCCGGCGTGGGAAATCGTGGTCGCGCGCGCGGTGGCGTCCTGGTTGCGCGCGCCGGCGCCGCTCGTGCCCGCCGCGGCGCGCCTGGTGCTCGAGGCCGCGAGCACCGTCGGCTCGATCGCGCTGCTCGTCGGGAGCCGGCGCACGCCGCTCGCGGCGCTCCTCGCGCTCTGCTTGCTCGCGCGGGGCGCGACGGATCTGCCGCTCGGCGCGCTCCTGCTCGTCGTCGCCGCGCTCGCCGTGCCGGCCGTGACCGAGAGCTCGCTGCCGCCCCGCCTCTCCACGCGCGGCCTCTCGCCCGAGCCGACCCCCAGTCGATGAGCTCGCGCAAACCACCGCCCAAGCCGTCGCGCGCGCCCGCCGCTCCGGGCGTGCGCGACGCGAGAAGCCGGGGCACGTTCGAGCTGCCGCCCGTTCCGATCGCGCCGCCGGCGCGCCGCCGCTTCAACTCCGAGCCGCCCACGCGTCAAAAGAACGTGGCGGCGTCGGTCTACCAGAGTCTCATCTCCGTGTTCGACACCATGTCGCCGGCCGAGCGCATGGAGTTCGTCGACGCGGCGGCTCTCTACGCGGCGCTCGACGCGAACGCCAAGCGCGACCTCGTCGCCCTCCTCGCTCTCTATTCGGAGCTCTGGGCCGCGGATCGCGAGCAAGTGCACGAGCTCGTCGAGCGGCTCGCCGCCGAGAGCACGAAGAAGCGCTGAACGCGAGCCGGACCTGCTGGCAGCACACGCCGCCCGCGGCCGTGCGTTGCAACCCTCGAACGCTCACTGCCACCACTTCGAGAGCAGCGCCTCCGGCCGGCGCGGCGCCGCCGCATAGTGGGAGACGTCGTTATAAAGCATCAAACGCGCGCGCACGGGGTCCTTGAACTCGAGCACGTTGAGGCACGCGGGAGCCTGATCGAGCCGGTCACGGTAGCCGCGCGCGTCGATGCCGAGCAGGGCGCAGAGCAGGAGCCGAATGGTCGCCTTGTGCGAAACGACCGCGACGCTCGCGCCCTGGTGCGCGAGCACGATTTCACGCAGCACCGGCAGCGCGCGCGCCATCACGTGCGCGCCGGACTCGCCGCCCGCCGGCGCGAACGCGAACGGATCCTCTTCCCACGCGTCGTACTCGGCGGCGAAACGCGCTTCGACCTCCGCGCGCGTGAGCGTCTCCCAGTGCCCGTGATCGATCTCGCGCAGCCCGTCCCGCGCGAGGGGCGAAAGGCCGTGAGGCGCGGCGAGGATCGACGCGGTCTCGAGCGTTCGCCCGAGCGGACTCGCGTACACGGCGGCGAGCGGCTCCGCCGCGAGCCGTTCGGCGAGGGCACGCGCCTGGGCGCGGCCGGTGTCCGAGAGCTCCACGTTCGTCGAGCCCGCGAAGCGGTCCTCGGCCGTGAGCGTCGTCGCGCCGTGACGAACGAGCGCGACGCGAGTGCTCACGCCGCCGCCCCTTTCACGCCGCGGCGACGAAGGCCGCGTACACGATCACGAGGTAGGGCATCGACGCGAAGAAGACGCGCCGCGCCCAGCGCACGCGGGTGAGCGCCGCGGGCTTCACGAACACGAGGGCGGAAAACGCGAGCCCCGCCGGCACGACGACCGCGAAGTAGCCCGGATGCACGCCGCCGACGCCGAGCGGCGCGAGCGTCAAGAGCACGAGCACGAGCGTCCAGCCGCGCGCGGCGCGCACGGCGGCGTCGCTCCCGCGCGCGACCGAGTACACCTGCATGCCTCCGCGCCGGTAGTCTTCCTGCAGGAAGAGCGCGATCGCCAAGAAGTGCGGCAGCTGCCACACGAAGAGCACGGCGAAGAGGAACAGCGCGGGCCAGCCGAGCGTGCCGCGCACGGCCGCGTAACCGATGAGCGGCGGGAGCGCGCCCGGCAGCGCGCCGACCACGAGCGCGTGCGGCGTGACGCGCTTGAGCGGCGTGTAGACGAAGACGTAGCTCGCGAACGCGAGCAGCGTGAGCGCGCAGGCGAGCCCGCCCGCGACCACGCCGAGCACGTTGAGACCGATGCTCGCCGCGAGCAGTCCGAACCCGAGCGCGACCTCGGCGCTCAAACGCCCGGACGGAAGCGGGCGGCCCTGCGTGCGGCGCATGAGCGCGTCCGAGTCGCGCTCGGCGTACATGTTGAGCGCGTTCGCGGCACCGACGACGAGCGTCGTCGCGACGAGCGCGACCGCGAGCCGCACGAGCGGCAACGGGCCGCCGGCGACGAGCGCTCCGCACGTCGCGGTGACCATGACGAGCGCGGCGATGCTCGGCTTGGTGAGCTCGACGAGCGGGCCGAGCGCGCGGAGCAATCCGGGGGACTCTTCGACGGCGTGGGGTTTGACGAGAGTTTCGTTCACGCGACTCCGGCCGGCTTTTAGCACTCTTGCCCCGCGCCCGGGCTGCCTTCGCCGTATTTTGCGCGAAATCTCGCACTTTTCGGCCAGGGGTCCGGGCGTGGCAGCTCTGCCGTGGCGCTTTTCCCGTGGGGTCCGAGCTTTCCGTCGCCATTCTCGGTGTTATCCTCGCGGCGGGTCACGGAGAAAGACATGCGCTTCGTCGGGATGCTCGTTGGGGTCGCACCGCTCGCGCTCGCTGTTTCGCTCATTTCGAGCACCGCCTCGGCGGAGGTCGGGAAATCCGAAACGGCGGGCAAACCGAAGGGCACGATTGGCGGCGCGCTGCTCGGCGGCGAGCTCGTCGTGACGGTGGAAGCGGCCGCGGGCGTGAAGTCCGGCTGGGCCTACGCGGGCGGCGCGCTCCTCGGCGCGGCCGGCGGCGGCGTCGGCGGATACTTCATCGAAAAGAACGCGAGCCCTCGCGTCGATCTCTTGATGCTCGCGGGCGGCATGACGCTCGTCATTCCGAGCATCGTTTTCGCGCTGAGCCGCACCGCTTACGAGCCCCCCGTGGATTACCTCACCGACAAGCCGCCGGCGGACGAACCGATCGCGAACCCGCCGCAGCCGGACAACCCGGCGCCGGCTCCCGTCCAAACCGTGCCGCCGCCCGCGCCCCCCGCGCCCGCCACGGTGCCTCCGCCGGCGACCGAATCGCCGACGCCCCCCGCGTCGCCCGGCCCGATCGGCCCGAATTCGAATCCGAGCTCGGCGCTGCCGCGCGTTCGACATCACCTCGCAGTGACGCGCTTGCCGCCGCTCGAGCTCTCGCAACCGGGGCTCGTCGCGCTCACGCCGGACGCGCTCGCGTTGCGCATGCCCGCGGTCGAAATCCAAAACACCTACACCCGCACAGAGTTGGCGATGTACGGCGTCAGCCAACATACAGAGGTCCACATTCCCGTCGTGAGCGTGGTCTTCTGAAGAAATTTCGGCGCCGCGCAGGCGCTTGTCGCTTTGCTTTGCTGAACGCCACCCGCTAGCATGGGTGTCTCGAGCGCCCGCGGCTCACTAGCGTTCACTCCTCACAATCAATATGGCTCAGGCAGCGCCTCAAAGGACGGGGCTCCCGCGCACGCGCAAGGGGGACGATCCTTCACTCGGTCGCGTCATCGCTGGTCGTTATCGGCTCGAATCGCGCATCGGCGAAGGCGGCATGGGCATCGTCTACCGCGCGCGACACGTGCTCATCGACCGCGTCGTCGCAGTCAAGCTCATTCGCCCCGACCTGCGCGGCGAAACGCACTTGCGTGCGTGGATGTTGCGCGAGGCGCGCGCCGCCAATCGCGTCGACCACGCGCACATCATCGACATCCACGACATCGGCGAGACGGACGACGGCGAGCTCTACCTCGTCATGGAGTACCTCGTCGGCACGCCGCTCTCGAACGAGCTCGCCAAGGGGCCGCTCGCGGTCGCGCGTGCGGTCGACGTGCTCGAGCAGATGGGCGCGGCGCTCTCGCGCGCCCACGACCTCGGCGTCGTGCACCGCGATTTGAAGAGCGACAACATCCTCCTCACGGCGCGCGGCGGTCGGAAGGACTTCGTGAAGATCCTCGACTTCGGTCTGGCGGCGCTCGCGCACGACCCGCGGCTCGCGCCGAAGGGAGCGGTGTTCGGGACGCCCGAGTACATGTCGCCCGAGCAAGCGCGCGGCGAACAGGCGGGGCCGCAGTCGGATCTCTACGCGCTCGGCGTGCTCTTCTTCGAGATGCTCACCGGTCAGCTGCCGTTCAAGGCCGCCGACCGCGAGACGCTGCTCGAGATGCAGCGCACCGCGCCCGCGCCGCGACCGAGCAGCGTGAAGAAGGACTGCAGTCCGGTCGCCGAGAAGATCGTGCTGCGGCTGCTCGAGAAAGACCCGCGCAAGCGTTATCGCGACGGCCATCACCTGCTCGAAGAACTGAAGGCCCTGCAGCGTTCGCTCCCGAGCACGTCTTGGGAAAAGGAGGGCGCCGCGCCGGCCGAGGCTCAGCAGGCCGCGCCGCCTCCCCCGCCCCAACCGCGCTCGCCCGCCGTGGCCGAGTGGGCCGGGCGCGCCGGTCTCTTTTCGCGCATGGTCACGCGCGCCTACCCGGCGGGCAACGCGCCCCCCGAGATCAAACAAGCGCTCGCGACGATTTGGGACGTGGCGGCCAAGGCCACGGCGCTCGAAGGCGAGATCGCGAGTCACACGCGCAAGCTCGAGGCACTCGAACGCCGCGGGCGCGCGCTCCGCGCCGAAATCGGCCGCAAGGTGGAAGAGCTCGCGCACGAAGAGTCGCGCGTGCTGCGCGAAGCCGCGGCGTACGCCGAGGAAGAGGCGTCCGCCCGTACCGAGCTCACGCGGGCCGAGCAAACCGCGCGCGAGCGCGTCGCCATCGCGGAGCAAGCCGAACGGACCGGTCAAGGGACCCGCGCGATTTACGAAGCCGCGGGCGCCGCCACCGCCATGGTCGACGCGCAGCGCCAGTGGCTGAAGACGCGCGGCGATCGGCGCGGCGGGCGCGAGAGCACGGCGGCCGATCTCAGGCGCCAGATCGAAGAGCTTCGGGCTCAGCTCGCCCGCTACGCCGAGGCGCTCGAGGAGGACCTGAACTCCGGGCGCGAAAAGGTCGCGATGCGGACGCGCGAGGGGCTCAAGTTCGAGAAGACGTTCGTCGAGGCGTACTCGCAGCTCACGAGCCATCTCAAGGGACGCCCCGAGTGCCGCGATCTCATGAACGAGCTCCAGGCAGGCTCCGGTGAAGCACCCGACCCCGTGAACGGCGGCAACGCGAGCGACGCGGAAGGGACCGTGCTCGGCGCCGAGCGTCCGCCCGAAGCCGTCTAACGACGAGGAGCGACCTTTGGCGGACCCGAGTGACTCGAACGTGCGGGTCACGGGCGCGACCGACCTCGCGGAAGGGGAAGCCCGCACCTTTTCGTATCGGCGCGCCGGCAAGAGCTACGAAGGCTTTTTGCTGCGGCACCGGCTCGGCTTTTTCGCTTACGCCAACGCCTGCCCGCACTGGAACGTGGACCTCGACCTCGGTTTCGGCGACTTCTACGACGCCGAGCTCGACCGGATCTTCTGCCGCAATCACGGCGCGCTCTTTTTGCCCGAAAATGGGCTCTGCAGCGCCGGACCCTGCGCGGGGCTCGCCCTCGAGCAGTTCCCCGTCGTGCTCGACGGCGAGGACGCGCTCGTGGACGTCGCGCCGGCGGTCGTGATCGGCGCGGAAAATTTGGGTTAACCGGCGCGGCTTTGGCTAATTCGCGAGGGCCCATGCCTCGCCTGTCCTCGCATCCGCTGCCGCCCGAGGCCTTGCGCTGCTCGGCGCTCCGCTACATCTACGAGACGACGCCGCCCGCGCCCGCAACCGCGCCGCGAAAGCCCGAAAAGCCGGCCCCGCCGAGCGCCCGGGCGCTCGCGGCGAACGGAGCGTTGCCCCGGCGCGTCGTCGGCGGGCGTTACGAGCTCGAGCGCGCCATCGACGCGGGCGGTACGGCACTTATTTATCTGGCGCGCGACCTCGCGACCGGGGACGAGCGGGCGGTGAAGCTCCTGAAGGACGACGCCGCGGGCGATCCGATCCTGCGCGCGTGTTTTCTCGCCGGGGCGCGCGCGGCCATGGGCATCAGCCATCACAACGTGGTGCGCGTGTTCTCGGTGGTCGAGCCGCGCGAGGGCCACCCGTTCGCCGTGATGGAGCTTCTGCGCGGCGAGTCGCTCGACGGGACGCTCGGACGCGAGCGGCGGCTGCCGCCGGAGCGCGTGGTCGCGCTCGCCCGCGACGCCGCGCGCGGACTCGCCGCGGCGCACGCGAGCGGCATCGTCCACCTCGACGTCAAGCCGGAAAACCTTTTCGTCGTGCCGCACGGTCGCGGTCAAACCCTCAAAATCCTCGATTTCGACCTCGCCTGGGTGCCGGGCGTCGAGGATCCGAGCGAGCGTCACGGCCGGCTCATCTTGCGCGGCACGGCGAAGTACATGGCGCCCGAACAGATCCTCGGCGATCCGGTCGACGCGCGCACGGACGTGTACGCGCTCGGCGTCGTGCTCTTCCGCCTGCTCACCGGGCAGCTCCCGTTCGATCTCGAGCTCGGCACGACGCTCTTGCGCCACCACGTCTCTTCGCCCGTCCCGCCGCCGTCCTGGCTCGTCGACGGACTCGACTCGCGGCTCGACGCCGTCGTGGTTCGCGCCACGAAGAAGGACCCGGCGAACCGCTATCCGAGCATGAAAGCGCTGCTCTCCGATCTCGACGCCGTGAGTCTCGATCTCGCGCTCTCCACCACCACGGGCCCCGCCGTGGCCGACCACTACGCGCCGCGCAGCGATCGAGCGCGCGCCGCCGCGCGAGCGCTCGACGGCGCCGCCTGACCGCCGCGCGGCCTCGGCAGCTCCGCGCCGGTTCCGGCGGCGACGCCTGCCTTGACGCGGGTCTCGGCTTTCGCGCAAATGCGCCATGGACGCATTGGCCGAGCCCACGGCAGAGCGGCGGCGCGCCGTATCCTGGCCGGTCCTCGTCGCGTTGCTCGGCGCCGTTCTCGTCTGGCGCTCGCACGAGCTCTTGTTTCACCCGACCATGCGCGTCGAAGACGGCGCGAAGGTCTTCTCGTTCTTCTTCGACCATCGCGGGTTCGAGCACCTCTTTCGCTTCAAGAGCGGCTACATGCCCTTCTTGCCGAACCTCGTCGGCTACGTCGCCGTGCGCATTCCGCTCCGCGCGAGTCCCTACTTGATGACCGTGCTGCCCACGGCCTTCGCCGTATTCGCCTACGGCTCCTTCTTCGCAAAGCCGTTCCGGGCGGTCGTTCCGGACGATCGCGTCCGTTTCGCGACCTGTTTGGCGCTCGCGCTCGCGCCGGTCGGGCAGTTTTATCTCGTCTCGCACACGGACTTTTCGATCTGGAACGCGCTCTTCTGCGTGATCTTGTGGGCCTGGGTCCCGCTGCCGGCGTCCTTCCTCGGCGCCGGCCTGGCCGTCCTCGGGCAAGAGCTCCTGGTTTGGACGCACCCGCTGTCGTTCGTCGCCGCTCCCCTCAACCTGCTGCAGCTCCGGCGCGCGAAGACGTGGAGGGGGCGAGTCGCGCAGGGCTCGATGCTGGTCGGCCACGCGGCGCACCTCGCGTTCGGGCTCGAAAGGCGACGAGCGGGCCGCGCGCTCGAGGTGGACGCGGGCGATCTCTTGTTACGCACCATCGAGTACGTGTCGCGATCGATCCAACGCTCGCTCGGCGGGCCGATGCTCGAGGGTTCCTGGCGCGCCGACGCTCCTCTCGTCGGCGGAGCGCTGGCGCTCGTCTTCGTCGCCGCCGTCGCGTGGGTCGCCGTCAAAAACGTGGGCGGCATGCGAGTGCCGGTCCTCCTCGGCGCTTACGCCGTGGTCGCCGTCACGGCGGCGGTCGTCGCGAGCAAAACCGACCGTCAGATCGATCAAGGTATCCGTTATCTCTACGTGCAGAGTCTGTTTTGCGTCCTC
>DATJXW010000344.1:0-15707 GCA_035499895.1 Polyangiaceae bacterium | reverse complement strand
GGTGCCGCTCGAGCCGGAACCGCCGCCGGTGCTCACGCTGCCGCCCGCGCTCGTCCCGCCGCCCGTGCCCGAGCTCGAGCCGCCGGTGCTCGTGCTTCCGCCCGCGCTCGTCGAGCCGCCTTTTGCGCCCGAACCGCCGCTGCCGGTCGTGCCGCCGCTCGTCGCCGAACCGCCCGTCCCGGGCGCGTTCGAAAAATCGGTCGACGAGGCGCCTCCGCAGCCGATGGCCCCGAGCGTCCCCCAGAGAACGAAGATTCCGGTTCGATGACGCATGGCGCTCCTCCTAAGCTTGGCGCGGGCTCTGCCCTTCAAAGTTATCCTAGCTTTCCCCAAGATAGCACTCCGACGTGGCAGCGACTACGCTCCGCGCGCTCTTCACGCTCCTCGACCATGCGCTCCTCCTCGTCGGCCTCCGTCACGACCTCCGCCCCGCCCACGGTCACGCCCGCCATCACGAGCCCCGTCACCATCGCGGTTCCGAAGGGGCGCGTCACGCGCGTGCTCGCGCCGCTCTTCGAGCGGGCCGGGATCGATCCGTCGCCGCTTCTCGCCGACGATCGCAGACTCATTCGTGAAAGCGCCGACCACGGTGTGCGCTTCCTCCTGCTCAAGCCCGATGACGTGCCGACTTACGTCGAGTACGGAACCGCCGAGCTCGGAGTGAGCGGGCGCGACGTGTTGCGCGAGCGCCGCTACGATCTTTATCAGCCGCTCGACCTCGATGTAGGGCGCTGTCGCATGGTCGTCGCCGGTCTGCCGAACGCGAACGTGCCCCCGGTGCCGCGCGTCGCCACGAAGTACCCGCGCACGGCAGCCGAGCACTTCGCGACGCTCGGGATCCAGGCCGAGATCATCTACGTGCAGGGCTCGGTCGAGCTCGCGCCGCTCGTCGGGCTCGCCGATCTCATCGTCGATCTCGTCGAGTCGGGAGCGACGCTCCGTGACAACGGGCTCGTCGAGCGTGAGACCATCGCGTCCGTCTCGAGCGTGCTCGTCGCGAACCCTTCGCTCTACAAGCTCCGTCACGCCGAGATCGCTCCTCTCGTCACGCGCCTCCGCGACGCGGTGCTCGGCTCGAAGGCCTGAGCTCGTCACGCCGAGCCGTGCTCGTCATGCCGGCTTCGGCGCGTCGAGCACGACGTGCGGCTCGATCTTCTTCAGCCCCTTCGGGCCGATACCCTTCACGCGCAAGAGCTCCGCGAGGCGTTTGAAACGTCCACCGAGCTTTGCCCTGAGCGCGAGGATCGCTTCGGCGCGTTTCGCTCCGATGCCCGGCAGGTGCCGCAGATCGCTCGCGTCGGCGAGATTCAGAATGACTTTGCCGTCCGGCGTGACGGCTCCGGACGGCGCCGGACTCGGCGGCTCGACGCCCGCGTCCCCGGACGGAGCCTCGAGCTCGACGA
The DNA here is from genome assembly GCA_035499895.1 of Polyangiaceae bacterium. GTDB lineage: Bacteria > Myxococcota_A > Polyangia > Polyangiales > Polyangiaceae > PMG-095. Next base: position 14,304 of record DATJXW010000344.1, on the reverse strand, counting down.
ACCCCGGCGCGCCGGGTGCCGGCGCGAGCGACGCCTGCATTTTGAGCCGAACGTGAGGCGCGGGCGCCGACGCCGCCGGCAACGGCACGCCCGAACCGCGCGCGAGCGACGACGCGCCGATCGCCGCGAGCACGAGCATGCCCGCGAGCAACGCGGCGCCCTTCGCGAGCACGGGCGCCCACACGCTTTCACGGAGCGCGAGGAGTCGCCGTTTGAGCGAGCGCGGCGCGGCGAGAGTTTTCGGAACGCTCTCGCCGCGTCGCGCGGGCGAAGAGGTCCCTCCCGAGCGCGAGCCGGCAAGACGAGGCAGGCCGGAGTCCGTTTCGACGAGTTTCATCTTCGCTTGCTCCTGCGTGCGAACGCTCAGGCCGGTTCCGAAAAAGCGTCCTCGGTGTGGCCGTTGCCGGCCTTCTTCAAGAGCGTCGGCGCCGAAGCGTCCTCGCGATCGTCGCGCGCCACGTAGTCGCGCACGTGGATCTCGCCGCTCACCGGCACCGCTTCGAGCTTCACGTTGATCGAGCCGTCGCGGTTCACGAACGCGACGCCGATGCGGGTCCAGTACTTGTTGGTGCCGCGTTGCGTCACCACGTACGCGATTTTCATTTTCGATTGGTCCATGTCGATGTCTCCTTGAGTCGTTCGCCCGTGCGAACGCGAGACTCGGCACTGCGAGCCGCGTGCCACGCGCGACTCGGGCCAAATCCGTGCTCAAAGCGGGCCGCGCCCCGCTCGCGCGGCCGCGGCGCCGCCGGTCGTCGCCAGGGCAGCCATGAGCGCCGTCGTTCAGCGCCCCTGGAAGTTCGGCGCCGAAGAGTCAAAATCAGCGCTCGGTTCCGTAAGACGAAGGAGAGCGAGTCCCTCCGTGAGCCCCCTGTCCCTGCGCTCGTTCGTGCTGCCCGCCGTGTTCGGCGCGGCCTGCTCGAACAACGCGAGCGTGCCGATCGCGGCGCCGATGCGACCGCCGACCCCGGCGAGCGTCTCCGTCAAGGAGCCCGGCGGTGACGCGGTCGATCCCGAACGCGCCGCGCTCGAACGTCTGCTCGGCGAACCGTGGGGGGCGCGCACGGACAAGGACGAGCAACTGCTCGCGCCGATGCCCGATTGGGAGCATTGGAAGCGCACGCGCTACTTCGGCTTCGATCACCTCGTCGGGTTTCGTTACGGCAACGAGCACCACGCGATGGTCGCGGTGCGGGTTCAGGAGCTGCCGGAAAACACGCCGGTGAAGAGCGAGACCTGCATGCGCGCGTTCGAGGATTGGGCGCGGCCGCAGATCAAGGGGTTCGACGTGAAGCTCGGGCCGTTCATCACGAAGGTGGTGCGCTGGCGCGGCGAACCGCTCGTGATCCAGACGCTCGACGGCTGGGTGAGCTGGGGCATCGGGAGCGCCGACTTCTCGGCGGCCTGGGCCGCTTACCCGGCGTACAAGGACGGCTGCCTCATTTACGGCGTCGCGCTTCCGTGGCGCGATCAGCCGGAGCTCGCGAAGCGCGTGCGCGACCGCTGGGTCAAGGAGGGCTTTACCGGTTTCGAGGCGCTCACGCCCGAAAAAGCCTATCGCCATCCCACTGGCGATACGCCCGCGCCGCTGCCGCCGCCGAACGACGCCGCGCCCGCGCCCCAGGCGAGCAAACCCTGAGCCGTCAGAGCCCGAGGTTGATCTTGCCGCTCGCGGAGGCGCCGTGCGCGGCCGGCTTCTCGCTCTTGCGCGGCGGCCGCGGGCGAGCCGTGGCGCTCGGTGCCGCGGAAGGCTCGGGGGCGGCGCTCGTGACGCTCGCGACGCTCGCGGCGGCGCCGCTCGGCGCGATCACCGGCGGCGAAACGACTTCCGCCGACGCGGTCGTGGTCGGTAGCGTTGCGCTCGCCGGCGCCGCCGGCACCACCGTTGCGGCGCTCGCGGCACCGTCGTGATCCGGCTTCCGTGACGCGAAGAGGGCGACGCCTGCGACCCCCGCGAGCACGAGCCCGGCGCCGAGCACGAGCGCGCCGCGACGTGTGCGCGGGACGGGAGGCGCGGTGGCGCTCGGCACGCCGGCGGTCGGAGGCACGGCCACGAACGGCGTCTCCATGCGCGCGGTCGCCGCGAACGCCGCGCGCGATTCGTCGAGTAGCGTGGCTTCACGACCCTCCGAGCCCGCGACCACGCGCCGGAGCTCGCTCGCGAGCTCGCGCGCCGACTGAAACCGCGCGTTGAGCTCGCGCGCGCACGCTTTCGCGAACCAGGCGTCGAAGCCGGGCAGGTCGAAGCCCCACGCCGAAGGCACCGGGATCGGCCGCGTGCAGATCGCGAGCAAGAGTCCGCCGAGCGCGTCGCTGTCGAACGGGCGCCGCCCGACCAGGCATTCGAATGCAATCACGCCGAGCGCCCACAAGTCCGTGCGGTGATCGACGAGCTTCGTGCCTTCGGCTTGCTCGGGGCTCATGTAGTGCGGCGTGCCGAGGATCGCGCCGGTGCGCGTTTCGCCCGAGACGGGGCCGAGGCCGCTCGTCGCTTTGGCGATGCCGAAGTCGAGCACCTTAGTGACTTCGACCTCGTCGTTCTTGACGAGGAAGATGTTGTCCGGCTTGAGGTCGCGGTGAACGATCGAGAGCTCGTGCGCCTTGGTCATGGCGCGCGCGACCTCCGTCATCAGGTTCGCGACCTCGGCCGGCGCGAGCCGCCCCACGCGCGCGAGCCGATCGGCGAGGCTCTCGCCTTCGAGCAGCTCCATCGCGATGTAAGGGACGCCGCGATCGGCGCCGTGGTCGAGGATCTGCACGACGTGAGGGCTCCGGAGCGCGGCCGCCGCCTGGGCTTCGCGCATGAAGCGCGCGAGCGCCTCCGGGCTGCGCACGATCTGTTCGTCGATGAGCTTGATGGCGACGGGAGACTTCAGCTGCACGTGCTCGGCGCGCCAGACCGCGCCCATGCCGCCCTGTCCGAGCTTGCGCTCGAGCGCGTATTTGCCCGCGAGCACCGCACCGGGCGCGACCCAGTCCATCGTGCGGTGGATGCTACACCAGCTCAGCTCGCGAGCGCCGCGACCAGCGTCACGGCGTAGGCGGCGGCCGCGCCCAGCCAGACGCGGCACCAAATCGTCATACCCGCGCGCAAGCCCCAGACCACCGCGAGCGGCGGAACCAAAAGCGCGACGAACGCGCGCCAGCGCGGACTCTGGCCGAGAAGCCCGACGGCGATGGCGAGGTGGGCGGTGACCAAGAGGCCGAGCGAGAGCGGCGGCAAGAGCAGGAGCGTCAGATCGACGAGCGCCAAACCCTGCACCATGCCTCACTACAACCGGAGACCACGCGTATCGATCGTGAATTTTGGAGCCCCACTTAGGTGAGGCCCGCAAAATTCACTAGCTTTTGGCGTGGTCTGTCGCGTCGGTGGTTTCTTGTTTCGATGCACCCAAGCGAGCTTGGGTGTAACATGGCCGCACGCGGCCGGGGTTCGCGGGCTGTGGACGGGGTAGCTGGATCGCGTAGACTCCCGGCCTCCATGCGGGAAAGCCTATTGCTCGTCGGCGCCGCCCTCCTCGGCCTGGCTGCCACGTTGCCGGAGGGTCTTGCGCGGGCGGACGGCAAGGCCATGCGCTCGAACGTGATGCCGGTGAGCGAGATCAAGCCCGGCATGAAGGGTTACGGGCTCACGGTCTTCGAGGGGACCAAGCCGGAGCGTTTCGACGTCGAGGTCATCGGCGTGCTGCAGAACTTCCGGCCGCGGCAGGAAGTGATCCTGATCAAGACGCACCACCCGCGCCTCGAAGCCGCCAAGGTGGTCGCCGGCATGAGCGGCAGCCCCATCTACATCGACGGCAAGATGATCGGCGCGTACGCCTACGGCTGGACGTTCGGGAGCGAACCGGTCGCGGGCGTCACCCCCATCCGCACCATGCTCGACGAGATGGCGCTGCCCTTGCCGGACAGCATCAACGGCTGGCCGCTCCACCTCTTGCCCGGCAAGAAGAGCGAGCGGCGCGCCGCCGCGAGCGACGCCCGCGGGCGCTTTCGCGGCGAGCTCGGGCATTACGACGTGCGCGAGCACGCCGAGGAAGTCGCGCGCACCGTGTTCGAGAGCAGCCCGACGCCGGTGCGCCCCGTCGCCACGCCTCTCCTCGTCGGCGGCCTGACGCCGGGCGCGATCCACCTCGCGTCCGATCTCCTCTCGCCGCTCGGCCTCGAGCCGCTCCAGGCCGGCGGCGGGAGCTCGACGCCGGACCCCGACGCACCGAAGCAGTTCGAGGACGGCGGCGCGATCGGCGTCGAGCTCATCCGCGGCGACATGAGCGCGACCGGCCTCGGAACGGTGACGCGCGTCGAGGGCGACAAGCTCGTCGCGTTCGGGCATCCGATGATGGAAGCCGGCGTCACGTGCCTGCCCACGGCCGTCGGCAAGGTGCTCTGGGTGCTCGCGAGCGAGCAGCGCTCGTTCAAGATCGGCATGCCCGTGCGCTCGATGGGCGCGCTCGTGAACGACCGCGTCGCGTCGATCGTCGTCTCGCAGTCGACGAAGGCGCCGGTCATCCCGGTGAAGATGGAGATCCACGGCGTGCCCGGCGTGCCGCTCTCGACCTGGAATTTCGAGGTCGCGCACGAGCGCTTCCTCACGCCGTCGTTTCTCGCCGTCGCGCTCGGGAGCGGGCTCCAGTCGGTCGCGAACGAGCAGCAGGACGTGAGTTGGTCGGCCACGAGCAAGCTCAAAATCAAGGACTACGGCGAGATCACGCTCCACGACTTCGGCGTCGCCATGGGCGGCACGCCCGACGCCGGTGAGTTCGCGCGCGCCGCCGTCGTGCGCGCCGCGGGCGCCATCCTCAACAACCCCTGGCAGCCGGTCGAGCTCGAGAGCCTCGAAACGAGCGTCGACCTCCACTACGCGCGCGAGCTCTACCGGCTGCGCGGCGCCGATCTCGTCGCGAGCGAGCTCGACGCGGGAGAACCGGCGCGGATCCGGCTCACGCTGGTGCCGTTTTCCGGCCCGACCGTGCAAAAGACGCTCTCGGTGCCGCTGCCGGCGTATCTCGCCGGACGCACGCTCACCCTCGAGATCAGCCCCGGCTACACGGAGGAGCGGGACCGTGCCGCGCCCGACACGCTCGCCGAGTTGATCCACAACTTCGAGGATCCGATAGAGCCGCCGAAATCGGTGGTCGTGAGCTACGCGACGCCCGACGCGACCGTCACGCTCAAGGGTCGCATCGCGACCGATCTGCCGATGGGCGCGCTCGACGCGCTGCGCCCGACCACGACCTCGATCGCTCCGGATACTTACACCACCACCGTGCATCAGGCGTACCCGCTCGATCAGTATTTGGTCGGGCGCGACCGCGTGACCGTCACCATTCGTCCCGTCGTCCGCTAATGCCATGAAGCGTTCACACTCTTTCTCGGCGAGCCTCACCGCTCTCGGCTGTTTCTTGCTCGCGGCTTCGTCGTCGGCCGTCGGAACCCGGCGCATCACCCTCGACAAAGAGGCCGATTTCAAGGGCGGCGACTTGAAGGGCGTCTCCGTGGATTCGGACGGTTCGGTGCGCGCGGGGCTCGACCTCGGCGCGGTGCCGCTCGCGCAGGCCACGTCGGTGTGGAGCGCGCTGCCGCAAAAGGACGGTTCGGTGCTGCTCGGCACGGGCAACGAGGGCAAGCTGCTCAAGGTGCAGGCGGGCGCGGTGAGCGTCGTCGCCGAGACGAAGGCGCTCGCCATCACGTCGCTCGTGAACGCGTGGGGCGGCACGGTCGTCGCCGGCACGCTGCCCGACGGCAAGGTCTTGAAGCTCGATCACGGCAAGCTCGTCGAGCTCGCGACGCTCAAGGGCGCCGAGAACGTGTTTTCGCTCGCGTTCGATCCGAAGCAAAACGCGCTCTACGCGGCGACCGGTCCCGAAGGCAAACTCTTCCGCATCACGGCGGCCGGCGCCGCGCAGGTCTATTTCGACGCGGAGGAGCAGCACCTCATGAGCGTGGCGGTCGGCCCCGACGGCACCGTTTACGCGGGCGCGAGCGACAAGGCGAAGCTCTACAAGATCACCGGGCCCGGCCGCGCCACCGTGCTCTACGACTTCAATCGCACCGAGGTGCGCGCCATCGCCGTCGGCCCGAAGGGCGACGTGTACGCCATCGCGAACGACCTCAAGAACGGCTTCACGGTGCCGGCCAAGCCGTCGCGCAGCGGGGAGGGGACGCCCGCGGGTCCGTCCGCTCAGGCCTCGAAAGCGAAGGGCAAGGGCACGCTCTATCACTTCACGCCGGAAGGGCTGCCGGATCGGCTCTACGACGACGACGACGAGCACTTCACGAGCCTCGCGCTCGGGAGCGACGGGCGGGCCTACGTCGGCACCGGCGTCGAAGGTCGCGTGTACGCGGTGGATCGCTCGGGTCGCGTGGCGCTCGTCGCCGACACGGACGAGCGGCAGGTCGGCGCGCTCCTGCTCGACGGTCCGACGCGCTTCGTCGCCTCGAGCGATCCGGCCGTATTTCACCCGATCAAGGGCGTCGGCGGCCCCGACGCCGTCTGGACGAGCAAGGTGTTCGACGCCGGGCTGCGCGCGCGCTTCGGACGCATGACGTGGGAAGCGTCGGGGAAAATCGAGGTCTCGACGCGCACCGGCAACACCAAGGAGCCCGACGACACGTGGAGCGAGTGGAGTCGCGGCGTCGAGCAGCCGGGGCCCGTCGCGAGCCCGCCCGCGCGCTTCTTCCAGGTGCGCGCCCGTTTCGCGCGCGACCCCGCCGCCGAGCTCACCGAGTTCGAGGTCGCGTTCGTGACGGACAACCTGCGCGCGACCATCGACGACGTGAACGCGCGGCCGCGCCGCGACTCGAACGACGACTCCATCAAGACGTCGGGCGGCCCGGTGACGCGCAAGCCGGACAGCAAGCTCAACATCTCGTGGAAGGTCGATAACCCGGACAAGGACGAGATGCGCTACCGGCTGCAGTACCGTCTCGTCGGCACGAACACCTGGTACGACCTCACGCGCAAAGACGAGGTCGTGACCAAGGAGAGCTACGACTGGGACACGAGCACGCTGCCCGAGGGCCGTTACCGCGTGCGCGTGACGGCGAGCGACGAGCTCGCGAACCCGCCCGACCGCGTGACGCACGACGACGCGGAGAGCGGCATCGTGCTGGTCGACAACACGCCGCCCCGCATCGAGAATCTGCGCGCCACCGGGCGGCGCGTGCAGGGCGTCGCGCTCGACGGCGTCGGGCCGATCCAGCGCATCGAGGTCGCGCTCGCCGGCCGCGACGATTGGGTGCCCTTCTATCCGAAGGACGGCATCTTCGACGAAGCGCGGGAGGAGTTCGACTTCGACGTGACGGTGCTGAGCCCGACCGGCCCGGCATTGCTCGCAATTCGCGTTTACGATGACGCGAACAACTTCGTGATCCAGAATGTCGCTCTGAAGTAGCGATGACTTTTCCGAGAACGGTCACGGGCTGGCTGCTCCTCGGCTTGCTTGGAGCCGCGCTGGCGCAGGGCTGCGGGGCGAGCACCAACCGCGACAACCCGGGCGGCAGCGGCGCCGTCGCGGGCAGCGCCGGAAAAGACACGAGCAGCATGACCGTGGAGCCGCCGGGTCAGTCCGGCGGCGGCGGTGAGTCGCAATACGATCCGCTGTGCGGCATTCCGAACGCCTCGTCTTGCGTGCCCGACGACGCGGAGAACGCGAGTTGCGTCGCGACCGTGAGCGGCACGGGCGGCGGCGCCGGGCGCGCGAGCACCGGGAGCGCCGGGACGGGCGGCACGAGCACCGGAACCGGCGGCACACCGAGCGGAATCGGCGGTACGGCCGGGCGGAGCAGCGGCACGGGCGGCACGACCTCGCCCGGTGCGAGCGGCGGCACCGGGGGCAGCGGCGGCACCGAAGCGGCCGCGAGCGGCGCGGGCGGCGAGGCCGGCGTGCAGAGCTCGGCGGGCGGCGCGCCCGAAGGCGGCGCGGGCAATCACGAGTCCGCGGGCGGGGCTCCGCCGTCGCAAGGTGGTGAAGCCGGCGTGCCGATCGCCGAGGGCGGCACCGGGCAGCCGGGTCCGGCTGGCGCTGGCATGGGCGCCGAGGCGGGCATGTCCATGAGCACGGGCGCGACGGGCGGCAGCGGCGGCTCGTCGGGCGGACCGAGCGCGGGAGGCTCGAACAGCGGCACGCCGTCGTCGGGCGTTTCCTGCCAGGTGACGGAGAATCCGAAGCACAAGGGGTCGCCGCTCGCCGTGTGCGCTCCCGCGGGCACCGGCACGGAAGGTTCGCCTTGTTTTTCCGGTGCAGACTGCGCGCCCTCGCTCGCGTGCGTCGGCGACGGACCCGGCCAGTGTCGCGCGTATTGCTGCTCGGGCTCCGCGCAATGCAACTTCCATCCGGGCACGCAGTGCGCGGTCGAGCCGCTCGTTCTCTCGACGAAGAGCAGCCGCGTGCTCGAAGTGCCGGTGTGCATGCCGCCCGTCAAATGCAGCTTGGCGGAGCCGTATCCGTGCCCGAGCGGAACCACGTGCAGCTGCCCCGAAGACACGGCGTGCGTCGTCGTGAGCAACGACGGCACGACGAGCTGCGTGTCGGCCTCCAAACTTCCGCCCGACGGTAAGGGCGGCGACGGGCAAGCTTGCCCCTGCGCGTGGGGCTTCGTCTGCTCGCAGACGAACGTCTGCGTCAAACTCTGCGAAGTGATGGCCGCCGATCTCTGCCCGAGCGGTCGCTGCCAAACCTCCGGATCGCTGCCGGCCGGCTGGGGCACGTGCGTGGGTCAGGCGCCGATCGACGCGGGCGCGCCGTGACGGGACGCGGGTTGCGCGAGCGCGAGATCAGACCGTGAAGACTCACCAGAGCGTCCTCGAAATCAAGACGCGCGGCCGCGGCTTCGTGAACGTCACCGAGCGGGTGGCAGCCGTCGTGCGCGCGAGCGGCGTCCAAAGCGGCGTATGTTCGGTGTTTTGCCAACATACCTCCGCGAGCCTCGTGATCCAGGAGAACGCCGATCCGGCGGTGCTCCGCGACCTCGAACGCTGGCTCTCGGATCTCGCGCCCGAGAGCCGCGCGTGGGAGCACGACGACGAGGGCCCCGACGACATGCCCGCTCACGCCAAATCGGCCGTGACGCGCGCGGCCGAGACGCTGCCCGTCGTCGCGGGCAGCCTCGCGCTCGGGACGTGGCAGGCGCTCTACGTGTGGGAGCATCGCGCGCACCCGCACGCGCGTTCGCTCGTCGTCACGGTGCAGGGAGACTGACGGTGCTGTCGCTGCGCGTGCCGACCGCGCCCGGCTTCGTCGACGCCGTGTTCGCCGACTTCGGCGCCTTTCTCGTCGATCACGCCGCGTGCGAGAAGAAGGCGTTCTCGAACGGCATGTCGCTCGTCTCGCGCTACCCCGAGCGGCAGGAGCTCGTGCGCGAGCTCATCGAGTTTTCGCGCGAGGAGCTCGGCCACTTCGCGCTCGTGCACGGGTTTCTCGTCGAGCGCGGTCTCGTGCTCGCGCGCGACACGCCCGACGAGTACGCGCGCCTGCTCCGCGCGCGGGTGCGCCCCCACGGCGACGCCACGCTCTGCGATCGGCTGCTCGTCGCCGGCATCATCGAAGCGCGGAGTTGCGAGCGGCTCGGCCTCGTCGCCGACGCGCTGCCCGCGCGCGAGCCTGCGCTCGCCGAAGCTTATCGCGACCTCGTGCGCGCCGAGGCGCGCCATCACGGCCTCTTTTTCCGGCTCTGCCGGCAAGAGGTCGGCGTGGAAGAAACCGAACGCCGCGCCGCGGAGCTCCTCGACTTCGAAGCCGAACTCGTCGCGCGGTTGCCGCTACGCGCCGCCGTTCACTAGACTCGCGCGCCGCGCCGACGAACCGCCAGCCGTACGCCGGGCACTCAGCGCGACGCCGGCGGCACGGTCGGCACGTACACGCCGAGGGCCGAGAGCACGCCGTCGAGCAGCGCTTCGTCGCGGCGCATGACCGCGACCTGCAGCAAGCGCGCGCGCTCGTCGGACGCCGGGAGCCGATCGAGCAACTCGCGCGCGGTGCGAAGCTTCCCTTCGAGCCGCTCGCGCGGGCTCGTCGCGGCGAAAGGTGGGGGCGGCTGCGACACCTGCCGCACCGTCGACTGATCGTCGGGGTTGCTCGGCGAGGACGGACGCTGACGGGGGGTGGCCATGAGATGTCTCTCGAACGCTCTCTGCTCTGAACGCTTACGTTGCAGAATTCGTTCCTCTCTATATGACTCTGTGTCCCGCTCCCGCCTTGGGAGCTCAAAGTCTCGAAAATTCAATTATTTGTCCGTAGTTAGCCCTCCGCGGTTCTCGTGTCGGCGGAACGAGCTTTCGCTCGAGGCGCAAATTCCGCGTGCCGACTCGTTCACCTCCATGACGTGTCGATCACGGGCGTGCATCGAGCCTTGCTTGAGCTTGCCAAGGGGACCGGTGGTTCCTATGGTCGCGGCAGTCGATGCGCGCCTGGCTGTTCATCTCGGAAAGCCCCGAGTCCCCGCGGATGTTCCAGAGCGATTTCGTGGATCTGTTCTCGCGGACACATCCCATCATCGTTCCCATCCTGTTCGTACCGGCCGCCGTGTTCGGGTTCGTGCGCAGCATGACCCACGGCGGACAGAGCTTCGGCGTCAGCCTGGCGCTCTTCGCGGGCGGCTTCGTCGCCTGGACGCTCGCCGAGTACTGGCTCCACCGGCTCTTCTTTCATTGGGAGCCGGGCGGTCGCTGGGGCGAGCGCATGCACTTTCTCGTGCACGGGGTGCATCACAAGTGGCCGCGGGACAAATACCGCCTGGTCATGCCGCCCGCGGTGAGCATCTCGCTCTACTTCATCTTCCTCGGGCTTTTTTGGGTCACGCTCGGGCCGAAATACACGTGGGGTTTCCACTCCGGGTACGTCGTCGGCTACATGTTTTACGACCTGACCCACTACTACCTGCACCACTTCAGCCCAAAGACCGAGTACGGCCGCACGCTGAAGAAGAACCACATGCTCCACCATTTCAAGGACCCCTCGAGCCGCTACGGCGTGTCCAACATGGTGTGGGATCGCGTGTTCGGTACCGGGCCGCGCTGATCTTGCCAGCCGCTCCCGCACGCGGCCCGGTCATGATCGAGAAGCTGGTTCCCGGCGGCGCCGGCTTCTGTCGCCTGCCGGACGGGCGGCCCGCCTTCGTCGACGGAGCGCTGCCGGGCGACCGCGTGCACGTCGAAACCTGGACGGCGAAGAAGGGCTACGTCGAGGCGGCCGACTTCACGCTCGATGCGCCCGGGCCGGACCGCGTGGTGCCCCCGTGCCCGATTGCCGAGGCGTGCGGCGGCTGCAACTGGATGGCGCTCTCGCGCGCGGCGCAGCTCCGCAACAAAGCGGCGCTCGTGGTCGAGGCGCTCGAACGCACGGCGGGTCTCCGCGTCGCCGAGCCGCCCGAGGTCGTGAGCGTGGGCGAGTCACTCGGCTACCGCTTGCGGGTGCGGCTCCACGTCGATGAACGCGGGCGGGTCGGGTTTTTCGGACGCCGGACCCGAGCGCTCGTCGAGGTGCGGGAGTGCCTCGTCGCCGCCGCGGAGCTGCGCGAGCCGCTCGCGGCGCTCGCGGCGCTCGACGCGACGGAGCGCTCGACGCTCGGCGCGCACTTCGGCGCGGTCGATCTGCGCGCGGTGCCGGGCGGCGAGGTCGAGCTCGAGCTCGAGCCGCGCCCCGACATGACGCCGAGCGGCGCCGAGGTCGACGCGCTCGTGCGAAAGCTCGGCGCGTGCGCGCACGTCGCGGTCGGCGGCGGGCGACGCGCCGGCCTGCGTCGTTACGAGCTGCCGGGCGGCGGCTTCCTGCGCGTGCCGGGCGGCGGTTTCACCCAGGTCAACTGGGCCGTGAACGCGGCGCTCGTCGCCGCGGTGGTCGACGGCGCGCGGCGCCGGGGCGCGCGTTCGTTCGTCGATCTCTATGCCGGTGTCGGGAACTTCAGCGTGCCGCTCGCGCGGGCGGGCCTGCGCGGCGCCGCGGTCGAGCTCGAACGCACGGCCGCGGCCGCGCTCCGCGAAGCCTTGCGCGAGCAGGAGCTCGAGGGCGTCGAGGTGATCACCGGGGACGTTGCCGGCACCCTACCGAGGCTTGCCCGCAAGCGCCGCGGCGTCGAGCTCGCACTGCTCGATCCGCCGCGTTCGGGGGCGAAAGCGGCCGTTCTGCCGCTCGTGGCGCTCGCGCCGAAGTGCATCGCCTACGTCGCCTGCGACCCGGTGACGCTCGCGCGCGATCTCCGCGCCTTTCACGACGCCGGGTTTTCGCTCGTGGAGCTCCGCTGCTTCGATATGTTCCCGGAGACGCACCACGTCGAAACGCTCGCGTGGCTCGAGACCGCGGCGACGTCGAAGCGCGCGGCGTCCTGACGCGGCGCGCGCGGCGACTTTGTTGGCCCTCCGGACACGCATCCGGATGATGGCGACACCCCGGGTCACGTCGACCCGCTGGCCTTGGAGTTCTCATGCAGCTGGCTCTGCACGCGAAAACGAATCCGGTGGCGCTGTGGGTCGTCTCGAACGGCGACGTGACGATCGGCCCGGTGCGCACCGAGCTCCTGCTTCGCGGGATCCGCCACGGACGCGTGCCGCTCGACTGTCAGGTGCGAGCCGCCGGCTCCGACGAATGGCGGCCGCTCGCGTCCTTGCGCGAGGTGATGGCGCTCCAGGGGCACGCGGGCTCGGTCGGCGATTTTCAGCGCGCCGCCGCGCAAATCAGCGGGGCTCGCGACGAACAAGAAGTGTTGCTCATGCTGCTCCACGGGGCGGTCGCGGCCACGCGCGCGACGTGCGGCCTCGTGCACCGCCAGCGTCCGCCCGTTCGGCTGCCGGTCACCTCGTACTGCTTCGGCGGGCTCGACGATCGCCTCGGCCAAGTCCTCTCCTATCAAGATCCGGCGTACGTCCTGGCGCTCAGCGGCCAGACACTCGCCGGCGCTCCGACGGGCGGTCTCGCCGAAGAGCTCGTGGCGGAGCGACTCGGCGACCCGAGTCTCGCCGGGGTGCTCATGGTGCCGGTGACGCACGGCACCGAACTCGCCGCCATGCTCGAGCTCGGTCGCAGCGAGCGCGGCTTTCGGCTCGACGACGTTGACGCACTGAGTCGGTTGGCGACGCTCGCGATCGCCAAGCTCGAGGAGCTCGGCTGACCGCCGCGGTACGCGCACCGACGGCGACGACAAAAAAGGCAACGGCCCGGAGCTAGGGGAGGCTCCAGGCCGTTGTGTGGTTTAAGGAGGCGGCGACCGAGGCGGAGGGGGGGGCACCAAGGGCGCCGCCTTCGAGCGCCTAATAGTGCACTACCCATGCCAACGGATTAAGGACGTACCTTCGAGCACTTAGGTATCAGAACCGGGTCCGTCACTTTCAAACATGAAATAGCAGGAGCGGTTGCGAAACGAGCCTGTGACATCGACGCGCGGTTCTAGGAACCGTCGTGCATGAAGCGCCGGAGCCAGGGCGTGAGCGCGAAACACACGGCGGCGCCGAGCATGGAGGCGAGTGCAATCTTCCCGAACACGTTGCCGTACACGAGCACCGTTTCTTGCGGGATGGGCACGCGCGGTTCGCTCGCGCCTTCGCTCACGCCGGTGAACTGCGAAATGATGGCCGCGAGGTATTCGGCGAAGGCGCTCGCGAGAAACCAGGTGCCCATCACCGTGCTCACGAGCACCTTGGGGGTAAGCTTCGTGATCATGCTGAGCCCGACCGGCGAGAGGCAGAGCTCGCCGGTCGTGTGCAAGAGGTAGGCGAGCAAGAGCCAAGCGACCGCGACCATGCCGCGCCCGTTGGCGCTGTGCGCGCCGTACCAGAGCGCGACGAAGCCGAGCGAGAGCTGCGCGAGTCCGAGCGCGAACTTCGCCGGCGTGCTCGGCTCGAGTCCGCGCCGCCCGAGCGCGCCCCAGAGTGCCGTCAGCACGAGGCCCAAAATCAGGATGAACCCCGCGTTGGCGGCCTGAAAAACGCTCGCCGGCACCTCGTCCGCGCGTTCGGCGATGCCCATGCCCACGTCGCGCGCGGTGACGGTCCACGGCACGCGAAACGAGGGATCTTTCTCGTGCTGGGCGCGCAGGCGATCGAGGTCCTGCAGCGTGAAGAGCGCGGTCCCATTGTCGTAGCCCACCTGCTCCTGCGTGGGACTGAGCTCGAGCGTCTTGCCGACCTCGGCGGCCGTCACGTGGCGATGCTCCGCGACGCGATCGACGTTGCGATCGGTGAAGTTGTTGATCGAGCTCCCGGCTTGTTCGAAAAAAGCCCAGAACAGCATCGAGAAGAACGTGAGCACGAGCACGACGAGCAGCCGTTCGCGCGCCACGCGCTCGAGCGCGAAGAGCTGCCGTCCGAGGTAAGCG
>DATJXW010000343.1:0-32186 GCA_035499895.1 Polyangiaceae bacterium | reverse complement strand
CCCTCGGCAGGCGGCCGCACGACGCTCGTTCGCTGGAACGCGAACGCTCAGCTCTTGCCGATCTTCTTCAGCTGATCGACGAGCTTCTGGCCCTTCTCGATGAGGCCCGTCTTGTCGACGCCGGGCGTCGGGTCGCCCTGCAGCACCGTCTGCATCTGGATGAGCTTCGAGACCAGCGAGCCGATCACGTCCGATTGACAGACGGCGGCTTGGGTCTGCGGATTCACCGCGAGGTACGGCGCGTTGCTGCCGCCCGGGTCCCCGGACGTGTAGCGCTTGATCTTGGTCGTGTCCTTGCCGTCCTTGATCTCGATCTCGTCCGGCCAGGAGTAGGGCTTCTCCTTGCCGTCCTTGTCCTTCACCTTCTCGTCGCTCTGCACGAAAAACGGCGTGTCGAGCCGATCGAGGTTCACCCACGGACCGGACGGGCCGTTGCTGACCGTCGCGTACCAGTGGACCTTCGGCTTTTGACCCTCCGCGATGAGGTCCTTCAGCGTTTGGCTGCCGAGGAAGCGCTGGAGCGTCTCCTTCTGGTCGTTCATCGCCTCGACCGACGCCGAGTAGTCGATGAGCATCGCCAGGATTTCACGCTTGAAGCGGCCGATGCTCTTGTCCGCGAGCTCGCCCGTCCGAAACGGGATGTTGATCGCGCCGAGCTTCGTCACCTCTTCCGCCGGGTAGGTGCCCTTCTGCAGCAGTTTCGTCTGCGCGGACTTCACCGTGTCGGAGAGATCCTGAATTTGCTTGTTGGAGGCCTCGATGTCCTTCACGAGCTCCCCGGCGCCCTCGACCGCGGCCTTGGCGCCCTTGTCGCGCTCCGCGCCGCCGCCGAAAGCGAACCCGACCACGCCGCCGACGATGGCCGTGACGAGCGCGAGCACCATCACGCGACCGCGGCCGCTGCGCTGCGCCGCTCGGATGTCCTCCATATCGACGCGAATCTCGGCCGGGCGGGCCTGCACCGGCGCGGACTGGCGCGGCATGGACCCGTACGGATTGGTCGGATCGACCCGCGGCGCCTGCGAGGCCGATTGAAACGGCGGCACCGGCACGCCGGACGGCGTGCGTGGCTGCGCGGCCGGCATTTGTGAGGGGGAGCGCGGAACGGGCGCCGCCTGCGGGCGCGGGATGCCGCCTTGCGGCTGCGGTTGCGGTGCACCCATGGGGGGCGGCACCGACGCAGCTGCAGGAGCGCTCTTCTTGCCGAGGCGGGCCTTGAGATCGATTTTGGGCTTGTTGTCCGACATGGCGTGAGTAGAAGCCTTAGAGTCGCCGGGAGCGGTCGGTCTTGGCTTCGGGGGCCGCGACACTAGCGGTAGCGTCCGAAGCGGGCAAGCATCAATCGTGGCAAGGTGATGGAGCCACGGAATCCATGAAAAGCTTCATGCTCACCCGAAGGGATGGGGCACCGCTCCTCGGGTATCGCGCTGGGACGAGCGGACCAGCGCTCGCCCTCGCGAACGGCCTCGGCGGCCCGGTGAGCGCGTTCCGCCACCAGATCGAGCATTTCGAGCGCGGGTTTCGGGTCGTGACGTGGGACTACCGCGGCCTCTACGGCTCGCGCGGCGACGCTCCGCCCGATCGCGTCGACGTCGGCGCGCAGGCCGCCGATCTCGAAGATCTGCTGCGCTCGATCACGGACGAGCCGGCCGTCGTCGTCGGCTGGAGCATGGGCGTGCAGGTCGCGCTCGAGCTCGTCCGTGTCGCTCCGGAGCGGGTGCGCGCGCTCGTGCTCGTGAGCGGCACCTACGGGCGGCCGATGACGAATCTGCGCGTGCCGCGCGCCGAACGCTGGCTGCCGGAGCTCATCGAACGCGTGCGGCCGTACCACGCGGTCGGGTCGCGGCTCGTCGCGCTCGCGGCCCGCTCGCGCCGAGCGGCCGACCTCGTACGCCGGCTCGGTTTCGTGAATCCACGACTCGAAACCGAGACGCTCCTCGCGCTCGCCCGCGAGTTCAAGGAGCTCGATTTCGACGTCTACCTGCGCACGCTCGCCGCGCTCGAACGCCACGACACGGCGGCTCGACTCGCCGCGGTGAAGCAGCGCACGCTCGTCGTCGCCGGCGAACGCGACCCGCTGTTTTCCCCGCGCGTCGCGCGCGATCTCAGCGAACGCTTGCCGCACGCCGAGCTCTACGTCGTGCCGCGGGCCACGCATTACGCGCCGCTCGAATTTCCCGAGCTCGTGAACGCGCGCATCGACGCCTTCCTGGCCGAAATCCTGCGACCCGGCGTCGCCACGCCGGCCGCCGCCTCATCTCTTGTGGATTGACCGAACCCGGCGCCGGTGCAACGTTCGGTCCTATGAAGCGCGTGGTGGTCGTCGATAACTACGACTCCTTCACGTATAACCTCGTGCAGTACGTGGCGTCGCTCGGCGTCGAGTGCGACGTGCGCCTGAACGACAAGACGACGAGCGCCGAAATCGGCGCGTCGAAGCCCGACGGCGTCCTGCTCTCGCCCGGCCCCGGCACGCCGGACGACGCGGGCGTCACGCTCGACGTGATCCGCGAGCAGGCCGGCAAGATCCCGATCTTCGGCGTGTGCCTCGGCCACCAGTCGATCGGCCAGGCCTTCGGCGGCACCGTGCTGCGCGCCCCTCAGCTGATGCACGGGAAGACGTCGCTCATCGAGCACGACGGCCGCACGATTTACCGCGGCGTGCCCTCACCGTTCGAGGCCACCCGCTACCACTCGCTCATCGTGGAAGAGAAGAGCCTGCCCGCCTGCCTCGAAGTCACGGCGCGCGCGCCGGCCGGTGAAATCATGGGCCTCCGGCACCGCACGCTGGCCGTGGAGGGCGTGCAGTTTCACCCCGAGTCGATCCTCACCCAACACGGCATGCGTTTGATCGAGAACTGGATCGAGTCGCTATGAGCGAGGAGTTTCCGTCGTTCGCGAGCGTGCTCGCCGAGCTCATGCGCCCGGAAGGGTTGTCGGCGCCGACGGTGCGGCGTGTGTTCGACGCCATCTTCGCGGGCGCGTGGACGAGCGCGCAGATCGGCGGGCTCCTCACCGGGATCCGCATGCGCGGCGACCGGGCCGAGGTCATTGCCGCCGCGGCGCAAGCGATGCGCGCGGCCATGCTGCGCGTCCCGCACGATTTTCCGAAGCTTCTCGACACGTGCGGCACGGGCGGTGACGGTTCGGGCACGCTGAACCTCTCGACGGGGGCGGCCATCGTCGCGGCGGCGGCGGGCGTTCCGGTCGCGAAGCACGGCAACCGCGCCGCGTCGAGCCACTCCGGCAGCGCCGACGTGCTCGAGGCGCTCGGCGTGCCGCTCGACGTCCCGGCGAACGAGCAGAGCGTCGTCCTGCGCGAAGCGGGCATCACCTTTCTCTTCGCGACGGCGCACCACCCCGCGATGAAGCACGCGATGCCCGTCCGGCGGGAGCTCGGCGTGCGCACGCTGTTCAACTGCCTCGGTCCGCTCGCGAACCCGGCGGGCGCCACCCACCAACTGCTCGGCGCCTACGACGACGAAATCCGCAAGGTGCTCGCCGGCGCCTTGCTCGAGCTCGGGAGCGAACGGGCCTGGGTCGTGCGCAGCACGGACGGCATGGACGAGCTCAGTCCGCACGCCCCGACGCGCGTCACCGAGCTCGATCACGGCACGCTCCGCGAAATCGAAGTGTCGCCCGAGGATTTCGGCCTGCCGCGGAGTCCGGCCGGCGCCATCAAGGGCGGCGAACCGAACGAGAACGCCGCGGCCCTCGCGCAAATCCTCCGCGGCGAGCCGCACCCCGCGCGTGACGCGGTGCTCTTGAACGCCGCCGGCGCGCTCGTCGTTTCGGAGCGACTCACGCCGCGCGACGCGACCGAGCGGGCACGCGCGGCGGTGGATTCCGGCGCCGCGAGCCGCGTGCTCGACACGTGGCGTCGAACCGCCGAAGCCGTCCGCGCGCGCGCCGGTGCATCATGAGCGGTGTCCTCGCCGACATCCTCGCGACGAAGGCCGCCGAGGTCGTCGAGCTGCGCGCGCGCCGTTTTGGGCCCCCGCCGCCGCGGCGCGCCCTGCCTCTCGCGCGTCGGCCCGGCGAACCCTTGCGTTTGATCACGGAGATCAAGCGTCGTTCGCCGTCGGCGGGCGCGCTCTCGACGAAGCTCGGCGTCGCCGAACGCGCCCGCGTCTACGAACGCGCCGGCGCGAGCATGCTGAGCGTCCTCACGGACGCGCGCTTCTTCGACGGTAGCTTCGACCATCTCGCCGAGGCGCGCGCCGCGTGCGCGCTGCCGATCCTCTGCAAAGAGTTCGTGATCGACGAAGTGCAGCTCGACGCCGCGCGGAGCTACGGCGGCGACGCGGTGCTGCTCATCGTGCGCTGTCTCGAGCCCAAGCGCGTCGCGGCGCTCGTCGCGGCGGCACGCGCGCGCGAGCTCGAGCCGTTCGTCGAAGTCGCGAACGAAGACGAGGCGCGCCTCGCGCTCGACGCGGGCGCGACGCTCGTCGGTGTGAACGCGCGCGATCTCGACGCGCTCGTGATGGATATGGCCCGCGCCGCGCGCATTCTGGAGACGCTGCCGGAGTCGGTCGTCACCGTGCACCTTTCGGGACTCTCGTCGCCCGAAGCGGTGCGCACGGTCGCGCGCTCACGCGCCCACGCGGCGCTCATCGGTGAAACGCTGATGCGGCAGGACGACCCGGCGTCGCTCCTCGAGAGCCTGGTCGCCGCGGCGCGCGGCTGAACGGCGCGTGACGGCGCCGCGCGGCGCGCTCAGCTTCGACCCAGGATCAAACAAGCGTCACCGAACTCGTGCTGCACGTAGCCGGCGCGCTCGGCCGCTCCGAGAGCGCGCTCGAGGAGCGCCGGCGGTGCGAACGCGGAGAGCAGGGCGAAATGGCTCGTCCCCGGCTCGTGCATGCCGGTGAGCACGCCGTCCGCGACGCGCGGCCGAAAGCCGGGACCGATGACGAGCTCCGCCCTGCCCGCCCCCGCCGTGACGGCGCCGTGCTCGCGCGCGCTGCTTTCGAGGGCACGCACGACCGTCGTTCCGACCGCGACGACACGTCCGCCGCGGGCGCGCGTCCGCTCGACGAGCGCCCGCGTCGCTTCGGGGATTTCGTAGCGTTCCGGCAGCGGCAGGCGCCGGTCGAGCGACGCGGAGCCGGTGGACGAGAGCCCGGCCGCGTGCGTCAGCGCGCCGAGCTCGACGCCGCGCCTCCTCAGCGCGCAGAGGAGCCCGAACGTGAGCGGGAGTCCGGCCGACGGTGACTCGAACGCCCAAGGTCGCGCCGAAAAACCGCTCTGAACGTCCCAGAGCTCGAGCTCGCGCTCGAGATACGCGTATTGAACCACGCGACCCCGCGCGTAGAGCGCCCGTTCGAAAGCGGCGCCCGTCTGCTCGAAGCGTACGGTGACGAGCTCGGGATCCGCGGCATCGACCGCGACGACGCGGCCCGTGAGCTCGGCGCTCGCGACGCGCTCGCCGGGCTCGAAGCGCGGCGCCGTGCCGCGCGTTTCGGTGGGCGTCCGCCACGTGCCCGTGCCGAGCGCGACCGCGACGAAAGCGCCGCCTGCCGCGTGCGCGGCGAGTCGGAGCTCGGCGTCGTGGCTCGTGAGGCGGATCGACGCCGGCAGCGTCGCGGCGTCGTTCACGACGAGCGCGTCGCCCGGCGCGAGCAGGTGCGGCAGCTCGCGCACGCTCAAATCACGAAATCGCGCCCTGGCCGGCTCGACGAGGAGCAGCCGTTCGCTCGCGCGGGGTCGCGGCGCGGTCGCGGCGGCGAGCGTCATGGTTCATCCCTCCACGCCGGCAGTTCTACGCGGGTGCCGGAGGGCACGTCGCCCCGTGCGAGCAGCGCGACGAGCCGGCGCGCGACCGCGTCGGGCTGCGCGAGCGTCGCCGGATCGGCGCCGGGCAGCGCGGCGCGGTGCATCGCCGTGTCCATCTCGCCCGGGTCGACGTTGAGCACGCGCACGCCCTGCTCGGCGAGCTCGACCGCGAGCACCCGTCCGAGCTGCTCGAGCGCCGCCTTGGAGGCCGAATACGCGCCCCACCCGGCGTACGCGTTCACCGCCGCGTCCGAGCTCACGTTCACGATCGTCCCCGAGCCGCGGAGCGCCATCGCGCCGCCGACCGCTTTGCTCAAGCGAAACGGCCCGAGCAGGTTCACGGCGAGCACGCGCTCGAGCGCCTCGCAGTCGGTGTCGAAGAGCAGCTCGAGCGGCGTCGGGCCGAGCTCGCTCGCGTTGTTCACGAGGAGCTCGAGCGGGCCCACGAGATCCGCGGCCGCACCGGCCAGCGGATACACGGCGCGCTTGTCGCCCACGTCCGCGACGATGCCGTGTGCGTCGCCGCCTGCCGCGCGAACCGACGCGACGCTCGCGGCGAGCTCGGCCGCATTGCGGGCCACGAGGACGACCCGCGTGCCCTGCTCTGCCAAACGCGCGCCGAGCGCGGCGCCGAGCCCGCGGCTGCCCCCCGTCACGAGGGCCGTCGCGAACGCGAAGGGTCGAGGTCCTGAGTCGCTCATGGGGGGAGCATGGGCCGCCTTGGCCCGTTGATTGGAACGATTGACAACGCATTGGAACAAAGCCAACCGAGGGTCGTGACCGACGATCTGGCCGCCCGCCTTGCCACGAACGTCCGCCAGCTGCGCCAAGCCCGCGGCCTCACCCAACAACAAATGGCGAAGCTCTCGCACCTGCCGCGCGCGACGTGGGCGAATCTCGAGTCCGGCGGCGCGAATCCCACGCTCGCGGTGCTCCACGGCGTCGCGGTCGCGCTCCAGGTATCGCTCGAAGAGCTCGTCGCGCAACCGCGCGCCGACGCGAAGCTCTACCCGAAAGGCTCGCTCGCTTCACGAACGCGCGGCGCCGTGAGCGTGAGCTCGCTCTTGCCCGACACGGTGCCCGGCATGCTCATGGAGCGCATCCACATCCCGCCGGGCGAGCGCCTCGTCGGCGTACCGCACACGCCGGGAACGCGCGAGTACCTCACGTGCGAAGTCGGCCTCATCGCGCTCGTGGCTTCGGGCGAGACGTTCCGCGTCGCGCCGGGCGACGTCGTCGTGTTCCGCGGCGATCAGCGGCATTCCTACGCGAACCCGGAGCGCGAAGCGGCCGTCGGCTATTCGGTCGTGATGCTCGAACCGATCGGCTGATCAGCGGTCGACCTTTTCGAGCCCGTACCGGATCGGCCGCCCGTTGATGGTCTCTTCCGTGTCCGCGGCAGCGTCGCGCGCGAGCTCCACGGCGAGTACCTCTTCGGCGATGGCCGCGCTGTTGCGCTCGACCGCGGCGACGACGAGGGCGTCGGCGCTGTCGAACACGACGCGCACGCGGTCGCTCACTTCGAGGCCCTTGGTCTTGCGCGCTTGCTGCAGCACGCTGACGAACTCCCGCGCGAGGCCTTCCTCGACGAGCTCCGGCGTGAGCGCCGTATCGAGGACGAGCGTCACGTCGCCCTCGGTCGCGACGGCGCGCCCCGGCGCGGGCTTGCGCGCCAAAAGCACGTCGGCGAGCGTGATCGCTTCGCCCGCGAGCGGCAGCGCCTCGCCCGCTTCGAGCCGCGCCACCTCGTCGAAGCTCCAGCCAGCGAGCCCCTGCCCGATCTCTTTGAGCTTCGGCCCGGCGCGGCCCTTCAGGTTCGCGAAATTCGGCTTGAGCGACAGCGTGCAGAAGGCCGCCTCGTCCGCCGAGGTCTCGACCGCCTTCACGTTGAGCTCCTCGCGGAGGAGCGCGGCGGTCGCGAGCGCGGCGGCGCGCACGTCGGCGTTCCGCGTCACGAGCGTGAGGCGCGCGAGCGGCTGCCGCACCTTGAGCTTCTGTTCCTCGCGCAGGCGCCGGCCGAGCGACACCACGCGCCGCACGAGCTGCATCCGCGTCTCGAGCGCCGCGTCGATGCGCTCCGGCCGCACGCTCGGGAAATCGGTGAAGTGCACCGAGGCGGGCGCGGCCGCGTCGACCGGCCGCACCGTGCGCTGGTAGACGAACTCGCTCAAAAACGGCATGAACGGCGCGACCACGCGCGCGAACGTCGTCAGCACCTCGTAGAGCGTCGCGTACGCGTCCGCCTTGTCGGCGTCGTCCTGGCTCTTCCAGAAGCGGCGCCGCGAGAGCCGCACGTACCAGTTCGTGAGCACGTCGATGAAATCGACGAGCTCGGGCACCACGTTGTAGAGCCGGTACGCTTCCATCTCGCGGTTCACGTCGCGCACCAAGCTCTCGAGCACCGAGAGCACGAAGCGATCGAGCTCGGCACGTTCCGCGAGGGGCCGCGCCGCGCGCGTGCGGGGGTCCCAGCCGTCGAGGCTCGCGTACGTTCCAAAAAACGAGAGCGCATTCCAATACGGAAGCACCACGGTCCGGACGATTTCGCGCAGGCCGCGTTCGCTGAAACGGAGCGGTTCGGCGCGCACGACCGGCGAGTCGATGAGGTACGCACGCAGGGCGTCGGCGCCGATTTCCTCGAGAATTTTCCCCGGGTCCGGGTAGTTCTTCTTCGACTTCGACATCTTCTGCCCGTCCTCGGCGAGGACCAGGCCGTTCACCACCACGTTCTCGAACGACGGCTTGTCGAAGAGCGCCGTCGAGAGCACGAGCAGGTAGTAAAACCACGCGCGCGTCTGATCGAGCGCCTCGGCGATGAAGTCGGCGGGGAACGTCGCGTCGAAGCGCGCCTTGTTCTCGAACGGGTAGTGCTTCTGCCCGTAAGGCATGGCGCCCGATTCGAACCAGCAATCGAGCACCTCGGGCGTTCGCTTGTAGCGCTTGCCGTTCTTGGTGAACTCGATCGGATCGATGCGGTGTTTGTGCAGGTCCGTCACCTTCTGGCCGCTGAGCTCCTCGAGCTCGCGGATCGAGCCGACGCAGATCGAATCGGAGCCGTCCTCGGCGATCCAGACCGGGATGCAGGAGCCCCAAAAGCGATTGCGGCTGATGTTCCAGTCGCGCGCGTCCTTCAGCCAATTGCCGAAGCGGTTCTTGCCGATCGCCTCCGGCACCCAGCGGATCGACTCGTTGAGCTCCGTCATGCGGTCGCGCAGGTCCTCGACCTTGACGTACCAAGCCTCGATCGCGCGGTAGACGAGCGGCGTGTCGGTGCGCTCGTCGAACGGGTAACTGTGCACGATGGTGTCGTGCTTCACGAGCTTCCCGTCGTCCTTCAGACGGCGGATGATGGCCTTGTCGGCGTCCTTGCAGAGCTCGCCCTGGTGCTCGGGCACGGCGGAAGTGAAGCGGCACTCGGCGTCGAGCGGATCGACGAGCTCGATGCCTTCACGCCGGCAGATGCGATAGTCGTCCTCGCCGTAGGCGGGCGCCATGTGCACGATGCCCGTGCCGTCGCCGGTCGAGACGAACGCGTCCGCGAGTACGCGAAACGACCGCGCGTGGTCCGCGAAATACTGAAAGAGCGGTTCGTAGCGGAGACCGGCGAGCTCGCTCCCCCGGAACGTCGCGAGCGTCGTGTAGTCGCTTTCTTTTTTGTAATACGCGCCGAGCCGCTCCGCCGCGACGACGAAGCGCGCCCCGGCGGCCGCGTCCTCGATCAGCCGATACTCGATGTCCGGCCCCACGCAGAGCGCGAGATTGCCCGGCAGCGTCCAGGGAGTCGTCGTCCACGCGAGGATGAACACGGGCTTGCCCGCGCCGAACTTCGCCTCGGCGTCCCGCACGCGAAAGCGCACGGTGATGGCCGGATCCTGCACGTCCTTGTAATTGGCGCTCGCCTCGAGGTTCGAAAGCGGCGTCGAGAGCTTGTAGCTGTACGGAACGATGCGGTGCGCGCGGTAGATGCGCCCCTTGTCCCAGAGCTGCTTGAACACCCACCACACCGACTCCATGAAGGTGGGGTCCATCGTTTTGTAGTCGTTGTCGAAGTCGACCCAACGACCCATGCGCGTGACGATCGTGCGCCACTCGCCCACGTAGCGGAGGACCATCGAGCGGCACTGTTCGTTGAACTCGGCCACGCCGCGCGCGCGGATGTCGGGCGCGCCGTTCAGCCCGAGCGCGTCTTGCGCGAGGTTCTCGATCGGCAATCCGTGGCAATCCCAGCCGAAGCGCCGCTCGATCCAGTAGCCGCGCATCGACCAATACCGGAGCACGATGTCCTTGATCGTGCCGACCAGGAGGTGCCCGTAATGCGGCGTGCCCGTGGCGAACGGGGGCCCGTCGTAAAACACGAATTCTTTGCCGCCTTCGCGGCGCCGGTTCGACTCCTGGAACGCGTCGAGGCGCTCCCACAAATCGAGCACGCCGCGCTCCATCTCCGGCAAGCTCGGATCGGCGGGCAGCTTCTCGAACGGGCTCCTTTCGGCCATGGCCCCCGGCTCTTACCAGAAATTACCCCCGCCGCGGACCGCGCCCTACACTTCCGTCGTGTCCCTCGACCGCGCGATCGACGCCTACCTCGACTACCTGCGCGTCGAGCGCGCCCTCGCGCAAAACACGCTCGCCGCGTACGCGACCGACCTCGCCAAACTCGCGCGCTTCGCCGAAGAGCGCGGGGTCAGCGAACCGAAGAGCCTCGATCTCGGCACGATCACCGGCTGGCTCGCGGTCCTGGCGCGTGAAGGGCTCGGCGCCCGCTCGGCGGCGCGTCACCTCTCGGCGCTGCGCGGCTTTTGCAAATTCATGCTGCGCGAGGGCCTCATCGAGCACGACCCGACTTCGCTCGCCGCGCGCCCGCGGCTCGGCCGGCGCCTGCCGCGCGCCCTCGGTGAGTCGGAGCTCGTGCGCCTGCTCGAGACGCCCGACACCGCCACGCTCCGCGGCCTGCGCGACCGCGCGATGCTGAGCGTCACTTACGCGGCGGGCCTCCGCGTGAGCGAGCTCGTGCGGCTCGAGCTCGGGCATCTCGATCTGAAGCGCGGCGTCTTGCAAGCGCACGGCAAGGGCGGCAAGCGGCGGCTCGTTCCGCTCGGCGAAGTCGCGCTCGCCCACCTCGAGGAGTATCTCGCCGCGCGGGCCGACGACGACGAAGCCCGCGCCGCGCAAGGCAAACCGGCGCGCGCCGCCGGCAAACGGGCCGAGCTCGTCTTTCGTTCGCCGCGCGGCGGCCCGCTCACGCGCCAAGGCTTCTGGAAGATCGTCGGGCAGCACGCGCGCGCCGCGGGCCTGCGCGGCGGCGCCCACCCGCACCAGCTCCGCCACTCCTTCGCGACCCATCTCTTGCGCGGCGGAGCCGACCTCCGCAGCGTCCAGACGCTGCTCGGACACGCCCACGTCGTCACGACCGAGATCTACACGCACGTGAGCCGCGACCACGTGCGCGAGGCACACCGCCGCGCCCACCCGCGCGCTTAAAACTCCGCGTGAAACCGCGCCTGGGGCCGGCGCATGGTATGTGCTTGGGGCCGTGACTTTCACGCTGCTCGAGCCGCGCACCGAACCGAACGCCGTGCTGGTCGAGGTCCCGCACGCCGGCCTCGAGCTCGACGCCGAAGCGCTCGCGACGCTCGCCGCGCCCGCGCGCGCCCTCGGTGCCGACGCGGATCTCTACGTCGACGAGCTCTACGCCGACGCGCCCGACACGGGCGCCGCGCTCATCGCCTCGCGCGCGAGCCGCTACGTCTGCGATCTGAACCGCGCCGAAAGCGACGTCGATCCGCTCGCCGTCGAAGGCGGGAGCGCGCGCTCGTCGCCGCACGGCCTCGTTTGGCGCTCGACGACCGAGGGGCGCCCGGCGCTGCTCGGACCGATTTCACGGGCCGAATACGAGCGTCGCCTCGAGCGCTACCATCGCCCCTACCACCGCCGCATCGGCGAGCTGCTCGAGGAGCGGCGCGCGCGCCACGGCTTCGCGCTCATGCTCTGCGCGCACTCGATGCCGAGCCGGGGTCGTGACGGCCACGACGACGCGGGCGTCGAGCGAGCGGACATCGTCCCCGGCACGCGGGGTCGCACGAGCGCCGGCGCGCCCGTCATCGCCCTGGTCGAGCGGCTCGCCGCCGACGCCGGCTTCCGGCTGCGCCACGACGAGCCGTATCGCGGCGGCTTCACGACCGCGAACTACGGCCGCCCGGGCGACGGCATCCACGCCGTCCAAATCGAGCTCGCGCGCCGCCTCTACATGGACGAGCGCACCCTCGCGAAGCGCCCCGCCGAGTTCACCCGCCTGCGCGCCTTCTGCAAGACGCTCGTCGAGGAGCTCGGCCGCCTGAAGCTCGCCTGACGAGCGGAGGGGTGGATTGGGCGGCGGGCGTGGTTTCGCGCCGTTCGAAGCCGCCGGGGCTCGCCGTTCCAGCCGCCGTCACCGGGTCGGCCACGGGGCCGGCGCTTCGATTTCCTTCCCGCGGCGGTTGAACGACTCGAAACCCTGCGCTAGGGTCCGCGCCCGCACATGGCCCGCAGCGAGATCACCGGCAAGCGCCGCATGCACGCGCGCAACGTTTCCCACTCCAACATCAAGACGATGCGCTGGCAGCACGTCAACGTGCAGCAGCGCCGGCTTTGGGTTCCGGAGCTCGGGCGCCACGTCGCCGTCAAGGTGACGACCGGTGATTTGCGCACCATCGACAAGATCGGCCTGCTCGAATACGCGAAGCGCCACGGCGTGAAGCTCGCCTGAGCGAGCCCGGGCGCGCTCCGCGTCGCCCGACGGCGTAGCGACTCGCGCCGCGTTCAGCGCCGCGTGACCACGAGCCAGCGCCCCGACCCGCGCGCCACGGACAAGTGCGCTTTCTTCCCGCGCGGGGCCGCTTGCAGCGTCGCCGTCACCTCGCACGGCGCGTTCGCCTCGTCGCACGACACGGCGATGGCCGCCGCGGCGGGCAAACGCTGCCCCGGCGTGACGCGCGGCGTGCCGCGCCGCACCGGCGTCGCTCCGAGCGGCGCGACGAGCCCGAGCGCCGGCACGTCGAGCCCGCTCCCGACGCGCTCGTACGCGAGCGCCGCGTAAACGCCCTCGGCGTCGACCGCGCACACCGCGTGGCGCGCTCCGCCCTCCGCGAGCTCGACTTTGAGCTCGGCCCACGGCGGCTCGAGCACGGTCGTCCCCTTCACGGAACGCTCGCGCGCTTCGAGCACCACGTCGCCCGCCGCGACGAAATCGGCCGGCGTGAGCAAGCCGCCCTCGCTCGGACTCGCGAGGTGGAGCAGCGGCCTCACGAAGCTCGACTCGGCGAGCGCCGCCGGCCCGACTTCCGCCACGCGCCCGAGCAAGCGCGCCCGTTCGGCGGCGTGAGCGTCCGCGGCTGCACGCGTCCCCGCGCGGGCGACGGCCGTGAGCGTCGCGCGGCGATCGTACGCGAGCGCGACGGTGACGGCGGCGACGCTCGTCGAGAGCGCGACGTGCGCGGCGAGCGGCACGTCCTCGCCGACGAAGCCGCGCGGTCGCTTCGCTCCGAGCCCCGGCTGACGAAGCCGTCCGTCGAAGACGCGACCACCGCTGCCGACGCCCGCGACGAGCAGCGTCACCGGGCCGAGCAAGACGTCCGGGTGCGTGCCCGCGGCTGCAAAAAAGCCGGCGACCACGGCCGCGACGGCGCTCTTCGAGCGCGCGAGCTCCGCGGCGGCGACTGCTTCGACGACATCTTCGCTGGCGAGCGCGGCCGCGCGCGTCCTCACGCGACGCCTCCGCGGCGACGCTCACTCGTCGTCGTCAAAGTCGTCCTCCGCCCCCTCTTCGTCCGCGTCCTCGTCTTCGAACGCCTCGTCGTCGTCGTCGTCATGCGGAGCGACGTCGTCGAGCGGCACGGCCTCGCCGACGGCTTGGCGCAAGCGTTTGGCGACGCCGGCGCCGCCTTCGCCTTCGATCACGATGAACGCTTCCTCGACGCCTTCGAGCCGCTCCGCCACGCGCTCGATCGCGCCCGACCCGAGCCGCGAGTTTCGGCCGAGCGCGAGCAGGCGCGTGTACACGACGGGCGACGGCGGCGGCTCCTGTTCCGCCAGGTCGCGGACGAGCGTGAGCTCGAGCTCGCTCGCCACTTCGACGACCTCTTCGTCGGTCCAGGCTCCGCGCGGCTCCCACGCGAGGGCCGCCGCCGCTCCGGCGAGCTCCTGGGCGAGCCGCGCGAGGCGCGCGCGGGTGCGTGCGCTCGGTCCCGCGCTCGCCGGCGTGCGCAAGAGCAAGAAGCGCGCGCCGATCGTCTCCGCCGCGCGCCGCGTCGCCTCGACGAGCTCGGGCGGGACCGTGCCGGTGAGCTCGGCAAGGGCGCGCCCGGCGACGAGCACGAAGTTGAACCCTTCGGGCGCCTCGCGACGCAGACGACCGAGGTGCTTCGCGCTCGGCAGCGCCGGATCGCAGCGGAGCTCGAGCACGTCGAACGCCTTCGCGTAACCCGCGAGTCCGCCTTTGAGGCTCGGCAGGCCGAAGTGGAGACGAGGGGTCGTCATCGGGGGGCGAGAGGTAGCATCTCCCGACCGCTGCCGCCCGCCGTTACTCCTCTCCGAAATGAAACCACTGCGTCGGATGAGCCGCGATGAAGCGCTCCATGCGCTCGACCGCCGCTTGCGCGACGCCCTCGAGCTCGGCCTCGGACGCCCGCGGCGGGCACGCGAGCGGCTCCCCGAGCTCGATCGCATACGAGAAGTAGCCGGTGCGCGCCGCAAACAGCGGGACCACCGGAACCTGGGCGAGCGCGGCGATGCGGAACGGCCCTTCGGGAACGGCGAACGGTCGGCCGAACAGCCGAGCTTCGAGCGAACGGGCACTCGGCGACGGCCGATCCAGTTGGAAGGCAGCGACCCCGCCCCCGCGCAAGTGACGGAGCAGCGGGAGCGCGTCGAGCGGCGTCGCGCCCACGGACAGCACCGTGACGCCGGCACGGCGCCGGACTTCGTCGTGAAGGGCGCGGGCTTCGGCGTCCGGTTCCGCCGCCATCACGAGCACGACGCGCGCGCCGAGCCTCGCCGTGAGCACGCGCGCCGCGGCGTCCCAAGGGCCGACGTGCGCCGTGACCAAGACGGCTCCGCGCCCCGCCGCGAGCCCCTCCGCGAGCGGCTCACCGCCGACCACTTCGACGCGCGCCTGCGCCGCTTCGGCGCGCTCGGCGCCGAGACCTTCCGCCAAGCACGCCGCGTAGTCGCGAAACGTCCGCAGCACGTCGCGTCGCTCGACGTCCGCCGGGCGCACTCCGTACACCTGTCGCAGCGCCGCGCGCACGCGCCGGCGCTCTTCGGAAAGGACGAGCGCGAACGCGGTCCCGATGAGCGGCGGGCTCAAGCGCACGAACCACGACGGCCCGTGGCGCACCCCCGCGAGCGCGAGCCGCCGCAACAACGCCGATTGGTGACCGCGCGGGCTCTGCTCCGATTTCACGCCGCGAACCTACACGTACGGTGTTCGGCCCGCACCTGTGTAAGCTCGACCCGTGCCGGACGACGCCGTGACCAGCGACGCGCTCTTCGCCGGCGCGCTCTCGGTGCGACAGCCGAGGCGCGGCTACCGCGTGAACGTCGACGCGTTGCTCCTCGCCGCGTTCGCCGCGAGCGGACGGCGAGCGCGGCTCGCGGTCGATCTCGGAGCCGGCGTCGGGGCGATCGGCCTCGCGCTCGCGCACGTCGGCGCGGCCGCGCGGGTCGTCCTCGTCGAACGCGATCCCGAGCTCGCGGCGCTCGCGGGCGCGAACCTCCTCGACAACGGCGTCGCAGGCGACGTGGAGGTGCAGGACCTCGAGCGGCACGGCTTGCCGCGGTCGCTCGCGCAGCGCGCCGAGCTCGTGGTGTCCAATCCCCCGTTTTATCCGCCGGCGGCCGGCACGCCGTCCACGCGCGCGCCTTCGGCTCGCGGGGGAGAGCTTGCGCCCTTCGTGCGTGCCGCGGCGCGAGCGCTCGCCGGGCCGCGCGCCCGAGCCGTCTTTTGCTATCCCGCGGCGGCCCTCGCCGAGCTCCTCGCACGCGCGGAAGAAGCGCGGCTCGTACCGAAGCGCCTCCGGCTCGTGCATCCGCGCGCCGACGCTCCGGCACGGCTCGCGCTCGTCGAGCTCAGGCGGGCGAAACCGGGCGGCCTCGTCGTCGAACCCCCGCTCGTCGAGTGGCAGAGCGGGCGCGCGCGCAGCCCCGAGCTCGTGCGCATCGTGCGCGGCGAGTTCGGTTCGCGCGGCTGAGCCGCGTCAGCGCGCCCCACACAAACGATCGAACAGGATCGCGGCGGCGGCGCGCACGCTCAGGTGGTTGTAGCCGTCGGACCGGAGCGACACGATCGGGTCGAGGTGCGCGTCCGCACGCGAATAAACCGCCTCCGCGAGTCCCCAGCCCGTCCCGAACGTGAGCATGACCGGCGCGCCGTCGCCCGCGAGCCGCGCGCGCGCTTCGGCGTGCGACACGGACCGCTCGCGCACCTGCGCGCTCGTCGTCCAGAGCTCGACGTTGCCGCCGAGCGCGCCGACGGCGTCCTCGAGCGTCTCGACCACCGTGACGCCGCGCATGGCCGGCGTGCGGTCCGGGATCCGGCGCGCTCCGGAGCCGAGCGTCCAGTGCTCGCGCACCCGTTCGGCGAGCTCGCGCTGCGCCGCCACCGGGTGGATCACGAAGAAGTCCGAGAGCCCGTAGGTGTGGGCGCTCCGCGCGATGTCGTGCAAATCCAGGTTCGTGATCGCCGTGGTGACGATCGCGCCCTGCCGATCGAGCACCGGGTAGTGCACGAGCGCCGCCGCGAGCCGTCTCATCGTCGTCCCCGCTTTCCGAGCAAATCCGGCCGCCGCGCGGCGCTCCGGGCGCGCGCTTGCGCGCGACGCCAAGTCGCGATTTTTTCGTGGTCGCCGCCGCGGAGCACCGCGGGCACCTCGTAGCCGTGAAAGCTCGCCGGGCGCGTGAATTGCGGGTACTCGAGGAGACCGCCGCACTCGGGGCTGAACGACTCCTCGCGCACCGAGTCGTGATTGCCGAGCACGTTCGGCAAGAGCCGCACCGTGCTCTCGATCACGCTCATCGCCGCGACCTCACCGCCCGTGAGCACGAAATCGCCGAGCGAGATCTCGTCGTCGGCGAAGTAGCGCACGCGCTCGTCGAAGCCTTCGTAGCGGCCGCAGACGAGCACGAGCGCCGGCACGTCGCTGAGCGCGCGGGCGAGCGCTTGATCGAAGCGCTTGCCTTGCGGCGTGAGCAGCACCCGTCGCGGCCGCGTGCGCGCGCCGAGTTTGCGTTCGGCGGCGTCCATCGCGGCGACCACGCAATCGGGCCGCATCACCATGCCCGAGCCGCCGCCGTACGGCGTGTCGTCCACGGACAGATGGTTACCAAGACCGTGCGGCCTCAAATCCTCGAGCGTCACCGCGAGCACGCCGCGCTCGACCGCGCGCCCGACGAAGCTCGTGCGCAAGAACGCCTCGAAGAGCTCCGGAAATAGCGTGACGATCGCGACCTGCATGCTGCTGCCCGCCGCTTACACGACCAAGCCGTCGAGGCTCGCGAGCTCCACGCGCCGCGCGGCCACGTCGACGCGCGCGACCCAGGGCGCGGCGAGCGGCTGCTCCGCGCGACGCCCGTCGAGGAGCTCGAGCTCGAGACTCGCCACGGTCGGGTGCGTCGCGATGCCCACGACCTCGCCGACCGGGCCGTCGGGTCCGAACGCGGTCGCTCCGATGAGATCCACCAAGTAATATTCTCCGTCACCGAGGGGCGGCAGCGCGTCGCGCTCGACTTCGAGCCGCGCGCCGCGGAGCAGGAGCGCCGCGTCGCGATCGTCGATGCCCTCGAAGCCGACGACCCAGGCCCGCCCGTGGGGTCTGAACGAGCGCAGGACGAGCTCGCGAGCGCCCGCCTCGGACACGAGCCGCGCGCGAACGCCCGGCGCGAGCGCCTCACTTTCGGCGAAGTGAAGCGTCGCGTGGACGTCGCCTTTCAGCCCGTGAGGCGCGCCGATCCTGCCGATTTCCAGCCGAGCGCGCCCGCTAGCCACGACCGAGCCGCGGCCTAGTCGAGGATATCGAGATGAACCCGGCGGCCAATCTTGGTCGACGCGGCGAGCAGAATCGTACGAATCGACTGCGCCGTCCGGCCGTCCTTGCCGATGACCTTACCGATGTCGCCTTCGCCGACGCGGAGCTCGAGCACCGCGCTGCGGTCGCCGTCCACTTCCGACACCTCGACGCCGTCGGGATCGTCCACCAATGCCCGCGCGATCGTCGAAACGAGTGCCTTGAGCGCCATGCGAAAGCCTCAGCTCTTCGGGGCCGCGGCGGCCGCTCGCGCCTTCTGCTTGAGCAGGCGATCGAGCGTGTGGGACGCCTTGGCGCCGTGCTTCTTCCAGTGCTCGAGGCGATCCATGTCGATCGCCAGCGCGCCGGCGGGATCGAACGTCCCGATGTTCTCGATGAAGCGGCCGTCACGGGGACGGCGATGCTCGGCGACGACGATACGATAAAACGGCGTCTTCTTGGTGCCGTGCCGGGCCAGGCGGATCTGAACCATGGATTGTCCTTCGACGTTGGGGGCGGAACGCTAGCACCCGAAGGGTGCTCCGCCAGCGGCTTCTAGCCCAAGGGCCGGACCACCTGCAAGCACGAGCAGGCAAACGGCGCCGCGGGCGTGCTAGGCTCCCGTTTCACTGATGGGCGCCTCGCGGGACCAGATCCTGGAGATCGTCCGCGAAATCGTGGGTCCGCTCGTCCGGGCCGACGGCGGGCAGCTTCACTTGGTAGCGCTCGGCGAGCGTTTGCTCGCTTTGCACCTTTCCGGGCGCTTCTGTGGTTGCCCCGGGAACACGCTCGCCCGCCGGCGCGTGCTCGAGCCGCTCCTCAGCGCGCGCTTTCCCGATCTGAAAATCGAGATCACGTCGGGGCCGTTGCTGCCGCCCGGCGCCGAGCTCGTTTAGTGCGGCGCCGGGACGCGGGCGCGACGGCTACTTCTTCTTCGAGCCGCCGCTGCCGCCCTTCTTGTCGCTCGAGCCGCCCTTGTCTTTCGTCGGGGGGCCGGGCGGGGCGTCGCTCTTCTTCAGCGCGTTCGCGACGTCCGGATCCATCGCGGTCTCGTTCTTCAGGTGATTGCGGCGGCGCTTCGGCAGATCTTCCTGCACCTCGCGATCGGCGTACACGACACCGAGGATCGAGTCGCGATTGAGCGCGCGAATCACCATGTCCGGCGTCGTCCACACCGACTCGTCGAAGTACTGATCCTTGTCGGGATTGGCCGGCACTTTTTTCGGCGGCGCGCCGAACTTGCTCGTGAGCACCTTGATCGCCGACGCGTAGTCCTCGCCGAGCGCCGAGCCCTTCTTGAGCTTGTGCTCGTCGTAGACCTTCCAGAGCCGGTCGTTGAAGAAGAAGAAGTAGCGCTCCGTCCCGCTCCGCAGCGTCATGCGCGCCATGCTCTCGCCGTTCGCGTAGCTGTACTCGCCCTTCATCGCGGTCTGATCGACGCCCGTCGGCGTTTGACCGAAATCGACGCGGCTCCGGCGGAGCTCGGCCTTGCGCTGCTTGATCTCGGCGTCGAGCGCCTCCGTCTCGGGACCGGGCGACGCCTTCTTGTAGAGCGGCAGGTACTCGTCATCGAGAACCTTGTCGTACAAATGCGCGATCGCTTCGAGGCCCATCCCGAACTTCAGACCCTCGGGCGAGAGCGCGATCTTCTTGCTCACCGAGCCCGGACCACCGCCGCCCTTGGCCGGCTTGTCGGCCCCGGATTTTTCGGCGCTCGCCGGGGTGCTCACCAGGGCTGCCAGTGCGAAGGTGGGGACGGCGATGGCCGCCCAAGACATGAGCCTCATTTGGATATCCTTCCTGCAACGTCCGAGTCGGGGCCGCGACAACCTAACACCGGGGTTTATTCCCGCTCAAGCGGCCGATCGTTATACGCGTCACTCGCCTTCGATGTTCACCTTTTTCCGCGCCCGGTCGTGCTAGAGGCGAAGGGCGACCCCGCCGTGGAAAGTTCTCCGGGAAACCCGATCCGATCGCTCGCGCGGCGCCGTCTCGCGGCAGCG
Organism: Polyangiaceae bacterium; assembly: GCA_035499895.1. Taxonomy (GTDB): domain Bacteria; phylum Myxococcota_A; class Polyangia; order Polyangiales; family Polyangiaceae; genus PMG-095. The sequence goes on along the minus strand of DATJXW010000343.1, from coordinate 12,373 downwards.
CTCGTCTCCGTCCTCGTGACGGCCTGCGCCGGCAGTCACGGCGACGCCGCGACGCCCGACGCCTCCCTGCCGGCGTACTCACCCGAAGCGGCCGTGCTCTTCGACGACGTGCTCGCGCCCGCCGTCTTCGGTTTCGATCCGGAAGGCCGCACCCCTTCGAAGGATCCGAAGCTCAAGGAGCGGACACGCCAGGCGGAGTTCGTGGTCGTCGCACGTGTCGAGACGGTGTCGCGCATCGGCGGCGTCGAGCACCACGGCGCGTACGAAATCACGCTCGACCCGGTGGGCGCCGCTCTCGCCGGGGACAAACCGAGCGAGCCGATCGTCCTGCGCGTGCCGGCCACGAACCCGTCGTACACCTGGGTCGACGGCGCGGGGGCGCACTGGGTCGGCTCGCAACTCATCGTCTTCGCTCGCCACTACCAGGGCGACCCGGGTGCCGCCCTCCACTTCCGCTGCGAGCCCGACACGCCCGACATGCGCGCCGCGGTGGACCGGAATGCAGGACTGCGCTTGCTGAGGTAGAATGGCCGCGGCTAGGAGACATGGCGTTGGACCTCTACTTTCGTTCGAGCTCGGTCGAGATCAAAAGCACGCGCGAGATTGACGCGATGCGGGAGGTCGGCCGCCTCGCGGGCGATTCGTTGATGAAGGTCGCGGAGCTCATCCGTCCCGGCATCACGACGAACGAGCTAAACCAGTTCGTTCACGAGGACACGCTGAAGAAGGGCGCGAAGCCCGCGCCGCTCAACTATCGGAACGGCGACAGCCCGCCGTTTCCGAAGAGCATCTGCACCTCCGTCAACGAGGTCGTGTGTCACGGCATCCCGTCGCAACGTCCGCTCCGCGAGGGCGACATCGTCAACGTCGACATCACGCACATCTATCGCGGCTTCCACGGCGACACGTCGGCGACGTTCTACGTCGGCAAGCCGAGTGACGAAGCGAAGCTCGTGACGGAAGTCGCGCGCCGTTCGCTCGAGCTCGGCATCGCCGAGGTGCGACCGGGCGCGCGGCTCGGCGACATCGGCGCGGCGATTCAGGAGTTCGCCGAAGCGCGCGGTTGCTCGGTGGTCGAGGACTTCGTCGGGCACGGCATCGGCCGCAAGTTCCACGACGAGCCGAAGGTCGCCCACTACGGCACGCGCGGCAAAGGCATGCGCCTCAAGGCGGGCATGACCTTCACCATCGAGCCGATGATCAACCTCGGCACCCACGAAGTGAAAATCCTCGACGACGAATGGACCGCGGTCACGGCCGACGGCCGCCTCTCGGCGCAGTTCGAACACACGATTTTGGTCACGGCGACGGGCGCTGAAGTGCTCACCGCGCGCGCCGGCCGCCTGGCAAACAGCGAGATCTTTCCGGATTACTTCGGTTAATAGGCTCTGAGCATCCTGGCTAGCCGGCCTGAGCAGGATGGCGGCGGTGCTGCTTTGCCTTGACGTGTTGCGTCTGGCGCGACTAGCTTGCGCTCGGATTCGCGGCCCTAGGGCCCAGGCACTCTCGGATCAGACCTGACCCGAGCGGCCGGCCGGCTGCAAACACTGAACTTTACACAGGTTTTGGCGCTTCCCTCGGCCATGGGCCGCGCCTTTAGCCGTTCAATGTCAGCTCGCAAGACTCAGCCGAAGAAGCGCACCAAGGCCACGGGCAAGCGCGCACAGCGCGCACAAGGAGGCGGAAGGGCAAAGTCCGCCGCTCGCAAGGCCCGACCGGCCCCCAAGCCGAAAGCCAAGCCCGCCCGCAAGCCGGCAAAGGCCCAAGGGGCCGCCAAGAAAGCGGCCGCGAAGAAGGCCGCGCTCGCGAAGCAAAAACAAGCCGCGAAGGCGAAGCTTGTCCGTGAACGCGAGCAGGCTCAGCGCGCCAAAGAAAAAGAGCGCCTCCAGAAAGAGCGCGACCGCGAAAAGGCGCTGAAGGCCAAAGAGAAAGAGCGCGAACAGGCTCAGCGCGCCAAAGAAAAAGAGCGCCTCCAAAAGGAGCAGGAGCGCGAGAAGGCCCAGAAGGCCAAAGAGAAAGAGCGCGAGCAGGCTCAGCGCGCCAAAGAAAAAGAGCGCGTCCAGAAAGAGCGCGACCGCGAAAAAGCGCTGAAGGCCAAGGAGCGCGAGAAGCTCAAGGCGCAGCAAGCGGCCGAAAAGGCGCGCCTCAAGAAGGAAGCCGAAGCCCAGCGCGCCCGCGAGAAGGCCGAGAAGGAAGCGGAGCGCAAGCGCCTCATCGCCGAACGCGAGGCCCAGAAGGAAGCCGCGCGGCGCGCGAAGGAAGAAGAGCGCGCGCGACGAGAAGCCGAGCGCGAGGCGTACCGCAAGGCGAAGGAAGCCGAGCGCGAGCGGCTGCGCGCGGAACGCGAAGCCGCTCGCCGCCTGCGCGAGGGCAAGGTCGCTCGGGCGACCCGCGCCGCCCAGAAGATGGACGGCCTGCGCATGGGAACCACCCGTGTGTACGATCCGGCGGCGATTCCGAATCAGTCGGGCACGACCCGGCACACCGGGCCGAGCGTGCCGACGGTGCACCGCCTGGTCGGCGTGCGGCACGCGGACTCGTCACCGCGAAACCCGCTGCCGACCCCCGCGCCCGTCGTCGAAAAGCGGCCGACGCCGGCGCCGGCCGCTCCGCTGCCCCCGGTGGCGGAGGGCGTCGAAGAGCGTTACCGGCGCATTCTCGAACGGCTCGGCACCGCCCCCGAGGCGCTGAAGCGCGAATACGAAGAAACACTCGAGATGTCGTGGATCCATCACGACAGCGCGCTCGAAGGCGTCGTCTACACGTTCCAAGAGCTGCGGGCCGCGATGGATCCGAGCGCCACAGCGACGCCGGATTCGAGCATGCAACCCGTGTGCGAAGAGATCCGGCGCCACCGCCAGGCGATCGCGTACGTGCGCGATCTCGGCGAGCGCAAGCGCGTGCCGCTGAACGTCGACGTCGTGAAGCGCCTGTTCGTGATGCTGCATCCCGAAGAGGGCGACGTGAAGACGGTGAAGTACAGGAAGGACATCCCGCAGCACCGCCTCTACTTCCACGAGTACGCCGCGCCCGACAAGATCGCGTACCGCGTGCGGCAGATCATGGATTGGTTGAACGGGCCCGAAGCCAAGAAGATGAAGAACCCGCTCCGGGTCGGGGCGCGCGTTCATTACGATCTCTTGCGGGTTTTCCCGTTCGCGCAGGACAGCGGCAAGGTCGCGCGCCTGCTCATGAACATCGTGCTCCTCCGCGGCGGCTACCCGCCGGCGATCGTGCACTCGACGGAGCGGCAACGCTATTACGAGGCGCTCAAGGGCCAGCTGCCCGTCATCATCCAGCTCGTGAACGAGTCGATCATGAACGCGCTCGCGAGCATCGAGAAGCGCCTCGACGACGAAGCGCGCGCCTCCGCCGCGGCGTCGTAACTCGAGCTCTCGCGCAAGCTCAGCGCGTCGCGTTCGCTTCGAGATCGAGCACGGCGCGCGCTCGCTCGACGCGCGCCGTCAAGACCTCGAGCCGCGCGCGCGACGCTTGGATCCGCGCTTGGACCACGGCGTCGAGCGTGCCGTCGCCGAGCTCGTGCTGATCGACGGCGTGCTTCACCGAGTCGTCCGCCGCCGCCACCAACTCCTCGGCGATCGCGACGCGACGCTCGGCGCTTTCGAAGCTCGCGCGCGCGCGTCGATTCTGCACCGCGACACGCCCGCCGAGCTCGTGCGCCTGGGCGTCGAGCTCCTTGGCTTGAGCGGCGGCTTGCGCCGCCGAAGCCGCTTCGAGCCCGCCGTCGAGCACCGGCACCGTGACCGAGAGCATCACCTGATAGAGCGGGAACGGAAACGACTGCTGGCCGTGGACGCCGGCGTTGGCGGCGACCGCGACGACGGGCGCATGCGGGTAGCCGTGCGCATCGGCCGCGGCGAGCGCGGCGTCGCGGCGCCGTTCGAGGGTGTTCACGTCGGGGTGCGTCGCTGGCGACAGCGGAGCCGGCTGACGCTCGAAGAGCGAGCGATCCGGCTCCGCGCTCGCGGGCAACGCGGCGCCGGTCGCCTGCTCCACGTCGAAACGCGCCGAGACGAGATCGTTTTCGCTGCGTTCGAGATCGAGCTTCGCCCGTGCTTCGTCGAAGCGCGCGGACGCGAGCTCGGCGCCGGGGCGCGCCCCCTCGGCGATGTGCGCTTCGACCGACGCGCGCAGCGTGGCCGAATCGCGGGCGCTCTGCGCGAGAATCGCGCGGGTGCCGTCGGCCACGAGCCAGCCGAGGTACGCCGCGCGCACCTCGAGCGCGACCGAGAGGCGCTCGGAGCGTTCGCCCGCGACCGAAGCGTCGCGATCGGCGCGGGCGGCGCGTACGGAAGCCGCGGTGCGGCCGAAGTCGTAGAGCCGGCTCAAGAAAGTGAGGCCGCCTTCGTAACGAAAAATGGGTTCGAAAGCGCCCGGCTGCCCGATGGTGCGAGACCCGGAGACGACGTACTTCGAGCCCGTCGGATTCGACGGATCGACCGGTACGTTTACCAGCGTCCCACCCGGCGACTCACTCACGTCCGCCTTGGCGTCGAGCGTCGGATGATACGGCACCTTCGCGGCGTCGATGCGCGCCTCCGCCTCCCCTACTCGCGCGCGCGCCGCGGCGAGCGAGCCGCGCTGCTTGAGTGCGAGCGTTTCGAGATCTTCGAGCTTGACGACCTCGGCTCGAGCGGCGCGAGGCACGAGCACCAGCGCGAGCGGCACGACGAAGCGAACGAGGCTATTGGCGGCGCAGGGCATGGATCGGATCCAAAAGAGCGGCGCGGCGCGCCGGCAAGTAACCGAACAAGACGCCGACGGCGATGCCGAATCCGGCAGAAAACAGCACGCCGGAAGGCGAGATCACGCGAGGCCAGCCCATGCTCTGCGCGACGAAGCTCGCGACCCCGATGCCGAGCGTCACGCCGACCAGCGTGCCCAGCATGGTGAGGATGAGCGCCTCGATCAGAAATTGCGTGAGGATTTGATTCGGTGACGCGCCGATGGCCGCGCGCACGCCGATCTCTTCGGTGCGCTCGGCGACGGAGACGAGCTGGATGTTCATGATGCCGATGCCGCCGACCAAGAGCGAGACGGCGGCGATCGCCGCGAGCAGCGTCCCGAGGATGCGCGCGGTGCGGTCGGCGGCGCGAATCACCTCGAGCGGACTCGAAACCGAAAAGTCGTCCGGATCGCCCGGCTCGATGCCGTGCGCGCGGCGCAAGATGTCCGTGATCTCGCTCCGCGCGGTGTCGAGCAGGTTCTTGTCGAGCGGCTCGACCTCGAGGTACGCGTACGTCGGCCGATCGGTGAGGTAGGTGTTGTAGGTCGTGACCGGGACGAGCACGATGTCGTCGATGTCGGCGGCGTTCGTGGAGTAGCCCTTTTCGGCCAAAACGCCGATCACGCGGCACGGCATGAGCCCCGCGAGCGTGACGGTTTGTCCCAGCGGATCGCGGTCGCCGAAGAGCTCTTTCGCGTTCGTCTTGCCGAGCAAACAAACCTTGGCGCTTTCGGCCATGTCGGCCGCGTCGAAGTTGCCGCCCGCGGCGACGTCCCACGAATGGATGCCGAGATAGACCGGGTCCACGCCGTTCACGTACGACGGCCGCTGCTCGCCGCCCCACGACACGGAGGCGCTCCGGCGCGCGATGGCCAACACGTGCGCGACGGTCGTCGCCTCGCGCCGGATGTGGCGCACCTCGCTGTCGCCGATCGGAATCGACGGCTTCGCCTTCGGATTCACCGCCGGATACGCGGTCTGGACTTTGATCAGGTTCGTCCCGAGCACCTCGAACTGCGCGACGACCGAGCGGCGCGCGCCCTCGCCGAAGCTCACCATCGCGATGAACGCACCGACGCCGATCGCCAGGCCGAGCATCGTGAGCGCACTCCGCCCCGGCTGCCGCACGATGAGCTTGAGCGCGAGCCGCCACGTCTCACGCCCGAGCGCCACCGTGAGCCTCCTCCCCCGCGACGACCCTGCCGTCGCGCAGGAAAATCTGCCGATCGGCGTACTCTGCGACCGTCGGATCGTGCGTGACGAGGATGATGCTCGTCCCGCGCTCGGTGTGAAGATCGAGCAAGAGGCGCATGATCTCGGCGCCGGTCTTGGTGTCGAGCGCGCCGGTCGGCTCGTCGGCGAGGAGCAGGGGCGGCCGACCCGTGAGCGCGCGCGCGATCGCGACGCGCTGGCGTTCACCGCCGGAGAGCTGCGCCGGAAAGTGCTCGGAGCGATGGCTCAAGCCGACCCGCGCGAGGAGATCGCGCGCCGCGTCCTCCGAACGCACGCGCGGCACGCCCGCGTAGTGCAGCGGCAGCATGACGTTTTCGAGCGCGGTCGCGTGCGCGAGCAAGTGGAACGATTGAAAAACGAAGCCGATGTAGTGCAAGCGCACCCACGCCTGCTCCTCGCGGGTGAGCCCGGAGACGTCGGCGCCGCCGAGGACGTAGCGGCCGCGCGACGGCCGATCGAGGCAGCCCAGGATGTTCAGCAGCGTCGACTTGCCGGAGCCCGACGGACCGCGCAGCGCGACGACCTCGCCGTATTCGACCGTGAGGTCGACGCTCGAGAGCACCGGTACGCCGCCGACGCTGCCCGGATAAACCTTCGAAAGGCCGAGCGTCTCGATCACCGGCGTGGGCATGCTCACTTCCCGAGCTTGATGCCGGGGCCGGAGCTCTTTTGACTGTCGCTCGCGACCACGCCGAGCACGAGTCGCGTTCCGACCGGCAAGAGCGCCGGCGGCTCCGGCTCGACGACGGTGAACGCTCCGTCGGAGAGTCCCGGCTGCACCGCGATCGCCTCGAGCCCCTTGCCCGTCAGCGTCCACACCTGGTGCCGCGGTTCGGCTTCGGTCGCGCCCTCGGGTCGAAAGCGGAGCGCGGCTTCACGCACGGCGACCGCGTTCTCGGCGCGCGCGACCTCGATCGTCACGGTGGCCGTCATGCCCGGCAAGAGCGCGCGTTCGTGGTTGTCGGCGCTGAGCTCGACCGGGTACCGCACCGCCGAGCTCGTCCGTTCGGCGTCGATGCCGATGCGTTCGACCTTGCCGTCGAAGTTCCGCCCGGGATACGCGGGCACCGAAAAGTGCGCGGTCTGTCCCGGGTGCAGGCGGCCGACCTCCGCTTCGGCCACGTCGGCGTCGACCCGCAGCGTCTCGAGCGCGGAGCCGACGACGAAGAGCGCCTTCTTGTCGGGCGCGACGGCCGGGCCGAGTGACGTCGGCGCCTCGAGCATCACGCCGTCGATGGGGGACACGATGGTGGTGAGCGAGCGCGTGAGCTCGGCGGACTTCAAGCCCTGGCTCGTCGCGGAACGATCCGCGCGGGCGGTCGCGAGCGCGGCGCGCGCCTTCGATTCCGTCGAGCGTGCGGCCTCGAGATCGGCCGCGCTCGCGAGCTCCTTGGCGAGCAACCGTTCGGTGCGCGCGCGCGCTTCGGTCGCGGCGGTGAGCGCGGTCTCGGCTTCGAGCACGCGACTGCCCGCGGCGGCGACGTTCGCCTGCGCGCTCTGCAGGCCGATGACGGCGGCGCGCTGGTCGAGTCGCGCGAGGGGTTGGTTCGCCGTCACCGTGTCGCCCGCCTTCACGAAGAGCTCGATCAGGTGTCCGTCCTCCGGCACGTTCACGTCGACGCGCGTCGTCACGTCGACGTGACCGGTCGCCTCGACCTCGCGGACGACGGTGCGGCGTTCGACCAGCGTCGTGCGGTATTGCGGCGGCACCGGGCGATTGCGCACGACGCCGTAAGCAGTGCCGGCCGCGGCGAGCAGCGCCACGACGACGACGGCCGTCCAGCGCCGGCGGCGAACACCACGCCGGACCTCCGGTGGAATGACGAGCGATTGCTCCAAAGTGTCGGCCTGCACGGCGGCGCAGCTTAGCTCTTAGCGCTTGACCATGAACAAATCCGTGGCCCCTCGCCAGCCGAAATTTCAGTGTGAATGGCTTGCGTCACCCCCGCCTCGGGCGACCGCGAGCGGTCCCTCAGCCCTCGTCGCGCATTTTGACGCCGGCACGGCGGGCCGCGCGGCGGAAGTTCGAGCGATCGAGACCGGAGAGCCGCGCCGCCTCGGACACGTTGCCGCCCGCGCGGTCGAGCACGCCCTGAAAGTAAGAAGCCTCGAACGCAGCGAGCGCGCGCGCCTTCGCCACCGGGAACGGCAGGTCGCGCAGACCGAGCGAGGCGTCACCGTTCGCGTGCGGCAGCGGCGTGTCGCGCTTCGGTTGCTGGGTGTCCGGTTGATCGCGCGGCTCGATGCTCTCCCCCGTGCAAAAAACGACCGCGTGCTCGATGGCGTTCTCGAGCTCGCGCACGTTGCCCTTCCAGAGCGCGCCCTTCAGGACGTCCATCGCGGCCGGGCTGATGGTGCGAACCGGACGGTTCGCCCGCTCGGCGTACTTGCTCACGAAGTGCTGCGCGAGGAGCGGGATGTCCTCGGGGCGCTCGCGGAGCGGCGGGAGCGCAATCGCGACCACGTTCAAGCGGTAATAAAGGTCCTCGCGGAAGCGGCCGTCGTTGATGCGCGTCTTCAGATCGACGTTGGTCGCGGCGACGACGCGTACGTCCACCGTCTTCGTCTCGTTCGAACCGACGCGCTTGATCTCGGCTTCCTGCAGCGCGCGCAGGAGCTTCACTTGCGCGAGCGGCGGCAGGTCGCCGACCTCGTCCAAGAAGAGCGTCCCGGAATCGGCGACCTCGAACAGGCCCGGGCGCGACGTCGTGGCTCCGGTGAACGCGCCCTTCACGTGCCCGAAGAGCTCGCTTTCGACGAGGTCGACGGGAATGGCCGAGCAGTTGACCGGCACGAACGCCTTTTCCGAACGCGCCGAGTGCTGGTGAATCGCGCGCGCCGTGAGCTCCTTGCCGGTGCCGCTCTCGCCGAGGATGAGCACCGTGGAGGCCGTCGTCGCGACGCCGAGCGCCAGCCGATAGACCTCCTGCATTTTCGGCGAATTGCCGATGAGGCCGCCGAATTTCTGCATCTGCTCGAGCCGGCGCTCGAGCATCGCCGCGTGATCGACGAGTCGCCGGTGCTCGGCCGCCTTGGCCACGGCGAGCACGACCTCGTCGTTCGAACGGAACGGCTTGGTCAAGAAGTGGTGCGCGCCCGCGCGCACCGCTTGCACCGCCGTCTCGACGTCGCCGAACGCCGTCATCAGCACGACCTGCGTCCCCGCGTGGCGCTTCTTGATGTGCTGCAGGAGCTCGAGGCCGTTCACGCGCGGCATCATCAGGTCGACGAGCGCCACGTCGAACGCTTCCTCGGCGAGCACCTCCATCGCCATCGCCCCGTCGTCGGCCGTACGCACGTTGATGCCGTTCGCCTGGAGCAGGCGCGTGAGCGCGCGGCGGAGGCCCGGCTCGTCGTCGACCACGAGCACGCGCGTGGGCGCTCCCTCGATGCCTGGTCGGCTGAGCTCGCCCGGCCGGATACTCGCCTCCATCGCCTCAGCCTCGTCCTTCGGAGCCCTCTCCGGGCGTGCCGACGAGGGGGGTGTAGATTTGGCCCTCCTGCTGATAGACGCAAACGCGCGCGCCGCCCTCGCGTTTGGCCATACCGAGCGCAAGGTCGGCCGACCGGAGCAATGAATCCCGCGTTCGCACGTCGCGCGACGGAAAAAGCGCCACGCCGACGGAGATGGTGACGGGGTGCGTGCGCGCGGTTTCGCCCGCGAGCGGCCGCTCCCGCAAATCGCGGAACAACCGCTCGGCGACCGCGACGGCGCCCGCGAAGTGGAGCCCGGGGAGCACGGTCAGGAACTCGTCGCCCCCGAAACGGGCGAGCACGTCCCCTTCGCGGATCGTGCGGCGAATGATGTCGGCCACGTGCCGGAGCACGCGATCGCCGTGGCTCCGCCCACCGACTTCGTTCTGATGCTGCAAGCGGTCGATGTCGATCGCCATGCACGCGAGCGACTCGCGGTGCCGCTCCGCCCGCTTGTATTCCTCACCGAGCCGCACCTGGAGGTGGCGGTAATTGTAGAGGCCCGTGAGATCGTCGTGAATGCTGAGCTGCTCGAGGCGCTGGCGCGCTTCGGCGACGTGATCGTGGAGCCGCTTGATGCGCAGCATCGCCTCGACGCGCGCCATGAGCTCGCTCTCGTCGAAAGGCTTGCACACGTAGTCGTCCGCGCCGATTTTCAGGCCCTCCACGCGGCTCTGGCTGTCGGTCTTCACCGTGACGAGCACCACGGGCAAAAACGCGCCGCTCGTCATGCCCTTCAGCAGCCGGCACGCTTCGAGCCCGCCGAGGCGCGGCATCAGCACGTCGAGCAGCACGAGGTGCACGCCGCCGCGCGCGACGCGTTCGACCGCCGCTTGGCCGTCCGGCACGACCTCGACGTCGTGTCCGCGCGCGCGGAGCATCCCCGCCAGGAGCTCGCGCGTCAGCCGATCGTCGTCGGCCACCACGATCACGCCGGCTCGGGACGAGTGCGGCGGATCGCTCGTCGGAAGTGCCACCGGAGCAGCATACCCGCCGGGCGCGCGGATCGACAGAGCCGAAGCGCCGTGCGCGCCTCAGCGCGCGCTCGCCACGTTGCGACCGGGCGCCGGCCCTGCGCGCGGCGCCGCGGGCGGCGGCGGCTCGAGCAGCAGATCCGGCACGAAATCCAGACGCAGGTAGAAGTGCGCGTCGGGGCTCCAGAGTGGGCTTCTGTAGACGCTCTCGGGCGCGAGCTGATTGGTCACGTTTTCGTAGCCGACGGCGACGTGAAAGGCGTTCCCGAGCGCGCGCGCCTCGACGTACGCGTCGAACAGCGTGATGACGCCGTAACGTTGCGGGTCGTTCACGTCGGCGATCGTCGCGCAGCCGGTCAGCGTGGCGACGCACAAACCCTTCTCGAGCGGAAACTTGATCACCGGATCGACGCCGAACTCGGCGTCGACACCGATGACGTTGCGCCAGACGTCGACGCCCGCAAGGCCGTGGATCATGAACGCATGCTCGGCGAGCGCCGCGCCGCTCACCTGATCGTTCGAGACGCTGTGCCCGGACAGGTCCATGCGCACCTGATTCAGGGTCGAGAGCTCCGGCACGACGTCGCGCGCGAACTGGTACGAGTAGCCGGCACGGAACGCGACGCGCCCGCGCGGAAACCACGACTCGTTCTCGCGCAGCGGGAAATCCTGGAGCAGGAACGCGCGCACGCCGACGTTCGCGATGTTCCCCGCGTCGTAGCTCGCCTTCGACGTCGGCAAGACGACGCGCGGCAAGCTGAGCGAGAGCAGCGTGAGGTACTCGCCGTGCGACACGAACGCGTGCTCCGGCGTGAGCGCGACGATCGTGTCGGCGAGCAAGAGCTCGTTCTTCTCGGTCGTGGTGTCGCTGTTCGTGAACTCGTAGTCGGCCTCGAACTGCGCCCGCAGGCTCAAGGACGAGCGGTCGTCCTCCCAAAACGAGTAACGAGGTCGGAGGTAGACGAGCCAGTCGTAGAGCGGGTCGGAGCTCAGCGGCTTCGGTCCGACCCCGAGCGTCTGCGTCGTCACGCGCTGCACCCAAATCGCCGACGAGCCGTGCCACGGGAGCGGCTTCTTGGTCGTGGGGGTGGGCTCGCTCGCCGGGGCGGCGGGTTGATCCGGCGCCACCGTCTGCGGCGCGGTCGGGTCCGGCGTCGCCGTCTGCGCCCGTAGAGGCGAGGCGAAACCCGAGAGCGCGACCAAAGCGAGCACGCCCGAGGCGCGACCAAGCATCGCCGCATTCTTACCTTTGTGTCGCGCCTTGGCGAGAGCGAGCGGCCGGTTTTTGGGGCGCGACGCGCTCCGAGTTCACGCGATTTTTAGCGCGTGGGCGCGTGATGATCGGCGCGACCCTCGCGCGCGCCGCTCGACCGAGACCGCCGCGGGTAGACGCGCGCGCTCCGCCGCGCGCTAGGATGGGAGCCTCATGGCGTCAGCCCTTCCTTCAACCGAGATCACCGCCCTGCTCGGCCGAGGCACCCGCTTCGAAGGCAAGCTTCACTTCGAAGGCCGCGTGCGCATCGACGGCAGCTTCCGCGGCGAGATCCGCGGCGACGACGCCCTCGTCATCGGCGACGGCGCGGACGTCGACGCAGAGATCGAGGTCGGCACCGTGATCGTCAAAGGCGGCGTCCTCCAAGGCAACGTGCGCGCCGCTCACGCGATCGAGCTCTACGTGCCCGCGCGCGCGACCGGGACGCTGCATGCCCCCGAGGTGCACATCGAAAAGGGCGTGCAGTTCGCCGGCACCTGCACCATCGGGCCGCTCGACGGGCCGGCGGCAGACGCGAAGGACCGCGACTCGGGCCGCACGGATTAGCGTAACGGGTGTGCCGCTGGTGCGTCACTCGACCGGTTGACGGGGCGCGTCACGGCCTCAAATAGGCGTAAAGACGGCATCATTCCAGCCGCGTCGCCCGGCATACGCCGTGCATTGAGGGGTCTC
>DATJXW010000342.1:0-16380 GCA_035499895.1 Polyangiaceae bacterium | reverse complement strand
CGGCCGGTCCCGCCGGAGCCAACGGCGCGACGGGTCCCCAGGGCCCCGCCGGCACTCCCGGCGCGCAAGGCCCGGTGGGTCCCGTGGGCGCGCAAGGTCCGGCCGGCCCTCAAGGCGCCGCCGGTCCTCAGGGTGCCGCCGGTCCTCAAGGCCCCGCCGGCAGTCAGGGCCCGAAGGGCGACAAGGGCGACACCGGACCGCAAGGCCCGCCCGGCGGCACCACGGTGCCGCTCGGCTTGATCGGCGTGCTCACGCTCGGCGCCGCGCACACCGTGCCGATTCGAGGCTTCTCCGAGAGCCTCGCCATTCCGAGCACCATCTCGGCCTCGGGCAGCGGCGCCGGCAAGGTGGTTCCTTCCGCGGTCACGATCACGCGCGACGCCGATCTCTCGACGCCGGAGCTCGACTCGCTCGCCGCGAGCGGCACTCACACGACCGCCGAGATCGTGCTCGCCAACGGCGCGCTCACCATCGAGCTCGACGACGTCACGATCTCGAGCATCGGCATCGACGGGCTCCAAGACGGCATCCCGCAAGAGCACATCGAGCTCGTCTTCCGCAGCGCGAACTGGGCCTATAGCGACAGCACGACCAGCGTGCAGGCGTCGTTCGACGTCGAAACCAATACGGGCAGCGGCGACGCGGGGCTCGCGAGCGACTTCGCCACCTTCGGCGCCAAGGTCGATCCGAGCGGCTACTCGCCGGCTTGGGTGCCGTTCTCGAGCTTCACGTCGGGCCTCACGGTGCCGACCGACAGCGCGACAGGCAGCCCCACCGGCAAGGCCGTGCTCCAGCCGGTCACGCTCGTCACCGCGGTCGGCGCCGAAACGGTGCGGCACCTGGCGGCGGTCGCGCTCGGTCGCGCGGCGAAGACGGTCGCCGCCCACTTCGAGGCGTTCGATCCGAACGGCAATTACGAGCTCTTGCGCTACGACCTCACGAACGCGACGGTGCAATCCGTCGAGCTCACGACGAACGGGTCCGCGCTCGAGGAGACGTTCGCGCTCGGCTATCAAAAGATCACTTGGACGGCTTCGGATGCCGCGGGCGACACCACGACCCAATCGGTGGATCTCGCCGGCGGTTCGTCGTCGGCGTCGTTCGGCTGGGACATCGCCCAAAACACCGCCGAGTGACGCTCAGCCCTGCGAGCCGGTGCGCCGCTCGCGCTCGATCGCCGCGAGGCGCGTGACGACGCCGCGCGCGACGATCTCGAGCACGTGGCGCACCACCTTCGCGCGATCGCCCGGATCGCCGCCGAACTCGATGAAGGTGCGCGTGGTGCGACCTTTCGGCAGGCTGCCGAGCGCCGTGCAGCGCACGTGAACCACGCGGTCGCCCTCGCGCACGCTGAGCTCCTCGATCTTCACGCGAAACTCGATCTTCTGCCCGCGCCGCGCGCCCCAGTCGGCATGGCGCGCCGCGTGCTTCAGCTGCTTACGGAAGTGGCGCTCGAGCTCGGCGCCGCCCGCCACGTCCGGCGGGAACTCGAGCCGATCGAGCCGCACGCTCGGTCGCCCGGCTTCGCGCGGAGCGATGCCGCGCGCGACGGGCGGCGGCGCGTCGACATCCGGTTCGTCCGGCTCGGCCGCGGCCGGCGGCCCGAGCGCGACCCAAGCGAGCCCGAAGAGACTCAGGCGCGCGAAGCGGCGGAACGGCGAAGAGCGCGGCACCCACGCCGAAATAGCGTCGGAAGGCCAGCCGGGCCAAGTTGAAGTACCTTGAGCGGGATGGAAGACGCCGATTCGGCCCCGCCCGCGGCGCCGGACGCTCGGGCGGCCGGGGAGGCGACGGACGTCGACGTGATCGTCATCGGGGGCGGCGTGAACGGCACCGGCGTCGCGCGCGACGCCGCGCTCCGCGGGCTCAAGGTGGCGCTCTTCGAGCGTCACGATCTCGCGTTCGGCGCGAGCGGCAACTCGAGCGGGATGATCCACGGCGGCCCGCGCTACCTCACGACCGATCCGGACGTGACGTACAGCTCGTGCCTCGACTCGGGTCACATCCAGCGCATCGCGCCGCACCTCTTGTTTCGCATTCCGTTTCTCGTGCCCGTCTTCGCCGAAACGGAGCTCCACGCCGAGGCGACGCTCGCGACTTACGACGCCTTCTTCGACGTCTACGACCGTTATCAGCCGCTCAAGCACGGTAAGCCGCACGTGCGCCTCACGCACGACGAGATGGCCGCGCTCGAGCCGGGGCTCGCCGCGGGCGCGCGCGGCGGCGTCACCTTCGACGAATGGGGCATCGACGGCGCGCGGCTCTGCGTCGCGAACGCCGTCGACGCCATCGAGCACGGCTCGGAGGTGCACGTGCACGCGACCGTGACCGAGCTCTTGCGGCGTGACGACGGCAGCGTGCGCGGCGTGCGCTTCCGGGAGCGCATCAGCGGCGCGAGCGGCACGCGCACGGCGCGGCTCGTGGTGAACGCGACGGGCGCGTGGGCGCCGATCACCGCGGCGCTCGGCGGCTTGTCCGGCGACGCGGCGCGCGTGCGACCCGGCAAGGGCGTGCACGTCTTCCTCGATCGGCGCCTCACCAATTACGCCGTGATGGCGAACGCGATCGACGGCCGCCAGGTCTTCCTCATGCCCTGGCAGAACGTGAGCGTGCTCGGCACCACCGACGACGACTACTACGGCGACCTCGATCGCGTGGTCGCGACGGGGGACGAGGTGCGCTACTTGTTCGAGGCCGTTGCGCGCGTTTTCCCCTCGATTTGGTCGGCGCGGGCGATCGGCACCTGGGGGGGCGTGCGTCCGACGCTCTACGAGTGGGGTCCGAACGAAGACGAGCTCTCGCGCGAGCACAGCATCGTCGATCACGCCGCGCACGGCGCCGACGGCCTCTACTCGATGCTCGGCGGCAAGCTCGCGAGCTATCGCCAGTTCGCCGAAGAGATGACCGACGTGCTCGCGCGCCGGCTCGGCGTGGCCGACAAGTGCCGAACGCACGTGGCGCCGCTGCCGGGCGGCGACGAAAAGGTCGACCCGATGCAGCTCGTCGTCGCGGGCGGCATGGAAGCCGTCACGGCGACGCGGCTCGAATATCGCCACGGCGGCCGCGCCCTGCGCGTGCTCGAGCGCATGCTCCGTGAGCCGCGTGAAGCGGCCGTCGTGTGTCCGTGCGAGCCGGTGACGGAGGCCGAAATCCGCTACACCGTCGCGCACGAGCTCGCGCGCACGGTGGACGACGTGTCGCGCCGCACCCGCCTCGGTCTCGGCGCGTGCGGCGGCGCGCGCTGCGCCGCGCGCTGTGGCCGCATCGTGGCCGAGATGACCGATCGCTCGCCGCGCGACGGCCTCGCGCTCGCGCACGGCTTTTTGGCCGGCGCCGCCCGCAAGCGCGCGGCCGCGGTCGGTCCCGACCAGGCGCGGCAAGAAGCGCTCGCGCTCGCGTCCCTTTGCGCCGAGCTCGGCCACGCGCCGGCCGGCGCCGATCCGCAAACGGACGAGCCGGGTTACGAGGCCTGGAGGTAGGCGAACGGTCGTGGAAGAGCAGATCTCGATCGGCGTGAGCGGCGACGCGCCCGCGAAAATACCGGCGAGGCCGCTGGTGGGCTCGTGGGGGCTTGGTTTGGACGCCCGGCTCGTCGGTTCGCCGGAGCAGCTCCGGACGACGTCTGCGGCATTGCGCGTTGCCCGCGTTGCCACGAGCCAACGAGTCGAGGCAGCGTGACGAACCCGAGCCTCGTCGTCGTCGGTGCGGGCATGGCCGGGACGGCGGCGGCATTTGCGGCGACCGAGCGCGGCGCGTCCGTCACGGTGCTTCACGACCGCGCGGGCGCGACGGCGCTCACGTCCGGCGCGCTCGATCTCGAGCCCTGGGACGGACCGCTCTCTTTCCAGAAGGCGAGACACGAGCGCGACGCCGGCCGCGACGAGGAGCTCGGCGCGTTCCTCGCGGCGCTCGGCATTTACCGGCGCGGCGGCGCCGAGCCTCGGTCGACCTCCATGGTCGCGACGGCGAGCGGCGTCGTGCGCCCGGCGTTCGGCATCGACGGCGCGCTGCTCGATCTCTCGCCGCTCGCCGGCCGCCGCATCGCCGTCGCCGACGTCGAGCGCGACGATTGGGACGCTCCGCTCCTCGCGAAGACGCTCGGTGTCTCGGCTTGGGCCGAACGGACCGGAGCGTCTTTCGTACCGGTGCCGCTCGACGTGCTCCAGCGCGGCCACGAGCGGCGCATCGCGGCCTACGACTTCGCCGTTCTGCACGACGACCCGGCGCGAAGGAGCGCGCTCGCCGAAGCCGTCAAGGCGCGGCCCGGCGTCGCCGACGCGTGGCTCTTCGGACCCTGGCTCGGGCTCGAGCCCGACACGGTGGAGACGCTCCGCGCGCTCGCCGGTCTCCCGCTCGGTGAGACGACGTCGCCGCTCGGCGGCCCTGCGGGAGCACGCTTCGAGCGCGCGCGCGATCGACTCTGGGCGGCGCGCCGCGTCGACGTGAGGCGCGCGCGCGTCACCGCGATCGAAATGCGCGGTGCCCGCTTCGGCGTGCGGTTCGAGACGCCGGAAGGAACGAGCGAGCTCGAAGCCGCGTCGGTCGTGCTCGCGACGGGCGGCGTGGGCGCGGGCGGCGTTACCTTCACCTGGAGTCGGCCGGGCGTCGTGCGCGGCTTCGAATTCCCGCTGGACGCGCCCGTCACGCTCGCACTCGACGGTGAAGCGCTCGGTGGCGGCGGGTCACTTTATGGACCCAGCCTCGAAACACTGGGGCTCGGAGTGCTCGAGCGCGTCGGTGTCGCGTGCGATGACTTCGGCCGACCGGTGGGCATGAATTCCGCGGAATCCCGCCTTTTCGTCGCCGGCGACGCCGTCGCCGGGCGGCCGCGCACCATGCTCGAGGCGGCGCTCGCCGGCCTGGCTGCGGGAAACGTTGCCGTGCGAGGTTGACGGCGGTACGTCGAAGAGGCGAAAGGCTTCTTCGAACATGACCGACCGCGCTCTCGATTCGTTCAAGACCCGCACCGACCTCAACGTGGGTGGCGCCACCTACCGTTACTTCAGTCTGCCGAAGCTCGCGGCGGCGCTCGGCAAGGATCTCGCGAAGCTGCCGTTTTCGCTTCGCATCCTGCTCGAGAACCTACTGCGCAACGAGGACGGCAACGCGGTCTCGAAGAGCGACATCGAAGCCGTCGCCGGCTGGGATCCGAAAGCCGAGCCGGATCAGGAGATCGCGTTTTACCCCGCGCGCGTCGTGCTGCAGGACTTCACGGGCGTGCCCGCCGTCGTCGATTTCGCCGCGATGCGCGACGCGATGGCCACGATGGGCGGTGACCCGAAGAAGATCAATCCGCTCTTCCCCGCCGAGCTCGTGATCGATCACTCGGTGCAGGTCGACAACTACGGCACGGCCGACGCGCTCGTGCGCAACACCGAGAACGAGTACGAGCGCAACCGCGAGCGCTACGTGCTCCTCCGTTGGGCGCAGAAGGCCTTCGACAATTTCCGCGTGGTGCCGCCCTCGACGGGCATCGTGCACCAGGTGAACCTCGAGTACCTCGCGCGCGTGGTGTTCGATCAGGACGGCCTCGCGTACCCGGACACGCTGGTCGGCACCGACAGCCACACCACGATGGTGAACGGGCTCGGCGTGCTCGGCTGGGGCGTCGGCGGCATCGAAGCCGAGGCCGCGATGCTGGGCCAGCCGATCAACCTGCTCGTGCCGCAGGTCGTCGGCGTGCGCCTCTACGGCGCGCTGCCCGAGGGCACCACGGCGACCGACCTCGTGCTCACCATCACCCGCCTCTTGCGCGACCAGGGCGTGGTCTCGAAGTTCGTCGAGTTCTACGGCGACGGGCTGCTCGGGTTGCCGCTCGCCGATCGCGCGACCATCGGCAACATGAGCCCCGAGTTCGGCTCGACGTGCGCCATCTTCCCGATCGACGCCGAGACCATCGCGTACATGAAGCTCACGGGGCGGAGCCCCGAACGCGTGGCGCTGGTCGAAGCGTATGCCAAGGCTCAGGGCCTCTTTCGCGAGAAGGGCGCCCCCGATCCCGTCTTCAGTCAGAGCCTCGAGCTCGATCTCGGCACGGTCGTGCCGACCCTCGCCGGCCCCCGCCGCCCGCACGACAAGGTCGTGCTCACGCAAGTGCCGACCGCGTTCGCCAAGGCGCTGCCGGAGATGGCGGCCGCCGCGAAGTCGAAGAGCAAGGGCGCGGCTCCGGCGGCGACCGCCGACGATCTCGCGACCAGCGTGCCCGCGACGCTCGGCTCGGAGAGCTTCACCCTCAAGCACGGCAGCGTCGTCATCGCGGCCATCACGTCGTGCACGAACACGTCGAACCCCTACGTGCTCGTCGCCGCCGGCCTCGTCGCGAAGAACGCCGCGGCGCGCGGCCTCAAGTCCCAACCGTGGGTGAAGACGAGCCTCGCGCCGGGCTCGAAGGTCGTCACGGAATACCTCCGCACCTCGGGTCTCTTGAACGAGCTCGAGAAGCTCAAGTTCAATATCGTCGGCTATGGCTGCACGACGTGCATCGGCAACAGCGGCCCCTTGCCCGAAACCATCAGCAAGGCGATCGGCGACGGCAACCTCGTCGCGGTGAGCGTGCTCTCCGGCAACCGCAACTTCGAGGGGCGCATCTCGCCCGACGTGCGCGCGAATTTCCTCGCGTCCCCGCCGCTCGTCGTCGCGTACGCGCTCGCCGGCCGCATCGACATCGATTTCGCGAAGGAGCCGATCGGGCGCGGCAGCGACGGCAAGGACGTCTTCCTGAAGGACATCTGGCCGTCGCCGAGCGAGGTCGCGGCCATCGTGCAGAAGCACGTGACGGCCGAGGCGTACGCGAAGGAATACGCCGACGTCTTCCGCGGCGACGATCGCTGGCGCGCGTTGCCGGTGCCGGAAGGCGACCGCTTCGCGTGGGAGCCCGCGAGCACCTACGTGCGGCGCCCGACGTTCTTCGACGGCATCCAAAAGACGCCCGCGCCGCTCAAGGACCTCGCGGGCGCGCGCGTGCTCGCGATGCTCGGCGACTCGGTCACGACGGACCACATCTCACCCGCCGGCAACATCTCGAAGACGTCGCCCGCGGCGGCGTACCTCGGCGATCACGGCGTCAAACCGCACGATTTCAACCAGTACGGCGCGCGCCGCGGCAACCACGAAGTGATGATGCGCGGCACGTTCGCGAACGTGCGACTCAAGAACCTGTTGGTTCCGGGGGTGGAAGGCGGCGTCACGCGCTACTTGCCGACGGGCGAGCAGATGAGCATCTACGACGCGTCGATGCGCTACCAGGCGCAGAAGACGCCGCTCGTCGTGCTCGCCGGCAAAGAGTACGGCTCGGGCTCGTCGCGCGACTGGGCGGCGAAGGGCACCTTCATGCTCGGCGTGCACGCGGTGATCGCCGAATCGTACGAGCGCATCCACCGCAGCAATCTGATCGGCATGGGCGTGTTGCCGCTGCAGTTCTTGGCCGGGCAAACGCGCGAGACGCTCGGGCTCAGCGGTGAGGAGACGATCGCGATCGAAGGCATCGCGTCCGGCCTCGCGCCCCGCAAGAAGCTCACGGTGACGGCGACCGCCGCCGACGGCAAGGTCAAGCGCTTCGAGGCGCTCGCGCGCATCGATACGGCCGTGGAGCTCGACTACTACAAGCACGGCGGCATCCTGCAATACGTGCTCCGGCAGCTCTCCGCGTAGCGGGAAAGCGCTGGGTTCTCTGAGTTGCGTGTCGCTCAGAAGGTCGCGTCGAACTCGAGGTCTTGCCCGTCCGCGACGGTGAACGACTGGGTCGAAGGGCCCATGGCGGAAGGCTCCATCGCGTTGTTCGCGTAGAGCGCGTAGAAGAGCTGGTAGGTGCCGGCGGGCACCTGATGAATCGTGTAGCCGAAGGTTTGGCCGCAGACGTAGGACGCGTCGAGCAGATTCGGCGGCAAGACGCCGTATTGCGCGTCCTGGTCGCCGATCATGAGGTCGAGCTCGTAGCCGTCCGGAGAACCGGCGGGCAGCGTGCCGGTGCCGTGCACGGTCGCCGTGCCGGTCAGCGAAAACGGCGAGCCGTCGATCGTCGGCTCGGCGCACTTCGACTTGTCGTCACCGCCGCTGCACCCGGCGGCCCCGAGCGAACAGACTCCCAATCCGAGCGTCCAAAGACCCCTGCGCCACTGCATGCCAAGCCTCCACCCGCCAGCATACGCCGTTCAGGCCGCGTTGCTTCCCGCGTGAACCCGCCGCCGAACGCGCAATCGCACGGGCCCCTTCGGTCGCAGGGTGATGACCGGCGAGAGCTCGAGCTCGTCTCCGGACGGCTCGAAAGTCACGCTCTGGCTCAGGCGGGCGAGCACGAGCACGAGCTCGAGCAAGGCGAAGTGCTGCCCGATGCACACGCGCGGGCCGCCGCCGAACGGAAAGTACGCGAAGCGCGGCAGGTTCGCGCACTCGTCGCCGAGCCAGCGCTCCGGGCGGAAGCGAGCCGGCTCGCGAAACCAGCGCGCGTCGCGCTGCACGACCCATTGGCTCACGATCACCTGGGCGTTCGCCGGTACCTTCACGCCCGCGAGCTCGACGTCGGCGGTCGCGTGCCGCGCCATGCTCCAGACCGGCGGGTAGAGGCGTAGGCCCTCGCGCACGACGGCGCTCGTGAACGGCAGCCGCTCCATGTCGCTCTGCACGGGCGCGCGTCCCACGAGCACGCGGTCGACTTCGTCGAGCAGGCGCGCGTACGTCTCCGGGTGCGCGGCGAGCAGACGCAACGTGTACGTGAACGCGAGCGCGGTCGTCTCGTGGCCGGCGAGGAACAGCGTCATCGATTCGTCGAGGAGCTGCTGGTCCGTCATGCCCTGGCCCTCCTCGTCCGTGAGCGCGATGAGGTGGCTCAAGAGATCGCGGCCGGGCTCGGCGCGCTTCTTCTGCACGAGCTCGAGCAGGATCGCCGACAGATTGGCCCGCACGCGCTTGAGCCGCCCGTGCGTCGGGAGCGGCACCCAGCGCGGCAGGAGCGCGCGCCACGTTTGCCAGAGCAGCCGGTACTCGGTCGAGATCGCCGCGAGGGCGCGCTCCACTTCTTGGAAGCGCTCGAGCTTCGCGCCGAACAGCGTGCGCACGACGATGTCGAGCGTGAGGTGCATGCCGTCCGCGTGCACGTCGCGGAGCTCGCCGTCGGCGACGCGCGCGGCGAGCTCGTCCGTGCACGCGTTCATGCTGTCGGCGAACACGGCGAGCTCGCGCGGCTGGAAGGTCGAGGCCATCAGCTTGCGCTGTCGCTTCCACGTCTCGCCTTCCGCGTTCAAGAGTCCCTGGCCGAGGATCGCGCCGAGGTCCCGCGTGAAGAAGTCCTTGCGGAGCTCGGCGCCCTTGTGCTGGAGCATCGCCTCGACGGCGTCCGGATGATTGAGGAGCAGGTACGAGCCGCGGAGCTGCGAAAACTCGACCACGTCGCCGTAGCGTTCCGCCGCCTGACTGAACGCGAGCAGCGGATCCTTCGCGAAATGAAGCAGTCCGCCGACGCCCATGAGTTCGGGTGCTTTCACGTGCCGCCTCCCATCTCCCGTACGAGTAGATCCGCGAATGCCTGCGCCGGCGCCGAAAGAGCGCGGCCGCGCCGGTGGATGATGCCGACGGGGCGCGTGAGCCGCTCGTCGCCGAACGGAAGCGCGACGAGCGTGCCCGCGCGCACTTCGTTTCTCACCGTGTCTTCGGGCACGATCGAAACGCCGAGGCCGGCCTCGACCGAGCGCTTGATGGTCTCGATGTTGTCGAACTCGGTCGTGATGCGCACCGCGACGCCGTGCCGGCGCAGCGCTCGATCGATCGCGCGCCGCGTCGGCACCGAGCGATCGAACGCGACGAACGGCTCGTCCTTCAGGCTCGCGAGCGTCGCCGTGTGGCGCCGCGCAAGACGGTGCTCGGGGCTCACGACGAGCACGAGCTCCTCGCTCCGCAGCGCGATCACTTCGAGCTTCGGACGCCGCGTCGGAAACGCCACGATCCCGAGATCGATGTGCCCCGAGAGGCACGCCTCGACCACGCGATCCGTACGGCTGTATTCCACCTGGATCTGCACTTTCGGGTGCTCCCTCAGAAACTGCTTCACGTGCGGCGGCAGCGCGTGCAGGCCGACACTGTACACCGTCGCGACACGCACCGTGCCCGCCATCGCGCCGCCCGGATCGCGCAAATGATCCTCGAGCGCCCGGAGCCGCCCGAGGATGACCTTGCCTTCTTCGTAAAGGAGGCGCCCGGCCGCGGTCGGTTCGACGCCGTGCCCGCCGCCCCGCTCGACGAGCCGCCGCTCGAAGCGCCTTTCGAGCGCCCGCACCTGCTGGCTCACCGCCGATTGCGAGACGAAGTTCAGCTCCGCCGTCCGCGTGAAACTGCCGCTCTCGACGAGGTCACAGAAGGTTTTCAGCGCCTCGATCTGCATTAGCTAAACTTATCATCGACTGTAACCTTTTGCATTGGACTTATGGCGGCGCGGGCTATAGGAAGAGCGGCATGACGATGCGGCAGCTCCCCGTCCTCGGCGGGCACCCCCGCGAGCTCGGCGGGACTCTTCGAACGGACACCTGGTGGCTCGGTCCGACCATCACGGTGGCCGTGTTCTCGACCTTCATCGCGTACTCGACGTGGGTGCTCTTCCAGGGGCAGCACTATTACGCCGCGCCCTACCTGAGCCCGATGTACTCGCCGCTGCTCTTCATCAAGACGGGCGTCCCCGGCGCGGCGCCGCTCGAGCACGCCTGGTTCGGTCTGTGGCCGAAGTGGTGGCCGGACTTCCCGCTGTTCCCGGCGTCGCCCGCGCTCCTGATCCTGATCTTCCCGCTCTCGTTCCGCTTCACTTGTTACTACTACCGGAAGGCGTACTACCGCTCGTTCGCGGCTTCACCGCCCGGCTGCGCGGTGAGCCCCGGCCAGCGTCCGACCTACCACGGTGAGACGCGCCTGCTCCTCTTCCAGAACATCCACCGCTACGCGCTCTACTTCGCGCTCTTCTTCATCGTGATCCTCGCGTGGGACGCGATCCAGGCGTTTTCGCTCCACGGCAAATTCGGCGTCGGCGTCGGCAGTCTCGTCCTGACGCTCAACGTGGTGTTCATCGGCTGTTACACGTTCGGCTGTCACTCCTTTCGTCACCTCATCGGCGGCCGCACGGATTGCATGTCGTGCGGGCAAGCGACGATGAAATACCGCGCCTGGAAGGGCGCTTCCTGGTTCAACGGCCGTCACCAGCTCTTCGCGTGGCTGAGCCTCTGCTGGGTCGGCTTCACCGACCTCTACGTCCGCCTCGTCAGCATGGGCGTCATCAAAGACCTGAACACCTGGAGCTGAGCGCAAAGCGCGGGGCCGTCGAACCCTTCTGAACAGAAACTATCCAGATGCTAGACATCTCCGAACTGAAAACTGTCGAAACCGACGTCGTCGTCGTCGGTGCCGGTGGGGCGGGGCTCCGCGCCGCCATCGAGTCGAGCGCGCAGGGCATGAAGACCGTCGTGCTCTCGAAGAGCCTGCTCGGCAAGGCGCACACCGTGATGGCCGAGGGCGGCATGGCCGCGTCGATGGGCAACACGGACAAGCGCGACAATTGGAAGGTGCACTTTCGCGACACGATGCGCGGCGGCAAATTCCTCAACGTGTGGCGCATGGCGGAGCTCCACGCGAAGCAGGCGCCGGCCCGCGTGAAGGAGCTCGAAGAGTGGGGCGCCGTCTTCGATCGCACGAAGGAAGGGCTCATCAGCCAGCGTAACTTCGGCGGTCACCGCTACCCGCGCCTCGCGCACGTCGGGGATCGCACCGGGCTCGAGCTCATTCGCACGCTGCAAGACCACGGCGTGCACCAGGGCATCGATTTTTTGATGGAGTGCACGGCGCTCCGCCTGTTGAAAGACGGCGAGCGCATCGCCGGCGTGCTCGCGTACTACCGCGAGACGGGGCGCTTCGTGCTCCTGAAGGCGCGCGCGGTCGTGCTCGCCACGGGCGGCGGCGGCAAGGCGTGGCGCGTCACGAGTAACTCGTGGGAATACACGGGCGACGGCGTGTACCTCGCGTACGAAGCGGGCGCGGAGCTGATGGACCTCGAGTTCACGCAGTTTCACCCGACCGGCATGGTGTGGCCGCTCAGCGTGCGCGGCATTCTCGTGACCGAGGGCGTGCGCGGCGACGGCGGCATCTTGCTGAACAAGGACGGCAAGCGCTTCATGTTCGACTACGTGCCGCCGCGGTTCGCGCCCGAAACCGCGGACAGCGTGGACGAAGCGACGCGCTGGCTGAACGGCGACAAGAACGCGCGCCGCCCGCCCGAGCTCCTCACCCGCGACGTGGTCGCCCGCTCCATTCGCGCCGAGGTCAAGGCGGGGCGCGGTTCACCGCACGGCGGCGCCTTCCTCGACATCGCGTCGCGGCGTCCGCCCGACTTCATCAAGCGGCGCCTGCCCGGCATGTATCACCAGTTCAAGGAGCTCGCCGAAGTCGACATCACGAAGGAGCCGATGGAGGTCGGCCCGACGCTCCACTATTTCATGGGCGGCATCCGCGTCGACGCCGACACGCAGATGACGCGCGTGCCGGGCCTCTTCGCCTGCGGCGAGTGCGGCGCGGGCATGCACGGCGCCAATCGCTTGGGCGGCAACTCGCTCTCGGATCTCATCGTCTTCGGGCGTCTCGCGGGCAAGTGCGCCGCCGAGTACGCGCGGAGTCTCGGCGCGAGCCCGCAGGCCGACGCCGAGCAGGTGACGCTCGCCATCCGCGGCGCGACCGACATCCTGAACCGCGAGAGCGGCGAAAATCCGTACCTTTTGCACGAAAAGCTGCAGGACGTGATGGAAGACGGCGTCGGCATCGTGCGCGAGGAAGAGGATCTGAAGAAGGGCATCGTCGGCATCGAGGAGCTCAACGAGCGCGCGAAGAACATGAAGGCGCACGGCACGAGCCAGTACAACCCCGGCTGGCACGAGGCGCTCAGCATGCGCTCCATGCTCGTCACGGCCGAAGCCGTGGCGCGCGCCGCGCTCATCCGGCAGGAGAGCCGCGGCGCTCACACGCGCGTCGATTACGAAGGCGAGCGCGACGAGTGGGTCAAGTACAACATCGTCTCGCGCAAGGGCGCCGACGGGCACATGGAAGTCGAGAAGGTGCTGCGTCCGCCGCCGGTGAAGTACCTCGAAGACATCGCGAACTCGAAGATCGAGGATCTCGAGGCCGGAAAGGTCGGCGCCGACGCGCCGAATGATTGAGCACCATCATGAGCACGACCCGAAAGTTCAAAATCTGGCGCGGGGACTCCGAAGGCGGCGATTTCAAGGATTACGACGTCGAGGTGGACCCGGGCATGGTCGTGCTCGACGTGCTCCACCGCGTGCAGTCGCGGCAGGCGAACGATCTCGCGATTCGCTGGAACTGCAAGGCCGGCAAATGCGGCTCCTGCAGCATGGAGATCAACGGCCGCCCGCGTCTGTCGTGCATGACGCGCATGAACTCGTTCGGTCCCGACGAGACCATCACGGTGCAGCCGCTGAAGACGTTCCCGGTGATCAAGGATCTCGTCACGGACGTTTCCTGGAACTACCGCCAGAACAAGCGCATCCGGCCGCTCAAGCCGAAGCCGCGCGGCGCCGACGGCGAGCACCGCATGTATCAGGAAGACGTCGATCGCGTGCAGGAGTTCCGCAAGTGCATCGAGTGCTACCTGTGCCAGGACACGTGTCACGTGTTGCGTGATCGCGACGGGCAGGATCGCTTCGTGGGGCCGCGCTTCATGATCCGCCTCGCGAGCCTCGAAATGCATCCACTCGACGACGACGACCGCATCCCCGAGATCCGCAAGGAGTTCGGCTCCGGCATGTGCAACATCACCAAGTGCTGCACCGAGGTGTGCCCCGAGCACATCAACATCACCGACAACGGCATCATTCCGCTGAAGGAGCGGGTCGTCGATCGCTACTTCGACCCCATCGTCTTCATGGGGCAGAAGCTCTTCGGCATCAGCAAACGGCGCTGATTCGCACGCTCGCGAGCCGCCCGAGCTCGGGTGTAGACTCGCCCTCGCATGAATTCGACGGCGAGGGCGGAGCTCTTCTTTTTGGCGCGGGCGCTCGTCGTGGGCACGGCGGTCGTGGCCGCGGCGGGGCTCGTGGGCCGCGCGATCGTCGACTCGTTTCGCATCCATCACCAAGAAAAGCGCATCACGGTGACGGGGTCGGCGACGCGCCGCATCCGCTCGGATTCGATCGTGTGGGAGGCGAGCGTGCGCTCGCAGGATCCTTCGATGACCGTCGCCTACAAGAAGCTCGCCTCCGACATGCCCGTGCTCGTCCAATTCGTCGAAGGGCACGGCGTGCCCGACGCCGAGATCGCGACCTCGTCCACGTCCGTCTCCGAAGTGCACCCGCGCGACCAGAACGGCGTCTTTCAAGAGCAGGTCACGGCGTCGTACATCGTCGAGCAGCACCTCACGGTCACGTCGAAGGACATCCCGAAGGTCGAAAAGGTATCGCGCGAGGTGACGGACCTACTCGACCGCGGCATCTACGTGCACTCGGAGGCGCCGCTCTACATCTACACGAACCTCGCGGCGCTGAAGATCCAGATGCTCGCCGACGCTTCGCGCGACGCGCGCCAGTGCGCCGACCAAATCGCGACGAACACCGGGGCGACGCTCGGCGGCTTGCTCGCCGCGAAGATGGGCGTCTTGCAGATCAACCCCGCCTTTTCGACCGAGGTTTCGGCCGAAGGCAACAACGACAAGACCACGCTCGACAAGGACGTGCTCGGCGTCGTCACCGCGTCCTTCGCGATCCGCTGAGCTCTACTTCCCGGCGCTCGGCGCCGCGGTCGGGCTCTCGGTCGCCTTGAGCACGAGCGAGTACGCCGTCGCGAGCGCTTTGTCCGGTCCGCCGCGAGGGTCGGCCGGCACGTCGCGCATCACGCCGTGATCGACGTCCTCGGTCGTCTTCGGCGCCTTGCTCGCGTCTTCGGCCGAGGGCGGCGTGATCACGGGCGGCGGCGTCTCCGTGAGCGCGCCCTCGACGGCCGGCAGGTGATTCTCGAGGTTTTGCTCGCGGACGATGCCGTAGTCGCCCGGCACGCCGCCGACGAGCACGTCCGGCGTGACGCCGCGCGCCTGAATCGCCTGCCCGCTCGGCGTGTAATACCGCAGGGTGGTGAGGCGGAGGCCGGCGCCGCCGGGCAGATCGACGATGGTCTGCACCGAACCCTTGCCGAAGGTGCGCGCGCCGACGAGCGTGGCCCGGTGGTTGTCGTGGAGCGCGCCCGCGACGAGCTCCGCGGCGCTCGCGCTGTACTCGTTGACGAGCACCGCGGCGGCTCCGCGCCGGAGCGCGCCCGCGGCGTCGGCGCGCACCTCGTCGACCACCTGACCGCGCCGGCGCGTGGTGTAGATGACGCCGCCGTCGAGGAGCTCGTCGGCGACGGCGCTCGCTTCGTTCACGAGACCGCCCGGATTGTTGCGTAGATCGAGCACGACGCCCGCGAGATCCCCGTGCGCCTCGGCGCGCAGCTTGCCGACGTGCGCGAGGAGCTCGGCGTGGGTGCCGCTCTGAAACGTCTTCACGCGCAGGTACGCGATGTTGCCGCGCATGAGCTTGCTCGCGATGCTCGTCACCGTGACGACGCGCCGGACGAGCGTGAAGTAGAGGAGGTGATCGACGCCTTCACGCCGGATCGTGATGAGCACGCGGCTGCCGGGGTCGCCGCGCATCGTGCGCACGAGCTCCGCGGGGCTGCGATCGCGCACCGCCTGGCCGTCGATCGCGATGATGCGATCGCCCGAGCGCACCCCCGCGAGCTCCGCGGGCGAGCCCTCGATGGGGCTGATCACGAGCACCGAATCCGTCGAAAAATCGACCTCGACGCCGATGCCGCCGAAGTGGCCCTCGGTGTCGCCCTGAAACACGCCGTAATCCTCCGGCGCCATGTAGGACGAATGCGGATCGAGCTCCGCGACCATGCCCTTGATCGCGCCCTCGACGAGCTTGGTCCGGTCTACCGGATCGACGTACTCGTTTTCGATCCAGACGAGGACCCGCGCGAGCTGATCCATCATCGCGTAGGGGCTCTGGCGTTCGGTGCGCGCCCGCGCGAGATCGGCCGTGAACGCGCCCCCCGCGAACGCCGCGAGCGTGAAGCCGAGCGTCGTCCACGTGCGCGACGCCGGAAATCGCGAACGGAGCCGCGAAAAATGGCCGGCGGGCCGTCGTGAGGCCGTCGTGGTCGGGGGATTTTCGCGCTCTTCGTTCATGACGGGCTTTCTCGTTACTCTGTTGATCTCTGCAAGGTCGGGGTGCTAACTAGGTAGGAAATCCGAGGGCTTTCGCCCACCCTTGCCCCAAGAGGTTTCAGTTGGCCGACAACGACTCGAACAAGTCAACCGGGAGCGACAAGCGGAAGCAAAGCCTGTACTTCCCGGAGTCGATGCTG
>DATJXW010000341.1:0-52286 GCA_035499895.1 Polyangiaceae bacterium | reverse complement strand
CACACGGCAGGCCCGGCGTTTCCAGTCGGGCGAAAATTCCGGGGAAAAGCGCCCCTTAGGGACGGGTCTAGCGCGACTCGTAGACGTTCAGAGCGGGGAGCTCGACGGCGGTGAGGAACCCGCCGCTGCCGCAACCCGTGTCGATTCCGATCACGTTTTCGCCGGCCCAGAGGTCGCTCGGATCGTCGGGCGTGTATTGCGAGAGCTCCTGCGGCAGAAACTCGGTGCGGGTGTGCCCGAACACGACGCGCTTGCCGCGGTACTCGCGAAAGAACGACTCGGTGCGGATCCAGAGGAGCACCATCGGGTCCGGGACTTTCGACGGGTGCAGGAAGCCGCCTTCCTTGTCGGGCGGCAAACCGGCGTGGACGTAGATGGCGTGCTCGTCCTCGTACCAATACGGCAGCCCCTCGAGCCAGCGAATCACGTCGTCGGGAAAGAACATCCCCGTCGTGAGCTCCATCATCTCGTCGGGTTTCGGTTTCTCTCCTTCTTCCGGAACCGGACCGCCGGTGTACGAACGCAACACCGCGAGGCAACCGTTCCCGGGCGGGAGCACGAACTCGTCCCAGCCGCGCTGGCACACGCGGAGCCACGCGTCTTCGTGGTTGCCGCGCAGACACACGACTTTGGCGGGCGTGCGCGTCGAAAACGAGCGCACGTAGTCGATCACGTCTTTCGAGCTCGGTCCGCGATCGAGGTAGTCGCCGAGAAAGACCACCGTGTCGTCGCCGTCGAGAGTCGGCAAACACGAGAGGAGCTTGAAGAGGTGGCTCGTCTCGCCGTGGATGTCGCCGATGGCGAAGGTGCGTCCGCTCATTGTGGGAAGCTGTTCGAGCCGACCGGCGGCGCGGCACCGGGCGGCGGGGGCGGGGGCGGAGGCGCGAAGTTCGCGGGCGGCGGCATGGTCGGTGTCGTCGGCGCGGGCGTCGCGGGTTTCACCGGCGGCAGCGGCTCGGGCGCGAGCGGCGCGGGAGCCGCCTGTGAAGCCGGGGCCGTTGCGGGCGGCGGTGTCCAGTGCTCGGAGTTCGGGCACATGCGGAAGCGCGCCTCGATGGCGTCGCAGTCCTCGTGAAGGAGCCGCTTCTCGGCGGGCAACACCGCCGGCACGATCTCATCCCAGCGCCAGACGAACGCCGCGCCGAGATACACGACCGTCGGCCCCTTGAACGCCGTCCCGGCGCTCGACACGGCGAGGTCCGCGCCGAGGTCCACGTAGTCCGAGAGGTGTAGCGCGAGATCGAGGCCGGCACGCGCGCCCGCCGACACGCTCGTCTTCAAATTCACGCTCTTCGAAACGATGTTCTCGACCTGACTCTGCGTGAGGTTCACCTGCCCGGTCGCCGGATTGAACGCGCCGGCGACGTCCGACTGGCTCAGCTGGTACGGCTTCACCTCGGTGTCGAGGTTCACGCCCGGCGAAAGCTCGAACCACGGCGTCAGCGTGAGGTACTTGAACGGCGTCGTCGAAACGCCGGCGCCGAGCACCGCGGGGAAGCTCAGGTAGTTGAGCTCGCCGCTGATGAGCGCCGTCGGCGCGGCACCGACGTAAAAGTCGAGCGCCACCTTCGCCAAGCCGTTATCGAGGCGGCTCGTGAGCGGCAGATTGAAGACGGCCGCCGCCGTGCCGGCGAGGCCTTGTGCCGTCGGATCCGAGTGGTTCGGCGAATAGCTTTCGTAATGAAGTCCGAATTGCGCGCTCAGCACGCCGCTCGTCGAGCTGAAGTTCGCGTTGTACGAGACGTCGTTGAACCCGCCGCCCTTGCTGAAACCGTGGCGATAACCAACCACGACGCTCGACGCGCGCGGGTCCCACGTCGAAACGACGATGGGATGCGTGCCCGGCTTCGCGAACGCCCCGGAAGACACAACGACCAGCCCCGCGCCGATTAAGGCGGCTACCGCTCCTCGAGCCATTTTTGGACACTTATCGTCGATGGACGGCCCTCGCGTCAACGGCCCTCTCGCGACCCGTCCGTTGACGCGTTCTCGCGGCTCTGACACCCACGGTTTCGTGCCGATCGATCTCACGAACTTCTCGCCGGAAACCCGGCTCGGCCGCGCGGAACGGCTCGAGCGCGGCTTTGCGCTCGAAGTGGGAGAAGCGCGGTTCGTCGCGCAGGTGGTGCGCTCCGACGTGCTCCGGCTCGAGCTCGAAAGGCCCGCGTCGCGGCGAGAACCGCCGACGCCGGCCACGTCGTACGAAGCCGAGCGCGACGTGCCCTTCGACGTCGTGATTCGCCCGGCCGAGATCGTGCTGACGACGAACGAGCTCGAGCTCCGCGTCGAGCGCGGCGAATTTCACTTCGATGTCACGCGCCGCGACGGCACGAGCGTGCTCGCGAGCGCACGGGACGCGCTCGGCCGTTCGCTCGCGTATCAGGCGTTGAACGACGCCTTCGCGCTCGTGCGCCGGGCACGCGCGAACGACGTCGTGCTCGGCCTCGGTGAAAAGACGGGGCCGCTCGATCGGCGCGGCCGGAGCTACACGCTCTTCAACGTCGACGTGCTCGCGCCGGACGTGCACGAGCACAATCGCCTGCTCGGCACCGAGGCGCCGCCCGACCCCGAGAGCACCGACTTCGACCCGTATTACTCTTCGATCCCGTTTTTTTTGCACGGCGTCCGCGAGAACGGCGTGCTGCGTTTCGCCGGTTCGTTCGTCGACAACGGCTGGCTCGCCCGCGCCGACTTCGAGTCGCCGACCGAGCTCGAGCTCGAGTTCACGGGCGGCGCGTACATCGAATACGTGTTCGGCGGCCCGAGCGTGCGCCGCGTCGTCGAGGCGTACACGTTCGTCACCGGGCGCGCGAGCCTGCCGCCGCTCTGGACGCTCGGCCACCAGCAGTGTCGCTGGCACGACTACACGGACCGCGAGCTCCTCGAGCTCGCGCGCGAATACCGGCGGCGCCGCATTCCGTGCGACGCGCTCTGGCTCGACATCGGCTACATGGACGGCTACCGCGTCTTCAGCTTTCACCCCGAGCGCTTTCCCGAGCCGGAGCGCACGTTCGAGGCGCTGCGCGCCGACGGCTTTCGCACCGTCACCATCATCGACCCCGGCGTGAAGCGCGAGCCGGGCGACGCCGTGTTCGACGCGGGCGTGCGCGGCGGCCACTTCTGCAAGACCGAAGGCGGCGAGCTCTACGAGGGCCGCGTGTGGCCCGGGCGCACCGTGTTCCCCGATTTCGTGCGCGACGAGACGCGGCGCTTCTGGAGCGAGCTCGTGAAGCGCCACGCGGAGCGCGGCGTCGCCGGCATCTGGAACGACATGAACGAACCCGCGACGGGCGGCGTCCCGCCGTTCGCCATGCGCTTCGACCGCGACGGCGCGAATCACCCGCACGAGCGCTTTCACAACCACTACGCCTTCTTCATGGCGCTCGCGACGCACGCGGGCCTCGTCGCCGCGCGCCCCGACGAGCGGCCGTTCATCCTGAGCCGCGCGGGCTCGCCCGGCATTCAACGCGTCGCCGCGCAATGGCTCGGTGATCACTCGGCGAGCTTCGCGCACCTCGGCATGGGCCTGCCGATGGCGCTCGGCTTCGGACTTTCGGGGCAGCCGTTCGTCGGCGGCGACGTGCCCGGTTTCGCGGCTGTCGCCACGCCGGAGCTCGCCGCGCGCTGGTTCGAGTACGCGGCGCTCACGCCGTTCTGTCGCTGTCACCACCAGATCGATTTGCCCGATCATTACCCCTGGTCGTTCGGCGCCGAGGTCGAACGGGTGGCGCGCGACGCGCTCGGGCTCCGCTACCGGCTCTTGCCGTACCTCTACGCCGCGTTTCTCGAAGCGACCCGCAGCGGCGCGCCCGTGCAAAGGCCGCTCGTCTTCGAATTCCAAGACGACCCGCGCGCGGTGCCGATCGAAGACCAATACATGCTCGGCGACGCCCTCTTGGTCGCGCCGGTGCTCCACGAGGGCGCGCTTTCGCGCAGCGTGTATTTGCCGCCGGGCACCTGGGTCGAATGGCGGAGCGGGCACGTGCACGCGGGTGAACGGACGCTCGACGTGAAGGCGCCACTCGGCGCGATACCGCTGTTTTTGAGGGGTGGGTGCGCCGTGCCGCTCTGGGAAACGGCGCCGCTCACGACGTTCGAGCATGCGCCCGAGTGCGTGGAGCTCCACGTCGCGGTGCCGCGCGAAGACGGCACGCGCACGAGCGTGCTCTACGAGGACGACGGGCACTCGACCGCGTACCGGAGCGGCCAGGCGCTCGAGACGCGCGTCGAGGTGACGCGCGTGGGCCGTTCTCTCGTCGTGCGCGGCGTCACGAGCGGCGCGCGCTTCAGCGGCTTTCGCCGGCAACGGCTGCGCGTCGTCTTTCGCGGTGAGGTGCCCGTGCGGCTCCGGCTCGACGGGCGGCCGGTCGCGCTCGATCGCGGCGCGTTCGCCTTCGCGCACGAAGACGCGCCCTTCGAGCTCACCGGCGAGCTCGCGTGAGGCGCGGCGCGCCTTCGTTCACTTGCGCCCGAACGTGAAGAGCCAGAGGAGCTGCAGCGCGTACGCGCCGAGGATCAGCCCGAGCAAGAGGTTCACGAGCCGATCGACGACGCGGCCGATCTCGCGCAGCCGCGCGCGAAGACCGAACTTGAAGCCGATCAGGATCAGCGCGGTAACGAGGAGAATGTCGGAGAGCACTCGGGTCCCGCGCGTGTCACGTCGAAGGCGCGCTCGGTCGATCGAAATAGTAGCCCGTCGCGCGCGCCGACGGGCGAGCGCCGAAGCGCTCGCAAAACGCCGTGAGCCGCGGGTGTTCGGCGATCGACGAGAGCTCGCGAAAACCGAGGTGCGTGAGCAGGCAGAAGCTGCTCACCTCGAGAAAACTGAGCCGCCGCTCCGGCAGCGCGGCGAGCGCGACGTCGAGGTTCGCCTCGAGCCAGTCGACGGCGCCCCGGAGTCGCGCGAACGATTTCACGAGCGCGGGTGCGTCGTCCGCGAGCTCGTTCATGCGTGACGTCGCGATCACGACGCCGGTGGCCATGGCGTCCGTCGTGATCTCCTGAGCGTTCGCGGCGAGCGGCGTGACGTGATCCTCCGGCCAGACGAGCGGCACGTCGGAGCTCGAACGGCGCGCGAGCTCGCGGCAAGCGTTCGATGATCCGAACCAGACGCCCTCGGGCGTGACGAGACTCGGCACGCGCAACAGTGGATTTTCGCCGAAGAGCCGCGCGTCGGTGGAGCGGATGTCGAACACGGGCTCGAACGCGCACTCCAAGCCGAGCTCCGCGGCGAAGATCGAGACGATGCGCGTGTAGTGCGAGCTGTGGCGGCCGATGATCGTGAGCGGAGCGCGAGTCATCGTTCGCTCCTTAGCGCGACCGTGGCACGGCGACGACGGCGCTCGTCATCGTGAGCACAAAGCCGAATGTTCGCCGCGGAAAAGGCGCAAAATGTGCGTCGCGCCGCGCACGCCCCGGCTTTCTCGCGCGAGGCGCGCCGCGCGCCGAAGCCGCGAATGCGAGGCCGACGCGAATGGCCGCGGCGCGCGCGCGGTCGCAGGCTGACCCGCACCATGCAGCTCCGTTTTCGAGAAGATCGCCGTACGCTGGTTTGGGCTTTCGTGCTCTTCCCGCTCGTGCCCGCGCTCGCCTACGCGCGGCCCGGGCTCGCGCTCTGGCTCGTGCCGCTCGCGCTCTACGCGTCGTATTGCTCGGGCGTGCTCGCGCACAATCACAATCACTCGCCGACGTTCGTCGCGCGCGGGGCGAACGAGGCGTACGGCGCGTGGCTCTCGATTTTCTACGGCTTCCCGCTCTTCGCGTGGATTCCGACGCACAATCAGAACCACCACCGGTATTTGAACGGCGCCGGCGACGCGACGCAAACGACGCTTTGTGGAACGGTGGACACTCCTTGGGTCGCCTTCAAATACCCCTTCTTTTCGGCGCGCGCGCAGCTCCCCCTCGTCGTCGACTTCGTGAAGGACGCGCGGGTGCGGAGTCCGCTCCGATTTCGGCGCGTGCTCGTCGAGACGGCGGCGCTCGTCGGCGCCCACGCCGCGCTCATCGTGCTCGCGCTCGAGCTCCACGGGCTTCGCACCGGCGCGCTCGTCTATCTCGCGTCCGCGGGGCTGCCCGCCGCGCTCGCGAGCTCCTTCATGATGCTCACGAATTATTGGCAGCACGTGGGCTGCGATCCCTCGTCGCCCGACGACCACTCGCGGAACTTCACGAGCCGGTTCTTCAACTGGTTCGTCTTCGAGAACGGCCTCCACACCGTGCACCACGAGCACCCCGGCGTGCATTGGAGTCGCTACCGCGCGCTCCACGCACGGCGCGCGCCCGGCATTCGGCCCGACTTGAACCAGAATTCGCTGTTCGGCTACGTGCTTCGGTCGTACGTGATCGAGCCTCTCCGGCATGCACGAACCAGCGCACTATCCCGGTCGCATTCGCACTGACACGACGAACCCGTTCGCGCATCACACGATGCGCGTGCGCGTGCCCGCCATCTTGCGCGGCGTGCTCGAGCGGAACGACGGGTACGAGCCGCGCGTCGTGCGCGCGGTGGAGGAGCTCGCCGCGGCGCTCGAGTCCGACGCGCGGCTGCCGCCGCTCGACGGCGAGACACCCGGCGCCGGCGACGTGCGGCGCGCGCTCGGCGAGCGCGGAGGCGAAACGTGGCTCGGTACGGATTGGTTCTTCGCGGAGACGTACGCGTACCGGCAGCTCGTCGAGCGGGTCGGCTTTTGGGACACGCTGCGCGACCCGTTCGCGCCGAACAAGCGCGAGGAGTACGCGAGCGAGCAGCACGCCGCCGCGTTCGAGGGTGCGCTCGCGGGCAGCCTCGCGCGGGACGAACGGCTCGCGCAGCTCTTCTTGGGCGGCGTGTTCGGGAACCGCATCGATTTGAGCTTCGCGGCGTCACGGGCGCACGGACTCGACGCGGCGGAGAGTGATCTCCTGGTGGACGAGCGGGAACGGGCCGTGCGTTGCTTTTTCGACGGCACGGGGCCGCTCCATTTGATCGCGGACAACGCGGGCACGGAGCTCACGCTCGATCTCGTGCTCGCCGATTTCGTGCTGAGCGAGCTCGCGGTGCCGGTCGTCTTGCACTTGAAGGAGCACCCGACCTTCGTGAGCGACGCGACCACGGACGACGTGCGCTCGTTTCTCGGACTCGCGGGCGGCGCGCTCGAGGTCCCGCGCTCCGAGGCGACGCGGCGCTGCGTGGCGCGACTCGCGGCGGCGGTCACACGCGGCGATTTGACGCTCGAGGCGCATCCGTATTGGAACGGTCCGGCGTCGCTCTGGGAGTTGCCCGCCGCGCTCGCTTCGGAGCTCGCGCGGGCGCGCCTCGTGGTGCTCAAGGGCGACGCGAATTACCGGCGCGCGGTCGGCGACGCCGTGTGGCCGGCGGAAACGCCGTTCGCGGACGTTGCCGCGTATTTCCCGGCGCCGCTCCTCGCGCTTCGCACGTTGAAGAGCGATCCGATCGTGGGCCTCGCGCCGGGGCGCGCCGCCGCGCTCGATCACGAGGACGCGACGTGGCGGGTGAACGGAAAGCGCGGGGTCGCGTCGTTCGGCGCCGGCGCGCGCGGCGTCCGCCGGTGACGACGCCGCTCGGCCGAGCCGCGCCGCGTCACCAGGGTTGCTTTTGAAAGACGGTGACGAACGGCTGCCCGCTCAAGACGAGCATCGGGTCGTGCGTTTTCGGGTGGTTCTTCTTCGCGAGCGCGTAGCGCGTGATCTGGCCGCTCGCGGCGACGACGCCGAGCACGTCGTTCGTCGCGACCCAGTGACCGACCTCGGTCGACGGCGGCGCCGACCCGCCGAACGGCGCGGGCGCGCTGCCGTCGGCGCGAAACTGGTAAGTTCCGTCGTCCTTCAGCGTGAAGCACGTGCTCGATTCACGGCCGCCGTCCTTGGCGTCGACGTTGGCCATGTAACACCACTTGCCGACGAGCTCGGGCACGATGGTGCCGGCGGGTGGCATGCTTGCGGGCGACGCGTTCGGCGCGCCCCCGGTTCCGTTCGGCGGCGCGCCCTCCGGCGCAGCGGCGGCGGTGCCGCCCGCCGGCGCGCCTCCGACGCGTGAAGCGTCGAGCGCGGGCGGCGTGCTCTTGCACGCGGAAAGCGCCGGCGCGAGCGAGAGAAACGCGGCGAGCATCGTGGAAAAGCCTGCCTTTTCGAGCACGTCTCCGAGTCTTGCCGAGCGTCGCCGGCGCGGCAAGCGAGACTCGCCCGGCGCGCGGCGTGTAGCCTCGAGGCATGGCGGAAGTGCTGCTCGGGCTCCCGTTCGGGTTCTTGCTCTGGTTCTTCTTGCGTTACGGCGCGCTCGGCTTCTACACGATCGGTCCGAACGAGCGCGCCGTGCTCACGACGTTCGGCCGCGCGCAGCGCCTCGGCGCGAGCACGCTCGAGGATCCGATCGCGCAGAGCCTCCGGCACGACGAGCGCGAACGCTATTCGTACCCGCAGGTGCGCGTGATCGGTCCGGGCTTCTATTGGAAGCTCCCGTGGCAGCGCGTGCACAAGGTTTCGATCGCGACCATCACCGTCTCGATTGGCTACGACCCCGAGGACGCGAACGCGAACCAGGGCGGCCGCGTGCTCGAAGCCGTCACGAAGGACCAGCTGAACACCGGACTTTCGGGGCAAATTCGTTTCTCCATCTCGGAGCGTAACCTCTACGCCTACGTCTTCGGCGTGAAGAACCCGGTCGCGCACGTGATGGGTTACTTCATCTCGGTGCTCCGCGACCGCATCGCGCGTTTCGAGGCGCCGCCCGACACGCAGCCGCTGCCGCTCAACACGGGCGGCGAGGATCCGAGCGGCATGGTCCAGGGGATTTCGATCAACGACCTCCGCAAAAACCTGCGCGACTTGAACGAACGCATGGATCAAGACTGCGCGTCGACCACGGCGCGCTACGGCATCGATCTGGACGCGGCGCTCATCACCGGCATCGACCCGCCGCCCGAAGTCGATTCGGCGCTCGCCGCGATCAACACCGCGCACAACCACGTTTCGAGCGAGATCAGCCTCGCGCAAGCCGCGGCGGACCAGAAAATCGTGCAGTCGAAGCGCGCGGTCGAGATCGAGACGCTGAACGCCCAAGCCGAGGTCGAGCCGCTCGTGATGCTGGCGGGCCAACTCCAGCATCTCGCGGCGAGCGGGTCCGGAGCGCTCGACGCGTACGTGCGGAACGCGAAGCTCGGGCTCTACCGGCGCGCGCGCCAAGTCGTGATCACGAGCAAGCCGGGAGCCGCGCGATGAATTTCTTGATCGCCGTCGCCGTCGCGTTCATCGGCTGCTTCTTGGTCGTGCCGTTCATCCTGTTCTGGGTGAAGGCACTCGGGCTCTACGTCATCGTGCGCGAGCGCGAGTGCCTCGTGTTCGAGCTCTTCGGCAAGGTGCGTCTCACGCTGCGCGAGCCGGGCCTGCACTCGCCGTGGTCCGAAATCGGGCCGCTCGCGGCGCTGGTCCCGCTCTTCGGGCGCGTGCGCCGCGTCGATTTGCGGCTCGATCAGAGCTACCTGCGCAGTCAGCCCGTCAACTCGGAAGAAGGCGCGCCGATGGGGATCGGCGTGTGGTGCGAGATGTTCGTGAGCGATCCGCTCGCGTACCTCTACAAGAACGTCGATCCCGTCGGGTCGCTCCGCGCCAACGTTTCGAACGCCGCCGTGCGCTGCCTCTCGAACCTGAAGCTCAACGAGATGCTCGAGAACCGCCACGCGATGAGTCACGCCGTGCGCGAAGAGGTGTCGGTCAAATCGAAGGAGTGGGGCTACATGCTCGGCAGCACCTACATCCGCAAAGTGCACTTCCGCGACCGCAACATGATCGCGCAGATCGAGCAGAAGGTCGTGAACCGGCTGCGGCAAGTGACGGCCGCGATCCAGCAGGACGGCTCGAATCGCGTGAACGTCATCCGCTCGACCGCCGATCGCGAAGCGGCGGTCGAGTTCGCGAAGGCCGCGACGACGCGCCCGCGCATCGTCGGAGCCGCGCTCGGCGAGATCGCGAAGGACGCCACCATTTCGAGCGCCCTCTTCGAACTCCTCGAAACGCAGAAGCTCCTTCAGTCCGAAGCGCTCGAGGTGAACGTCGTGCCGAGCGGCGTGCAGGTCATCGCCGCGGTCGGTGGCGCGAGCGGGGTCCTCGGGCCACGCTGAAGCTTCCTGGCAGAACGAGTGATCGCGAGCGAGCCGCGCCGCACACAAGGAGATCGCCGGGCTCCTCCGGATCGAATCGCTCAGCGCTCTCGGACGCCGCCCCCTAGATAACGGGCTCGATCAGTCCAGCGACTTAGTGGGCTGAGAGCGTCCAAATATTTCGGTGAATTCAGGGCGATAGCCGGCTCGTCTTCTCGTTTTTCGGTTACTGGCAGAAAGACCCCCATGACACAGTTTTCTTCCACTCGGCTGATTCTCGGCTCTGCCTTACTGACGGGCCTCTTTTTGGCCTGCTCCTCCAACGAGACCTCCACGACGAGCCAGACGGGTGGAACGAGCGCGGCGGGCTCGACCGGCGCGGGCGCGGCGGCGGGTCAAGCGGCCGGCGGGACCCAATCGGGCACCGGCGGTAGCACGATGAGCGCCGGGCACGGCGGCACCGGCACCGGAGGCAGCACGACCGGCGGTACGGGGGGCAGCACGCCGACGACCGGTGGCGCGAGCGGCAGCGGGTTCGGCACCGGCGGCACGGTAGGTGGAGCGAGCGGCATGGCGGGCACCGCGGGCAGCGGCACCATGGGTGGCGCCGGCACCTCGAGCGGCACGAGCGGCTCGGCCGGGAGCGGCATGATGGGGAACTGCAACTTTACCGTCACGTCGCAGACGGCCGATCAGGCGGGAACGGGCGGTATCCCGACGGTCGGCATCGTCAATTGGTCGGTCGACATGACCGGCCTCACGAAGGCGAGCATCGACTTCACCCTCATGGGTGGCACGACGACGATGACGGCGCCGATCGACCTGACCACCGGCCCGAACTTCCGGACCCTGCTGCTCGGGATGAAGGGCTCGAAGACGTACACCTTCCACGTCAACGTGACGAACGGCTCGTCGTCCTGCACGAGTCAGGACTACACGATCAAGACCGGCGCGATTCCGAACGCGGTGCCGCGCGTGACCCGCACGGCGGGCACGGCCGTCGCCATGCAGGACAAGGGCTTCATCGTGACGAGCTCGGGCCTCGCGGGCGGTCTCGGCGGCGGGTTCGGCGGCGGCACGATGGGCGGCGGTTCCACCGGCAGCAGTGCCTACGCGTACATCATCGACGCGGACGGCGACATCGTCTGGTTCGCGCCGGCGCCGGACACCTGCAGTCGTGCGAAGATGAGTTACGACGGCCAATACATGTGGATGGTCGAGCTCAACGTCGACAACATGACGAAGGACGGCGGCGAGCTACGCCGTGTGTCGATGGACGGCTTGCAGTCCACGGGCAAGATCCCGGGCATGTCGAACTGCCATCACGACGTGACGATCCTCCCGGACGGCAGAGCCGCCTGCATGTCGTGGATTCAGCAGAGCGGCGATCAGCCGAGCGATCTTCTCGAAACCGACTACATGGGCAACGTGAAGAAGATCGTCACCGTCGATTCGTCGATTTACCAGGGCGGTTCGGGTCTCGGCGGCGGCGGCATGACCTTCCATGCCAATTCGATCCACTATCACATGGCGGACGACAGCTACACGGTCGGCGACCGCAATCCGAATCTCTTCGTGAAGCTCAGCCATGCCGGGCAAGTGCTGTGGCAGTTCGGCGGGAGCTGCACCGGAGCGCCCGCGCCGAAGTGCGTCCCCGGCACGTGGAAGGTGAACCACGGCCACGACATGTTGGACGACGGCACCTTCCTCTTCTTCAACAACGGGCAGAGCGGTCCTTCGACGGCCTTCTTCTACAAGATCACCGAAACCGGCACGTTCGCCGCGACACCGGCGAACCCGCCGTCGTACTCGCCCGGCACCACGAGCTCCGTGCTCGGCGACGTGCAGCGCCTTCCGAACGGCAACACCTTGGTCACCTTCTCGACGGCGTCCGTGATTCACGAGATCGATCCGACGGCGACCAACGTCGTCCAACAGATCACCGGACCGGGCGGTTATGCGGAATGGCGCGAGACGCTCTACGGGCCCCCGCCGCGCTTCTGATTCACTGGTGGCTGCGGAGCTTCACTGCTAGTTTCTTTTACCGATCATGAGCCCCAAAATCCTTCTCGCGGTCGTGCCTTTTTTCGTTCTCGCTTGCGGCAACAAGAGCGGTGACGACGATTCCGGAGGTGCCGGCAGCGGCGGCTCGAGCGTCGGCAGCGGGGGTTCTACTTCGCTGGCGGGCGGCGGCGGCACGACGGGCGGCACCTCTACTTCGCTGGCGGGCGGCGGCGGCACGACGAGCGGCGGTCAGTGCGCGTCGGGCACGCTCGCGTTGCAAAGCGCGAACAACTACGCGTTCACGAGCAACATCACGCTCACGCCGCTGAGCATCAAGGCGAACGAACCGAACCTCGACTTCGATTGGTCGGGCGTGACGACGGATTTCCTCGGGCGGAAGACGGATCCGGCAAAGGACGTCGATTCGGTGTTGCTCGCCGTGCTCAGCCTGACCATCGACCAATTCGAGACGCACCTGAACAACGACGACTTTTTGCGGCCCTTCGTGCCGGGGGCGCTGCAGCTCCTCACGAACCAGACGCTCACGAAGGCGAACCTCGAGGACTTCGGCGTGCCGACCCAGCCGGAGAACACCTACAAGTCGTCGCCCGACGTGCAGACGAGCGTCATGCAGTACCTCGCCCCCGCGACGGCCGACTCGCCGAAGATTCTCGCGCTCATGCCGTCCACCGGCACCGATCCGGGCCACGGCGCGCGCATGATCCAGGTACTCGTGCTCGATCCGAACTCGACCACGACGAGCGTCACGCTCGGACCCGACACGGTCGTCCCCGCCGGCACGAACGGCCACACCGGCGGCACGACGGGCCCGAGCGCGAGCGTCACCTACGACGCGAACCTCCACGCGCTCACGCCGATCAAGATTGCGGCGGGCAGCACCGATCTGATGGTCGATTGGAACGCTCTCACGATGAACGGCCTCGGCCACGACTGGGTCTCTCGCTCCATCGGAGAAATCACGGTCGGGCACTACACACAGAGCATCACGGAGCTCGAGAATCAGTTCCTCAGTCTCCAGGACATCGCGACCACGATGTACACGGGATACGTCCCCTCCGACGACCCCATCTCGCTCACCGGCCTCAAGGACGATCAGGGCAACGTCTTCCAGGGTATCGACAACACCGGTACTTGGATTCTCGCGCTCTTCTGCAGTCCGATGAACTGCAGCAATCCGGCGCCCTGGTTCTTGACGGTACTCCAGACGTGTAACTGAGTCGGGCGTTCGCTCGCGGACGCCGTCACGACTTCGTGTACACGCGCACG
Source organism: Polyangiaceae bacterium (assembly GCA_035499895.1). Lineage (GTDB taxonomy): Bacteria > Myxococcota_A > Polyangia > Polyangiales > Polyangiaceae > PMG-095. The sequence goes on along the minus strand of DATJXW010000341.1, from coordinate 38,898 downwards.
TAGTCGACCGTCATCGTTTGCGGGAGCATCGTCGTGCTGTCGGGGCTGCCCGGGAACGAGCCGCCGATGGCGATGTTCAGGATCATGAAGAAGGGATGGTCGTAGACCCAGGTCGCGCCCGAGGGGACGTCCGTATTTTTGCGCGTCTCGTAGTTGTCGTCGTCGACGTAGAAGCGCACCACGTTCGTTTCCCACTCGATGGCATAGACGTGGAAGTCGTCGGCGAGCGCTCCGCCGCCCATGAGCGTGTACGAGCCGGTGAGCGGATTGCTGCCGGAGTAGCCGGGGCCGTGCATGCTGCCGTGATTGACGGCCGGCTCTTTCCCCACGTTTTCCATGATGTCGATTTCGCCGCACGCGGGCCACGGGTTCGTGGCGATGTCGTCGCCGAGCATCCAGAACGCGGGCCACACGCCCTGGCCGCGCGGGATTTTGATGCGCGCTTCGAAGCGACCGTAGGCCTGCGCGAACTTGCCCTGCGTCTTCAAACGCGCCGAGGTGTACGAGCGATTCATGTACGTCTCGGACTTCAGCGTGATGACGAGATTGCCGTTGCCGTCGGTCGCGGAGTTGTCGGTGCGATCGGTGTAGTACTCGAGCTCGCTATTGCCCCAACCGTCGCCGCCGACGTCGTAAGTCCATTTGCTCGAGTCCGGAGCCTGACCGCTCGGTCCGTCGAATTCGTCGCTCCAGGAGAGCGTCCAGCCCGCGGGCGCGCCTGCCGCGCCACCGCCCGCGCTCCCCGCCGCGCTCGCGCCGGCGCCGCCCGTGTTCGTGCCGGCTCCTGCGTTCGCGCCCGCTCCTGCGCTCGCGCCGGCCGCTCCGCTCGAGCGCCCGCCGCGTCCACCGGTGCGCCCACCGTTTGCGGTCGCGCTCGTGCCGCCTTGCGCGGCGCCGGCCGACCCACCGTTCGCGTGCGCGCCGCCCGCTCCGCTCGACGACGTACCGCTCGCTCCCGTGGTTCCCGCGTTCGCGCGGCCGGCTCCGCTCGCGTTCGTGCCGCTCGTCCCGCCGCTCGTGCTCACGCCCCCGGTCCCACCGGCACCCGTCGCTGCTCGTCCGGCGCCTCCGGCCGCGAGCGCGCCTGCTCCGCCGCCCGTTCCTGATTTGTCGTCACTGCCGCACGCGGTCACAAATGCAGACACCAGCGCGATGCCGAACGCGGCTCGCCGCACGGGAGACGGCGTCCGGGCATAAAGCGATCTGCCGTGCGACTTACCCTCAAAATCCCGGGAGAAAATCAGCCTACTCATCTGGTGGACTAATCGCCGCCCTACGGGCGCGGCGTGCGTTTCCGCGCTCCGTTGTTTCGTTCGTAACCGCTTCGGCTGATGCATCACCACGTGAGCCTGCTCCACGTCGAAGATCGGTACCAGCGACTATGTGGAGACGCCGACTCGGAGAGTGATCGCGCAGCGGAAAGTCACGCTCCTCCGCTGTACTTTTCCAACGTTTGCCGACACGCGCGATGACGACGCGCTGACGTGACCAGTGATGCGCGCGTGTTAAGGTGCCTCGCTAGGCGGGCACCATCACGACCCGGAAGAATGAAGAACAACATGCTCAATCGTTTCGCGACCGGCGCTGCACTCCTTCTCGTCTCGCTTCCTCTCATCGCGTGTGGCGGCGGCAACAATGACTCGACCAGCTCGGGCACGAGCACCACGAGCTTCTGGTCGGGCCATACTTACTTGCTGTCGCTCAAGAAGGGCGACTGGTCCGTGCCGCGCGGCGTCGGTGCGGATCTTTTCGGTGTGGCGCCTGCATTCATGTTCGACGTGGAAGGCTCCGGTGAAAACCTCACGACGACCCTCGGTTATGGACCGGGGACGGTCACCGACGCGTCGATGAATCCGGTCGCCGTGACCGCGGACAACGTCATGCAGGACCCGTGCGGTCCGACGACGACGGCCATGTTCTCCGCGGCGAACAGTCCGAAGTCCACGATCAACATCCCGCAAATGAAGATGCACGTCTTGAACTCGGGCGCGACGCCGCCGCTGCAGGTGACGGCGGACGTTTTCAACCTGACGTTCACCGACATCTTGCCGAACGGCACGACGCCTTCGACCACGGGCTCGCTCGTCGCGACGATGGACTTCAAGCAGCTTTACGTGCTCTTCGCGTCGCTCGGTCCGACCCGCGACGCGGCGTCCGTCTGCCAGGCCCTGAGCGATCACTACACGCCTTCGACGTGCACGACCGACGACTGCAAGGTGAAGTGCGAGACGTGCCCGAATGCGAGCGCCTCCGACACGCCCACCTGTCTCACCGTCGAAGCGGATCAGATCGGAGCCGTCGAGGCCGACAATCTCAAGGTGAGCACCATCACGACCGTCGATCCGACGGCGTGCGCCGACAGCACTCTGCCCTCTCAATGACCCTGGCCGCCCGGCAGCAAAGAATCTCTCGCCGCACGCACGCGACACGCGCCGTGCTGCGGCGAGCCTTTGCGCGGGCGGTGCTCGCGCTCGCGACGGCTCCGCTCGTCGCGTGCGGCAGCACCACGCCGAAGGACCACCCGAATCCTTGGGCGGGGAACACGTACTATCTGAACCTCGCCCGTGGGGATTGGTCGATGCCGCGCCAGGTGGGCATGGATCTCTTCGGCGTCGCGCCGGCCTTCGTGTTGAGCGTCGGCGCGAGCGGGGACGTGACGCTCGGCACCGCCGAGGGCACCACGCCGGACAGCTCCGCGTCGAGCGGGTTCGACATGATCTCGGCCGAGAATGCGACGCAGGATCTCTGCAGCCCGACGACGAAGCTCACGCTCGACGCGTCCGGGTCCGCGAGCGCCATCGGCCCCGCGCAGATCCGCATGCACGTGACGAATCAGACGGCGCAACCGAGCCCGCTGCAGGTGACGGGCGACGTGTTCGGGCTGAAGCTCACGAACATTCTGCCGAACGGAGACGCGAAGCCGAGCGGCACGCTCGACGCGACGATGAATTTCGGGCAGCTCGCCGTGCTCTTCTCCGCGCTCGGGCCGAGTCGCGACGCCGATTCGGTGTGCACCGCGTTCGCGAGCGCGTACACGCCGTCGAGCTGCATGGATCCGAGCTGCAGGGTGACGTGCCAGCCGTGCCCCGACGATCCGACGAAGCCCTACTGCGTGTCGGTGGAGGCGTCCCCGGTCGTCGCCGTCGAAGCGCCGAACCTTTCTCTCACCGAGGTGGACGAGAACGACCGTCCAGCTTCGTGCGCCGACAGCACCCTACCTGCCCAATGACCCACGGCGCCTCGCGCGCCGACTCCGTGCCCTGAAGACCGTCACAAGGAGACTCTTGATGATCCGTTCGCATCTTTCCACCGTGTTGCTCCTCACCTCGAGCGCCGCGCTCGTCGCCGCCGCCTGCGGCACCAACTCCGGAGGCACGACGGGCAGCGGTGGCACTTCGCCGATGGGCTCGGGCGCCGTCGCGGGCACGGCCACCGGCACGGGTGGTTCGGTCGCCACCGCGGGTCATCCCGGCACGGGCGGCGCGACGGGCGGCACGGGCGGGAGCACCGGCGGGAGCAGCGGCAGCGGAGCGACGGGCGGCACGACCGGCGGCACCACGGGCGGCACCACCGGCGCGACGGGCGGCGGCGCCGGCACCGGCACGTTGATGGGCGGCGCGGGCATCACGGGCACGGGCGGCGGCGCGGGCAGCTCGACGATCGGCGGCGCCGGCATGGGCGCCGGCGGCACGGCTTCGGCAAACTGTACGATCACCGCGACGGCGACGGCGAGCATGGCGATCTCGACCGTGTTCACCGTCACGTACACGACGACCATGGCCGGCGTGGACAGCGCTCACATCGATTTCGGTCTCGACACCACGTACGGCTACACGGCGCCCGTCGACCTCACCAACACGAAGGGGACGCTCCTTCTCGGCATGAAGCCGACGAAGACGTACCACTACCGCGTCGTCGTCGGCAGCGGCGGGACCACGTGTACCGGGCCGGACCAGACGCTCATGACGGGCGACATCGCGAACGGCATTCCGAAAGCGACGATCGTGACGAACAACGCGGCGGCGCTCGCCGGCGGCTTCATCGTGAGCGAGTGGTACGCGGGCAAGCAGGTCGCGTTCATCCTCGACAAGGACAACGACGTGGTCTGGTGGTTCGACCCGAAGACGGTCGTGTCTTCGTTCAGCGACATCACGCGCGCGCGCATGAGCTACGACGGCAACTACATGTGGATTGCGCACGGCAACGTGCCGCAAGGCACGGCGCACATGGTGAAGGTCGCGATGGACGGCACCGGCGCCACGGACATGAGCTCGAGCTTCACCAACATGAACCACGACTTCACGATCCTGCCCGACGGCACGATGTACTTCGTCGCCTACGGCACGAACGGGAACATGTGCGACGACATCAAGCAGTACGTCCCTTCTACCGGCATGACGACGACCGTCATGAACATCGGCACGGCGTTTTCGAGCGGCGCCTGTCACGGCAACGCGGTCGAGTATTCGAAGGACGACGACACGCTCATCTGGTCCGACCCCGATCACAACGCGTACGTGAAGATCAAACGCACCGGCGAGATCGTGTGGCTGCTCGGCGGCGGCAGCGACAATCAATTCACGGGCGACGCCGCGACCTGGAAGACCGAGCACAATCTCGACATCCTGAGCGCCAACCACATCATCATGTTCAACAACGACTCGCCGCCGAATCCGTCGAACGCCATCGAGCTCACGCTCGACCTGACGGCGAAAACGGCGACGAAGAATTGGGAATACACGCCGACCGGCGTCATGAACAACGCCATCATGGGCGACGTGCAGCGCCTCCCGAACGGCAACACGCTCGTGACCTATTCGACTCAAGGCGTCATCCACCAAGTCGACATGAACAAGAACCTGCTTCAGTCGATCAGCTGGGGCGCGGGCGGGGCAACGGGCTACGTCATCTGGCGTCCGACGCTGTACGGCCCGCCGCCGAAGTGAGTTGCCCTCCCTCGAGCACCATGCAAAAGAGAATCACGATGATGCACCGAGCGATTGAAGCTTCTCTGCTGGGACTTTTCGTGGCGCTGGCAGGTTGCAGCAGCAAAGGCGACGACGACGCGAACGCGTCGGGTGGCACCGGCGCCGGCGCGACCGGCGGCACCGCCGGGACGAGCGGGACGGGCGGCTCGAGCGGGACGGGCGGCTCGAGCGGCACGGGCGGCTCGAGCGGCACGGGTTCCTCGATGTGCGCCACGTCGTTCATGGCGACCAGCACCAACAACTACAAGTTCTCGAGCACGCTGACGATCGAAGTCACCAAGGTGCAGCCGAGCGCGGACATTCACTTCGATTGGAGTGGAGTGAAGCAGGATCTGCTCGGTCACGACCTCGACCTCACCACGATCGACATGGTGGAAGTCGAGCTCTGGAACCTCACGATCGACAGCTTCGAGAAGAAGCTGAACGACGACGCGCTCGGGCAGTCGGATCTCAGCATCATCGCCTCGATCTTGCCGAACCCGGCCGGCACCACGACCGGGGACGTGTATCAGCTCACGAACATGGGCTACCCCTACACGAAAGCGCAGATCGATCCGTACCTCGACATCAACACGTACCCGCCCGACACGCACCTTTACACGGTGATGCTCGCGAACGGCATGGATTACGGCAAAGGGACGCGCATGATCGCGGGGTTCCAGCTCGATTCGACCTCGACGAACACGCAGGTGAACATCACGTCCGACTCGACGAAGCTCCAGATGTCGGCGGATCTCCACTCGCTCACGTCGCCGACCGTTCCGACCGGCACGGCCGCCCTCACCATCGACTGGACGAACATGATGACCACCTCGTCGGGTCTCACGTTCGAGCCGAGCTACATCACGCAAATCCGCGTCGGCAAGTACTCGAAGACGGCGACGGACCTCGAGGATCCGGCGAACTTCCTGAGCCTCGATACGATCGCCGACACGATGTACAGCGCTCCGGTCGTCTCCGGTACGAAGTTCGATCTCTCGCAGACGAAGGATCCGACCGGCGCCGCGTTCCCCGGCATCGACGACACGCACACGTGGATCGTCGCGCTCAACTGCACGGATCAGTGCTCGAACCCCGCGCCCTGGTATCTCACCGTGCTCAAGCCCTGCTCGCAATAGGCGCGCGCTGAACTTCAGTCGCGGCGGCCGCTGCACGCCGCCCACCACGAACGGACGCCCATGTCGGCGTCCGTTCGACTTTTATTGACCGAGACCGGTGCCCTCGACGGCGACGCCGAACGCGCCGAGGCACATTTCGTCGAGGGACGTCTCGCCGAGCGTCACGGTGCGCGGCGCGGTCAGGCCTTGTTGGTCGAGCGCCGTCACGACCTGCGGGTTGTCCATCGTGTTGTCGTAGGTGCAGCGCATCTGAATCACGTCCCCGATGTTCGCGACCGGGGCGGAGGCGAGCGGCGTGTCGTAGTAGTAGACGCGCTGCCAATTGAAATCCCACTTCGGGGTTTGGATCAGGCAGTCGCTCGTCCCGTCGGGGTGGAGCAGGTCGATCTTCATGTCCGTCCCGACGTAGTGCATGTGCGTTGCGATGCCCCAGACGAGGTAGTCCTTCACGCCATTTTGAGCCTGGAGCAGCAGGCGCTCCGTCTCGGTGTGATTCGAGACGTTCGGCGGAATCGAAAACTCCGCGGGGCCGCCCGGGGGATCGTCCGGCCCGGGCATCAAGCCGTAGCCGGTGCCGCCCGCGACCTTCATGTCCTGCTGGGAGAAATTGCCGATCAGCGCGAGCTCGCCGACGAGGCGCGGCGCGGTCGGCGCGAAACGCAGATCCACGCTGGTGCTCGAGTCCGTCCCGCTGTGGACGCCGTCGTGCGGGTGATAATGCACCTGCATCACGAGGTGCGAGCCGCCTGGGAGCTGGAGCGCGACGTCCGGCGGCGTCACCGTCGGCACGCCGCCCGGCGCCCACGCGCCGAGCAGGTCGAAGTTGTCGAGCATGGGCCCGCCGAAGCACGGGTAGTAGCCCTGGTCGCCCGCGAGCCCCACGCCCTGTCCGTCGGGATCCGAGAACAAGAGCACGTGGTGCACGATCTCGGAATTGCCCGGGTTCACCTGCACGCCGTTCACCCACTCGTCCTCGTCGATTTGCGGATCGAGCGTGAAGCAGAGGAGCTGATCGGACCCGCCTTCGACGTTGATCGTCGCCGGGATCGTCAGGTGCAAATCGGGATTTTCGAGCGTGCGATCGGCGGGCGCCGGCAACGGTTGTGTCGGCGCCGGGCCTTCGATCGCGCCGTTCGAGACCCAGGCTTGGAGGAGATTGAGCTCGTCCGGCGTGAGCGTCGGATCGTCCTTGAACGGAAAGGGCGGCGTGCACTCGTCGGTGCTGCGCGCGCTCCACGGCGGCATCTCGCCCGAGAGCACTTCGCCCAGCATGGCGGCGGCGTAGGGCTTGGCGCCGGCGTACGTCTCGAGCGACATCGGCGCGATGCCGCCCGTCTGGTGGCAACCGACGCACTTCTTCGTCACGATCGGCGCGATATCGCCGTTCCAGCTCACGGGCTCTTGCTCGGTGCCGGTCGTCGAATGCGAGCCCGTCGAACCGCAGCCGAACGTCAGCGTGCTCGCGAGCAGCGCGGCGGCGCTCACGCGTCGAGCCACGAAGTGCCTCCCAAAGTGCATGACGGCAGCGCGAAGCTTGGGGCAGCTCCCGCCGCCCGGCAAGTCATCCAATTTTTCAGCCGCTCGTTCAGAACTCACAACCGTCCGGTTGTGGATCTTCGTTCGCGACGCCGGCGGCGAAATCGGCATCGATATCCGGCGCGTTCGTGAAGCCGCCGTCGACCGTGCCGCGCATGACCTCGCCGTTGTAACCCCCGACGCTCATGTGCGCGCGGACGAGAACCACGTCGCTCGAGGCGACGGGCACGGGGCCGCCGCTCCGCGTGAAGGTGTTGCCGGGGGCGTCCGGGTCGGACGTGCCGTTCGCGTCGGTGTGACTGTGCTCGAGAATGCGGCGATAGATGAGTGAGCCGTCTTCACCCAAGACTTCCCACCAGTCGGCGTATTGCGAACAATCGATATCCGCGCTTTCGACGGTGACGTTGAACGTGTAGTCGCCGTCGGTGCCGTCGGCTGCGACGGCCGTGACGTTCGCATACGGAGGCTCAGCGCCCGGCGCGCCCGCGTCGCTCATGGTGCCGCCCGAGCCGTCAGCGGTGCTCGCCGCGCCGCCCGAGCCGTCAACGGTGCTCGCCGTGCCGCCCGTAACGGAGCCGCCCGCCGAACCCGCCGTTCCGGCGTAGCCGTTCGCCGTGCCCGCGCCGTTCACCGCGGGGCTCGACGACGAACACGCGCTCGCGAACGCCGTCCAGGCGACGAGCGCCACGAACGCCGTCGAGCGAGGGCGTGCCATGCGACGCCGAGTTTACCACGCCGTGCCCTCGTGGAACGCGCCGCGCGGTGCGCGCCCAGCGCCGGCGCGTCAGAACCGATACGTCGCTTCGAGCGTCGCGACGACGGAGTACGCGTTGTAAGTGCCGCCGTTCACGGGCGGCGAGGGCACGCCGAGGTAGTGCGCGTTGCACGCGGACGTGTCCGCGTACGGCGCCGTGCAGGTCGAGCCCGGGACTTGCTGGTAAACGCGGGCGTTCGAGTCGGCGACGTAGACCGTCGCTTGCGCGCGGTACTCCGCGGCCGCCGAAATTTCGACTTTGCCCACGTTGACCGAGCCGCCGACGGCGCCCCCGAATTCGGGACCGTCCGTGAAATCGATGTTGGAATACGACGGATCGGCGACGGGCGTCTCGTAGTAGACGCCGGCGCGCACGGTCGCGACCTTCGGCACGACGGAAACGTCGCCGCCCACGTGAATGCCGAACGTATCGCGCCAATTCTTGGCGATGTCGATCACGCCGACGTTCACGAACTGCTTCTGGTACTGCGCGACGATGCCGTTCGAATCGAGCCGGAAGCGGTTCACGCGCGACCACGTCTCGTAAACGCCGTCGACCTCGACGTCGAAGACTTCACGATCGCCGTCGAGGTAGCGATAACGCGCGCCGAGCCGCGCCGTCATCGGCAGCGGCAGACTCAGGGTCACGTCGTTCGCCGGCGCGTTGTTGCGCACGAGGGTCACCGAGTCGCCCTTCGGGGTGACGAAGTTCACCGAGAGCTTGCTCTTCGTGTCGATCTCGCTCGGGAGCACCTGGCCCGACACGCCGAACTCGAAGTTCGGCGTCGGCCGCACCCACGCGCCGAGGATCGCGTTCAGCGTGAAGAGATCCTGGCCTTTCACGCGCGCGTTGATGTCGTAATCGGAGCTCACCGGATTGCCCGCCTTGGCGAACGGGTCACCGTCGATGACGAGGCCGTACTCGAGCGTCGGCACCGCGATCCACTGCAGGCTCGCGCCCACGCCGAAGAGCTCGTGGAACTTCCACGCGGCGCTCAGGTTGTAATCGATGATCTGCGCGTTGCGGCGCACCATCATGTAGCGCTGGCCGCCGTCGTCCGGGTACACCTCGCGCGCCGTGCCCGCGGGCGAATACACCGCGAACCCGAAGCCCCAATCCTTGAGCCCGAGGTTCGACGCGATGCCGATGAGCGGATCGAGCGCTTGCCAGGGCGTCTTGTTCTTGACCTTCGCGAACGTGACGTACGGCGGCGCGCCGTTCGAGTTCGGGTGCGCCCAGTCGAGCGTCGGGTTTCGCTGGTAGGTGCGCTCGTTGTAGGAGAAGCGATTGCCGATCGTGACGATCGTCGTGTCGATGTGCGCGAGTCCCGCCGGGTTCAGCTCGACGGCGGAAACGTCGTCGGCGCGCGCCGTGAACGCGCCGCCGCGGCCGCTCGCGTGCGCGCCCTTCACGCCCTCGAAATAACCGCCGTCCGCGCGCGCGGCGCCGCTCAGCGTGAGTGCGGCGAGAACCGCCGAGGCCAAAAAGAGCGGCTGCTTCATCACGGCTTGTTCTCGGGAGCGTCGATGGAGTCGGTGCGCACGTGGTAGCCGAAGGTCGAACCGGCGGGACCCGTGAGCGACCACAACACTTGATTCATGTCGTTGACGAGCTCGAGCTTGCCCGCGGTCGACCAGTTCACGAGCCAGCGGTTGCCGGTGAGCGGCGAAACGGCGCCGAGTGACGTCACGTGCACGGCCGGGCTCGGCGTATAGGTCCACGTCTCGGTTGCCGTCTTCGCGTTCAGATCGAGCGCGTATTGCATCCCGCGCGACGTGCCGGGCGCGCCGTCCGCGTCGAGCACGAGGAGCGACGTCCCCGAGATCACCAGGCCGCCCTGATGCACGAAGGCGTTCGCGGCCGTGTCGAACGCGAGCGTCGGAGCGGCCGCGCCGAGCACCCAATCGCACTTGCCGGACGCACGCGGGACTTCCACCACGGTGCTCAGATTGCGAAGCCCGAGATAAAACACGTCGTCGGACTCGTCCGTCGTCGAAGCGCCCTCGTTCACGGTGAGCGCGTCGGCGCCCGTCCACTCGCCGTTCGTGCCGTCGCCGGGGAACTTCGCCGGATCGAAGCAGCTCCACATGCTCACGATGTCCGTGCTCTGGTCGTTCGGCGTGATTTCGACGATCTTGTCGCCCTTCAGCGTCGCGCCGTTCGACGTTTGCGTATCGGCGACGATGGCGGCGAAATTGCCGTTGCTGAGCTCGACGAAGTCCGGGCCGAGCCCGGGGACTTTCCACGTGACTTGGCTCTTGCCGTCGAGCGCGACGCGGATGATCTCCGAGTTCTGGCCGGCCGGATCGATCGAGCCGTAGAGCACGCTCGTCCCGTCTTTCGAGAAGCGCACGCGCGTCACCGTCTGTCCGCCGTCCGCGACGTGATACCAGAGCACCTGACCGCTCGGCGCGACGGCCACGATCACCGAGCTTGCTCCCACCGTGACGGGCAAGAGCACGATCTCGTCCATGCCGTTTTCGCTCGTGTCGCCCGTTTTCGTGAAGGCGGGCAGGTCGCTCGGCGGAGCGCCCGTCGTCAGCGTTTGAATCGAGCTCTCGCCGGCGTCGGCTCCGTCCCACGTGACGACCTGATAGTAATATTGGGTATTCGGAGTGAGCCCGTACAGGTTCACTTCGTGCGTCGTCGCGTCTTGAGCTTCGAGCGTCGTCGTCGTGCCGAGGCTCTGCGTGAGGCCGTAGCTCACGTATCCAATCGAAGGCGCGCTCGTCGTCCACGTGACCTGCGTCAGCGTGGCGACGACCGGATTCGGGCCGGCTTGCACGTCGGTCGGCGCGAACGACTTCGTTTCGTCGCCGCAACCGAACGCCAAGAACGTGCAAGCCAGCGCGACGGCGCGCTCGGCCCGTTTCACTGCGAGGCCTGCGGGTCCACCAGCGTGACGATCACGGGCGCTGGGTTCTGACAGGTGTTGCAGAACATGCCCATCAGCCAAGTGCCGGTATCCGTCGTCTCGAAGTTCTGGAACGCGGGCTCGCCGTTGCGACCCTTCGCCCCGACGATGCTCGTGCTCTGCCCGCTCGGCACGTCGACCTGCCAGGACATTGAGGGCGCTCCCGGATACGTGCCCGTCATTTGGTCCAGGTTGAGGAAGTTCTTCTGCAGCTCGGCCGGCTGCATGTCCTTGTAAAAGCCGATGAGAACGCTACTCACGTCGTTGCGGTTGATCTCCTGCATGGCGCCGCCGGTCGTGACGTGGCTCCAGTCGATGTTCTGCGCCTCGCTCGCGTTCACGGAGACGTGCTTGTCGGAGAAGGTGGCGGAGTAGGTGAGCGTCGCCGTGGTGTTCGTGGCGTCCACTTCGCCCGTCGTAGACGTGTCATCGGGCTGAAGGATCACCATCGTCCTCGCCCCGTACCCGATGGCGGTGCCGTTCGCGAACACCACGAGGTACGTGACCGTGCTGCTGGTCGTGAAGCTCGTTTTCGGATCGAGGGGCGTCCCCGATGGACCGCTCGCGGCGATCGTCATGTCGGACAGATTGACGCACGGGTTGCTCGTCCCGTTCGGCATCTGGATATCCCAATCACCGTCGATTTTGCTCGCGCTCAGGGTGCCGTCGTTCAATAGCTTCGCGACGTCATCCGCGCTGTTGCTCAGGACGCGAATGAAGCTCACGTCGTTGATATCCTTCAGCGGATCCACGGTATGCCCCTGAATATCGGTCGTGAAGTCCTTCCAACAAAGCTTCACGTCCTCGCCGGGCGGCACCGCGACCGAGCTGATCTTCAACGTGCTCTGCGAAGTGAAGTTCTCGTCGTCCTCGATGTAGACGGTGTCGTTCGGCGGGGGCGGGGGCGGCGACACGGTTTTGTCGCTACCGCAGCCGGCGAGCAGTGAAGACAACCCGACGAGAGCCGGAGCGCCGATCGAACAGAGAACGCGCGAGGCATGCGCGGTGAGGAAGAGATGCCGGGGGCCGTTACGCATGGCGGGGAGTTAACCCCAGAGGCGCCGCCAATGCCAGGCGCGATCGCACGCCGTGGCGATCGCGGAATACGGCTCGAGCGCCGCGGGCATCCGAACACGCGCGGAGAGCGCCCGATCGGGTCAAGTGACCGGTCGCGTCACGAAACGAAGACGATCACACCGACCCGAACGCGCTCACGCTGTCCCCTTCTGACCTCGACATGTTGTCGCTTCTGCGCGGGCGACGTACCCGTCCCGCACAGCGTCGCGGTGCGACAAGGTGTGAGTGTCATTTTGCAGCTGCGCTGCCTCGACAGAGGCGGCTCCGGGGCCTATTCTTTTTAGTCCACGGGACGTCGTTCCCCCGAAAAACACCGCCTGATGCTATGTGGCGTCCGCCCGAGCGGAGCTAGCTGTTGAGCCTACCCGAGTTTCATCTTTCCAAGCCCGGCGTCGCGTTTCCTGCGAGCCGCGTCGACAACGCCGAGGTCATCAGCCGGGTCCGCGCGCTCTACAAAGGACCGGCAAGCGAGTGGCCCACGCTCCAATCGGCCATCGAGCACGTGTTCGGTTTGTGCAAGACGCAGTACCGATATCTGGCCGGTGTCGATGAGGCGTGCGTCGCCGACTACGCCGTGGCGGCCGCGAAAAACTGCCTCGAAGTGAACGCCGCCACGCTCGACGAGGTCGATCTCGTCATTTGTGGTGGCATCGCGCGCCAGTATTTCGAACCGGCGACGGCGATGGAAGTGGCGGCGAAGCTCGGCCTCAAGCGCACGCACGCGTTCGACGTGACTTCGGCGTGCGTCGGGCATCTCGAAGCCGTGCAGACCGCGGCGGCGTACCTGCAGCTGCATGACGACTATCGCACCGCGCTCGTCTGCACCTCCGAGCTCGCCGGTCCCTACCTCAGCTACGAAATCCAAACCGTGCGCGACCTCTACGCGCGCTCGGCCGGCCTCACGATCGGCAACGGCGCCGCGTGCTTCCTCTTGCGGCGCAGCCCGTGGCCCGGCGGCGGACTCAAGCTCCTCCAGATCGACACGTACACGGCGCCCGATCACTGGCATCTCTGCAAAGTTCCGGTGCTCGGCACCTTCACGTCGTCGTCAGTCGAGCTCATGCGGCTCGGCAAGCTCATCCCACCCTGGCTCAAGGACCGGCTCACGGTCACGGGCTGGAAGCCGGAAGAGGTGAACCACTACGTCTTCCACCAGCCGAGCGAGATCATGGTGCGGAAGATCATGGACGACATCGGCGTGTCCCAAGACCGCGGTGTGTATTCCCACGCCCTCTATGGAAATACGGCGAGCGCTAGTGTAGGCGTTACCTTCAAGCACCTGCTCGACGAACGCGATGTGGAACCGGGTGACAAATTCGTGCTTGGTAGCGCCGCCGCCGGTTACTCCATGGTCATGGCAAGCGGCGTGTGGACCGGCGCCAAGCACGCACACAAGCCGGCTAGCTAATCCATGAATTTCAAAGTCTCACTTCGTGGGCAGCGCGCGAGCGTGTGCCTTGCGTGTGCGTTTGCACTCGTGCTCGCGTCGCCCGGCGCGTTCGCGCAACCGTCGGCGACGCCCGCGCCGGACGCGAGCGGCACCACCCCGCCGCCCGGCTCGACCCCGAACGGCACGACCGCACCGAGCGAAGCGCCGCCGCCGGCGCCGGCCGCGAACGCGCCGAACGACGCAACGGCTCCCGCCGGTGCGCCCGCCCCCGCCGACACGAGCGGGGAGGTGTCGTCCGGCTCCGGTCTCTTCGAGGCGAGCCAGAGCGGCGAAGCGAGCGCGAGCGGCGCGAGTGAAGCGCCCGCCTCGACCGGCGCCGAGTTCAACGGCTACGTGCGCGGCGATCTGTTCGCGGGGGAGACGCGCTATCGCCAGCACGCCGAAATGAAGGCGGCGTACTCCGAGGCCGCGCTCCGTCTCACATTGAAGAAGGAGAAGTTCGGCGACGCGTTCGCCGAAGCGCGGCTCCGTTACGGTCTTCAGGGCGACACGAGCGGCCTCATCGTCGATCTGCGCGAGGCCTACGTGAATCTCTACGCCGGACCCCTCGATTTGCGGCTAGGCAAGCAGATCGTCGTGTGGGGCCGCGCCGACGCGCTGAACCCGACGAGCAATCTCACCCCCGTCGATTTCCGCGTCCATTCGCCGCAGGAGGACGATCGCCGCGTCGGCAACGTCGGCGCGCGCGCGTTCTTGAATTTTCAGCCGCTCAGGCTCGAGGGCGTGTGGATGCCGCTCTACGAGCCGACGCAGCTCCCGCCGTTGCCGTTGCCGCCGCGCGTCGTCGTCGGCGATCCGACTTACCCGGTGCCGCACCTCCAAAACGGCACGGAGGGTGGCCGCATCCACCTCGAGTTCCCGGCCGTCGAAATGTCGGCGTCCTACGTCTACGGCTACGCGCCGTTGCCCGGCCTCTTGCACGGGACAATCACGAACTTGGGGAACGCCGCGGCGCAGGCCGAAATTACGCGCGTCGCCTACAACCAACATGTCGTCGGCTTCGATTTTGCGACGACGCTCTTCGACTGGCTCGGCCTGCGCGGTGAGGCGGCCTATCGCGATCCGCTCCATTTCCGCGATCGCGTTTATGCGCCGAACCCCGACGTTCAGTACGTCGTCGGCGTCGACCACACGTTCGGCGAGGTGAGCGTCATCGCGCAGTACCTCGGCCGCTACGTCATCAACTACCAGAAGTATCTCGAGGGCAATGCCGACACCGAGCAGCTCGTGTTGCAGAATGCAGCTCGGGTCGACCAAGCAGAAGCCCAGATCGACGGCGTCCTGCGTGCGAAGAACCAAATCCTCTTCTCCCAGCTCCACCAAGTCCAAAACATGGCGTCGCTCCGCGTGGAGTGGCTGACCATGCACCAGACGCTCACGGCGTCGGCGCTCGCCTTCGTCAACTTTTCGACTCAGGAGTGGCTCCTCTTCCCGAAGATTGCCTACGCCTTGAGCGACAACATGACCGCCACGGTCGGCGCAGAAATCTACGAGGGTCCGTCGGACACGCTGTTCGGCGTCATCCGCTCCGAGCTCAGCGCCGGTTACGGTGAGCTCAGGATGGCGTTCTGAGGCGAGCCGCCGCGGCTCGAGTGTCCAGCGGCCTTCCCCGTGGTATCCCGAGCGCACCGAGTGTCGCTCCTCCAATCCCTGAAGATTCGAGCGGGCATTTTCGTCGAACGTCGAGCGTAGAACCACAGAACCGGAGATATCGAAGATGATCGAGCGTCGCGTGAGGAAGAGCATTGGAAGGTTGGGATTGGCCGTGGCCATGGGCCTCGCGCTCGCGTTCGGTGGGGCTGACGCGTCGGCGGGTCCGTCGCCGCGCGACATCATGGACAAGTCGCTCCAGGCGCGAAAGCTCGACGGGTCGGAAGCCGTCGTGAAGATGATCATGAGCGACGACAAGGGCTCCACGCGCGAGCGCGACATGACGATGGCGACCAAGCTCTTCGACGGCGGCAAGACGGAAAAGCGCATCGTGCGCTTCACCGCGCCCGCCGACGTGAAGGGCACCGGCGTCTTGATGTTCGACTACGACGCGAAGCCCGACGACACCTGGATCTTCCTGCCCGCTCTGCGGAAGACGCGCCGCATCGTGAGCTCGCAGCGCAACCAGGCGTTCCTCGGCAGTGAATTCTCGTTCGGCGACCTCGGCGTGCCGTCGCTCGACGACTACACGTACAACCTCGTGAAGGAAGAGGACGCGGGCGGCGAGCCCTGTTACGTCATCGAGGTCACGCCGAAGGACAAGGCGACCGCGGACGCCGAGGGCTACTCGAAGAAGACGGTGTGGATCAGCAAGGCGACCTACACCGTGCGCCGCACGCAGTTCTTCGACATGGGCGGGAAGCTTCTGAAAGAGCTCAACACGAGCGACGTGAAGCTCCTCGACCCGAAGAACAAGCGCTATCGCCCGATGAAGATGGAAATGGTCAACAAGCAGAACGGCCGCAAATCCATCTTCGAGTCCGAGAAGATCTCGCTCGCCCCCGACACGAAGGACGAATACTTCACGACCGCGTATCTCGAGCGCACCTGATTCCTCGACGCTCGCGCGAACGGCGCGCGTCCTCTCCGAGAGAGGGCGTCGCGCCGTTTTCGTTCGTCCCTCACGCCGACTTCGCGAGCGAATCCCCGTTCGAACCGGGAGGCGCCCACGGCGGCAAGAACGTGTCGTAGAAGAAGGCGCAGTCCTTCCGAATCTGCTCTTCGGTGAGGCCGTACTTCGCGAGGTTGTACTTGTGCTCGGACTCGTAAGCCCGCTGCTTGTCGGCTTGCGTCTTCACGGTCGCCTGGAGCTCCGGCGTCATCTCGCGGCCGAGGAAGGTACAGATCTCGTCCATCACGTTTTCGAGGTCGAGCATCATGCGGTCGTAGCGCACGATGTAGACGCGGCTCTTGTCGATCGCGCCGCTCGTCCAATCTTCGTGGAACTTCTGTAGGAGCAGGATCCACGCCTGATACATGCGGTCGAGCCAGCGCTTCTTCACGTCCTCCGGCAGGCTCCAGAAGCCGAACGCGCGATCGAGCACGCCGATGACGAGGCTGTTCGCGCTCGGAATGATCGAGAGCGGATCGCGCGCCATGTAGAGGATCTGCGCCTCGGGGAACGCCTCGAGGAACGACGGAATGCGCACCGAGACGGAGAAGAGCTTCGCGATGTTGCGCTCGGCGTCGTGGAGCACGAGGCTCCGGCGCCAGAGCGCGTCGAGCCACGCGTAGTCGCGCGCGGACGTGTCACGCACGCGCGGATCGAATTGGCGAAGCGCGTCTTCTTCCTCGAACGAGAGGAAGAAGCCGTAGAGGAAGAACCCGTCGAGGTAACGAAAGAGCACGCCGACGTCGTCGGTTTCCACCGAGCTCAGGCTCGTCTGGTGCGCTTCGGTCGAGTGGAATTTCGCGGGCGAGAGCTTTTCGAGGATCGGGAGCACCGGCCGCAGCATTTTCTGCAGCATGAGCGACGGGTAGAGCATCAAGAAGAGCTCCATCCCGGCGCCGAAGCCGTTGTCGGAGAGGAAGCGCTGCAGAAACGTCGTGCCCGTGCGCGGGTTGCCGACGAGCACGATCGGGCGCTTGGCCTTCGTGCGGTTCAGCCGCGGAAAGAACACGTGATCGAGCGCCATGCTCACGGCGACGAGCGTCCGGAGAAACCCGAAGAGCACGGCGAGAAAGAGCGGGATGACGTAGACGTGGTGCGTCTTGCGCAGCACCCCGTAGATGCGACCCATTCGTGAGAGCACGCTGTTCATGGCGATCCAGTGTCCGGAGGCGGGCCGAGCGAGTCTCCAAAACCGATGGAATTGGGAGACCGATGACGGTGCCCGGACCGTATCACGCCGTCGCGAAGTGGCTCGCGTTTAGTCGTTCGAAACGACCCGTGCGCGCTGCCAGCAACGCTGCGAAATCTCAGTCAGAGGCGAGCGGTCCCAAGGCGTACGAACCGGGGCGTGCCGAGACGCCCCGCTCGACTAGAGGCCGCTCGATTTGAGGCTGTCGTCCGAGCTCAGTCGTGGCAGGTGCAGGCCGCACTCGCTGTGAACGCCGAGGCGCCGTCCGGAGCGCGCGTCCTCGCCCTCCTGGGTTGGGCGCGTTGAGTGCACGTCCCCGATCGAGCGATAGCCTCGCCGGTAGAGCGGATGGTACGGGAGGTCGTTGCTTCGGAGGTAATGGTGGATCTGCTCGCGGTCCCACCCGAGGATGGGGTGCACCTTGTAGATGCCGGCCTGGAGCTCGACCGGGCGGAGCCCCGAGCGGAACGAGTTTTGGTTGCCGCGGAGCCCCGCGACCCACGCGCGCGCCCCGAGCTCGCGCAGCGCGCGATCCATCGGTTCGACCTTGTTGATCTCGTTGTAGCGGGCGAGCGCCTGCTCGTCGCCTTCCCACAGCTTGCCGTAGAGCGCTTCTTGGCGAGCGGCGGTGAGCTTCGGGTTATAGACGCGCAGGTTCAGCTTCAGACGCTCGGTGAGCTCTTCCGCGAACGCATACGTCTCCGGAAAGAGGTAACCCGTGTCGAGGAAGACGACGGGGATGCCGGGGATCACCTTGTTCGCCAGGTGCAGCATCACCGCCGACTCGGCGCCGAAGCTCGAGCTCAAGATGAGCCGATCACCGAACTCCTCCCGCGCCCATTCGAGCACGGCCTCGGGCGGCGCCTCCGCCAGGCGCGCATTCAGCGCATCCAGATCGATCTCGGGGGCCGCGGGTTCGACGAGCTTCAGAGAAGCCATGCCGACGAACCTGCGGTTCGGAGCGCTAGTTGTCAACCAAACTTATCAAGTTAGCTGATAAGCTATTGAATTTACTAATCTAAATAATACACTAACTAAGTAGGGTTATGGTTACATCTTCGGCTCGGCGGTCGCCCCGCCTGCCGACTTATCGCTCGCCGCCGAGCGCTGGTCCCTGAGCTTTTTCATGGGCGTGGCGTCGACGAAGACGCGGCCCTGAGAGGAGCAGGTGAGGCCGTTCAGGGGTCGATAGCGGATCATGAGATCCGTCAGGTCCCAGGTGCGGTCCGTGAGCTGCGATTTGGCGCCGCTCGACGAACCGGCCGAGGCCGCGTCGCACTTGGCCGGGTCGGCGCCGCTCGGCGACGAGCCGAACTTCGACGTGATCGTCTGTTCCACCGTGCGATCGCGCGCCGGGTCGGTCAGGAACGACACGCCGACGACGATGCCGCCTTGCGAGACGACGCCGAGCGTGCAGCTCGCGCTCATCCAGCTCGGACAACGGTTGCTCGGCAGGCGCACGAGCGCAAACTTCACGTTCCGGGGCAGCGCGCCGCCGTCGAGCCCGGCGAACCGCTGCGCGATCGGTTGCGCCGCCGTGCTGGTCTCGGCGCACGGCGCGCTCGGCGACGTGGCCGTGCGGCTGCCCGCGCTTTCGTAAGAGTGCGCGTCGCCGAGCTCGACGACGCCCTGTGCGCACGCGGGGAGCTTCAGGCTCTCGTAGAGTTGAACGCCGAAGACGTTGAGCTGATCCGGGGTGAGCGTGCTCGACGAGGCCGCGCCGCCGGCGGTCGCCGTCGCGCCGGAGTTCGAGTTCGCGGACGGGCTCGAGGTCGTCGTCGTCGCGCCGGTTGCCGCCGGCGGAGGCGCGGGCGCGGGAGCCGACGCGTATTGCGTGCCCGGCGCTGCCGCGGGGCCGAAGAGCTGCACGGTGTTCGCGTTCGTTCGCGTGTACTGCGGCGCCGAAGAGGAGGTGGTGTGCACGTTGAAGAGCGACCCGAGGCCGCCGAGAGCCGACGATTTTCGCGGCTGCGCTGCAGGTTGAGCACGCGTGTTCGAGGCCGGCTGAGCGGCGCTCGCTCGCGACGCGGCGGCATACTTTTGGTTGCAGATTTGCTGGAGGCGCGCGGCCTGCTCGGTCTTCTGCTTCGCGTCCTTCTTCTTCGGATCGATGGTCGAGCGAATGGTGGACGCTTGCGCGCACTCCGGGATGGTCAGGGCCGGCGGGTTCGCGGCGGCCGGGGCCGCTGCCGCACCCGCGACGACGAAGATTGCCAGGCCGTGAACCGCTGAACGTCGTGATTTCGTATTCGCCATCTGACGAAGCTCCCTTCTTGAGCCACCAATCCGAACCGCAGCTTTCCTACGCCACGTCGCGTGCGCTGCTTCCTCGTTTGCGCGCGCCCTTGCCCGAAAGGCCGGGACCAAACCGGAAACTCAGGCCCTATCCCCGAATTTTCGGGACAGCAAGCCTCGAGTGTGACGGCGTCATCGTGAGTGCTGGACGACAGATGACCGAGGGGTGGAGACCGAGGGGCGGAGTAGTCACTTTGGTCACCGCGAGTGGACGCGATTGACAGATCGCGTTCGCGGGTGTTACGGCTCCCGCGCTTCATTGTGGATTTGGCGAGGGCTTTGACACGAACGAGAAACGTCAGGACGCGTGCGCGGTGCGTTCACCTGCTCGCGCTGTGCCTCGGCGGCGCGTGCGCGACCGGCTGCGCCGGCGGCGGGCCCAACGTGCGCGCCGTACGCATGTACCAGCGGGAAGAGCCGAGCCCCCGGCTCTTGCGCCAGCACGTCGAGCAGATGAAGCACGCCCTCGAGCTCGTGAATAACCTGCTCGGCGCGACGCCGTATCAGCCGGGCGCGCCCTGGCTCGCCGACCTGCCGCTCGACGCCGCGAAAGCGCGGCAGGCGCGCGACCTTTTGACCGAGCAGGCCGACCGGGCGTCGTTCGTGGCGGTTTACGCCGAGCACATCGATTCCGTCTTGCGGCACGCGACGCCGGCCGTCGGTCCCGCGGGGCAAGTCGTCCCGACTTATCCTTCGATTCTCGACGCGCTCGCGCTGGTGAATCCGCGACTCGCGAACCAGGGCGCGGCCGCGCAACAGCGGCTGGTCGATGCGCTCGCGGCCGCGAACCGTGAACGCGCCGCCCTCGCCACGGACGAAAACGCGGACCCGGCCGCCGTCTCGCGGGTCGAGGCGTCGCAAACCGAGCTTCGCGACCAGATTGCCCGCTTGCAAAGCGGGCTCGAGCACGCGCCGAGCGCGGCGGATCTCAAAGATCCGCTGAACGCCCAGATCGTGCGGGACGCCGTCAACGTGACCGCCGTCGCGCTGCGCCTCGCCGACGAGGCGATGTCGCTCGCGATGGTGATCTACCTCGAGGTGAGCTCGCTCACGCCCGCGCAGTGGTTCAAGGGCGCGCCGGACACGGCCGAGCTCGCGAGCGAGCTCCCGGCCGACGCGGGCGAAATCTACCGTTCCCTCCAGGCGAGCGCGCAGAATTTGAAGGAGCTCTTCGAGCGGCTCCGGCAATTGAACGCCGTCGAGCTCGCCGACACGGCGGCGTTCCGCTTCAAAGACGGCTTGGTTGACGACATCACCGGCCTCGCGCTCGATTCGCTGCACCTCGACGTGCAGGGCGGCGCCGAAGCGCTGTTCTATTCGGCGATCGCCGACGACACGAGCGGCTCGAGCGGCAACGACACGTACGACTACACCGGTCGCCTCACCAAGCTCGAATACTCGATTCAGCCCATCGTGCTCGCCTCCGTGCGCGCTTCGGCGAAGTTCGATCTTCCGCACTGGGCGAACGCGCTCGGGTTGAACCTCGGTTACGCCACGAACCGCGTGTACAAGAGCGGCGGCGACATCGAGCAGAGCTCGCTCGCGAGCGCGCTCGGCGTGAAGAACGCGTTCAGCGACGCGCTCGACGCCGCGCTCAACGTGGCGGGCGTTCACGCCGGAGTCCGCGTCGCGCACTTCACGCACGGCAACGTCCGCGACGTGCTCGTCGCCGACGGCACGGTGCTCGCCGAGGCGCCGCTGACGCTCGACATGACGCAGGTCGATATCGGCTACGACCTCGCGCCGCGGCAGGGTCCGCTCGTGAAGACGTTCACGGTCGGCTTCCGCTACTTCGACTACACGCTGCCGCGGATTCTCTACCAACTCACGAACTCGACGCCCGGCGCGGACAGCGCCGCGTACGTCTATTCGGCCGAGACGCCGCCGCAGCGCATGCGCACCCGCTACTTCATGGGCGCGCTCACCGGGCGTTTCGATCACCGCTTGTCGGGCGGCTTCACGCCGTATCTGAGTCTCGACGCGGCGGTCGGTTACGGCCCGACGCGCTACTACCTGTTGCGCGACCCGGACGGACTCGACGTGCCGGACAACCAAGCGTACACGAACAGCTACAGTATCGGACTCGGGTTCGCGGGCGCGCTCGGCATGCGCTGGCAGATCGGCGCGCTCGACTCGCGCCTGAACGCGTACTTCGACGTGAGCTATCACGCGCAGTCGATCAGCTCGACGTTCCAGTCGAAGGACAGCGGCGACACCATCGTGCGGCTCGGCGAGACCGACATTTTCCACGGGCCGCGCGCGTCCTTCGGTGGGACGTTCTAAAAAATCCGCTGAGCGCGGGCCCGCGTGCTCACACCGAGCGGAACTCTTGCGTGAAGTCCGAGGCGAACGCTTCGAACTCCGGTGCCGGCAAGTGATTGATGCCTGCCGCGGTGCGGCGGCCGCCGCCCGTCGGGAAGCGGCGCGCGAACGCCTCGGCCGAGACGTTCGACTCCTTCGGTACGCGCAAGCTCACGAGAAAGCCGCCTTGCGCTTTGGGAGAAACGATCGCGACCGCGCTTCCGGCGTGCGCCTTGGCGAGATCGTTCGCGAGCGTGCCGCTCGCCCGGCGCGCCCATGCTTCGTCCGGTAGCATGAAGAGCACGGCGCCCGGCGCCGAACGCTCCGGCGCGAGGCTCGCGGCGAGTTGCATGTCGTGCTGATAACCGTCGCGCAGCCGGCGATACGTGTCCGAGCGCAGCGCGAAATCGCGCGGATCCTCGAAGGGCCGCATCTCTTCGGCGAGCGCGGCGGGCGGGACGTGCAGGTCCGCGATCGTCTCCCCGTACGCGTTGTAGTTGATGCACACGCCGAGGTCCTTCAACGTGCGCGCGTCGGCGTCGGAGAGCCCGGCTTCGCGAGCGAGCGCGTTGCCCTCGTCCGTCAAGCTGTCGCCGAACGTGCCGACCACGGCCCAGAGCCGCCGCCGTCCGCCGAGGTGACGATCGACGAGCAGGCTCGTGCACACGGTCGGACTCGGATCGAGGTGCGGCTCGAGCGCGGGGTCGCTCGGCACGTCGCCCGCGTGATGGTGGTCGAAGTAGCGGACCTTCGCGCCGGCGGCGAGCACGGCGAGGAGCCCGGCGCGGTTCACGTCGAGCGACACGTCGAGCACCACGCACTCGTCGCCGGACTTCGCCTGCACCCGAGCGAGGAGCTCGATGTCGCGCTTCACGCCCGTGACGAGCGTGCTCACGCCGGGCCGCTCGAGGCGGAGCTGCTGGAGCGCGCAGAGCCCGTCCGCGTCGCCGTTGAACACGTAATAGAGCGTCATCCGGGACCCTCGAGCGCCCCGCGCGCCTGCAGGAACGCGACGACGCGCTCGGCCGCCGCTTCCGGCGAGAGCGTCGTCGTGTCGAGACGGAGCTCGGGCTTCTCCGGCGTCTCGTACGGGGAGTCGATGCCGGTGAAGTTCTTGAGCTCGCCGCGCCGCGCCTTCTTGTAGAGGCCCTTCGGGTCGCGCTGCTCGGCGACCGAGAGCGGCGTATCGACGAAGATCTCGATGAACTCGCCCGGCGGCAAGAGGTAACGCGCCATCTCGCGTTCGGCGCGGAACGGCGAGATGAACGCGGTGCTCACGATGAGCCCGGCGTCGACCATGAGCTTTGCCACCTCGGCGATGCGCCGGATGTTCTCGACGCGATCGGCCGCGGTAAAGCCGAGATCCTTGTTCAAGCCGTGCCGCACGTTGTCGCCGTCGAGCAGGTACGTGTGGCGATTCATGCTGTGGAGCTTCTTGTCCACCAGGTTCGCGATGGTCGATTTACCGGCGCCGGAAAGCCCCGTGTACCAGAGCAGACACGGCTTCTGACCCTTGATGGCCGAGCGCGCCGACTTGTTCACGTCGAGCGCCTGCCAGTGCACGTTCTGCGCGCGGCGCAGCGCGAAATGCAGCATGCCGGCGCCGACCGTGTCGTTCGACATGCGGTCGATCAGAATGAAGCCGCCCGTATCGCGGTTCACTTTGTACGGATCGAACGCGATCGGGCGATCGAGCTCGAGATTGCAGACGCCGATCTCGTTCAACCCGAGCGTCGCCGCCGGCACCTGCTCGAGGTTGTTCACGTTGATCTTGTGCTTGATGGGCGCGATGGTCGCCGTGACCGTCTTCGTGCCGATCTTCATCAAGTAGCTGCGGCCGCGCAGCAGCGGCGCTTCGCTCATCCACACGACCGTCGCCTCGAACTGGTTCGCGATCTCGGCCGGCGCGTCGGCCGTGACGATCAGGTCGCCGCGCGAGACGTCGACCTCGTCGGCGAGCGTCAGCGTGATCGACTGGCCGACCGTGGCCGCCTGCAGATCGCCGTCGAAGCTGACGATGCGGGAGACCTTGGTCGTCTTGTTCGAAGGCTGGACGCGCACGGTGTCGCCCGGCTTCACCGTGCCGGCGACGATCGTGCCCGCGAAGCCGCGAAAATCGAGGTTCGGGCGATTCACCCATTGCACCGGAACCCGCAGCGGGTCGCTGCGGAGTCGCGAATGATCGACCTGCACCTCGTTCAACAACCCCATCAACGTCGCGCCCTGGTACCAGGGCGTCGCCGCCGAGTGCTTCATGATGTTGTCGCCGCGCACGGCCGACACGGGGATGCACGTGATCTCGTCGAAGCCGAGCTGCTCGGCGAACGCGCGGTAGTCCGCCTCGATCTTCTTGAAGACGTCCTCCGAGTACTCGACGAGGTCCATCTTGTTCACGACGAGCACCACGTTGCGGATGCCGAGCAGCCACACGAGGTAGCTGTGACGGCGCGTTTGCGTGAGCACGCCCTTGCGCGCGTCGATCAAGATGATGCTGAGGTCGGCGGTCGACGCCCCCGTCACCATGTTGCGCGTGTACTGCTCGTGCCCCGGCGTGTCGGCGACGATGAACTTGCGCTTGTCCGTCGCGAAGAAGCGGTAAGAAACGTCGATGGTGATGCCCTGCTCGCGCTCGGCCGAAAGGCCGTCGAGCAGGAGCGCGTAGTCGAGCTCGCCCGGGCGCGTGCCGACGCGCTTCGAGTCGGCTTCGAGCGCGGCGAGCTGATCCTTCGGGATGACGCCGGACTCGAACAGCATGCGGCCGATGAGCGTGCTCTTGCCGTCGTCGACGCTGCCGCACGTGTTGAAGCGGAGGAGGCTCTTCGCCACGCGCAGATCGGCGTCGATCGCGGTGTCGATTTGTGCGTTCGGTCGCATCAGAAATAACCCTCCTGCTTCTTCTGCTCCATCGAGGAGGGTGAGTCGTAGTCGATCACGCGGCCCTGGCGTTCGGAAACTTCACTCGCCTGCATCTCGCGAATGATCGCGGGCAGCGTCGTCGCGTGCGACTCGACCGCGCCGGTGAGCGGGTAACAGCCGAGCGTGCGGAAGCGCACCATGCGCTGCTGCGGCTTCTCCCCGGGCTTGAGCGGCATGCGATCGTCGTCGACCATGATGAGCGCCCCGTCGCGCTCCACGATCGGGCGTTCAGCCGCGTAATAGAGCGGCACGATGGGTATGCCCTCGAGGTAGATGTACTGCCACACGTCCATCTCGGTCCAATTGGAGAGCGGGAAGACGCGGATCGATTCGCCCTTTTGCTTGCGCGTGTTGTAAAGGCGCCAGAGCTCCGGGCGCTGGTTCTTCGGATCCCAGCGGTGCTGCGCGCTGCGGAAGGAAAACACGCGCTCCTTCGCGCGGGACTTCTCCTCGTCACGACGCGCGCCGCCGAACGCCGCGTCGAAGCCGTACTTGTCGAGCGCTTGCTTCAGGCCTTCCGTCTTCCAAATGTCGGTGTGGACCTGCGAGCCGTGCGTGAATGGATTGATGTTTTTTGCAATCGCGTCCGGGTTCTTGTGAACCAAGAGCTCCATCCCGCTCTCGGCCGCCATGCGATCGCGCATCGCGTACATGTCGCGAAACTTCCAGGTCGTGTCGACGTGGAGGAGCGGGAAGGGCGGCGGCGCGGGATAGAACGCCTTCTTCGCGAGATGGAGCATCGCGCCGCTGTCCTTGCCGATCGAGTAGAGCATCACCGGCTTCTCGGTCTCGGCGACGACCTCCCGCATGATTTGAATGGCCTCGGCTTCGAGGAGTTCGAGATGTGTGAGGGACATTGATTTCAGTCTGCCTGTGCGCTCGGAGCGCGCGCGTTGATGACTAAACCGACCGGCGCGATGGGATTAGTCGGGTTCTAGCGGGCAAACGGGACGTTGACCACTCCGTCGAGCGTCCGACGTCGTCGCAAAAATCGACCCAGCGCGCAAAGTCCGCGACCGCCGCGTTTCGAGGCGAGCGCGCTATGCCCGGCGCCCGGCGAACCGTATTTGAGCGGAGCAACCGCGCTCACGCCCGCTGCGTGCCGCGGCGTTAGACTCCGCGGCCGTGGACCCGAGGGCGGCTGCGGAGTACTTCGTGCTCTTTCAGCTCGCTCAGCGCGGCTTCGACGCCGATCGCGCCTCGAACTCGCATGCCGACGTGATTGCGTGCAGCCCGCACGGCACGCGCGTCGCCCTGCTCCGGGTTCATTGCCGGTACGGAGACGCGTGGACCAGCCGCCCGGGCGACCGCTCGACCGATTCACGCAACCACGCGCACGTCTTCGTCGACCTCAGGGCGGGTCGCGACCCGGCGTGCTTCGTCGTCCCCGCGCCGATCGTCGCGGCGCACCTCTCCATCAATCGTCACTGGCCCGAGCGCAGCGCCGCCGAAGCGCTCGAACCGTATCGCGATGCGTGGCATCTGCTCGGGCTCACGCGTCGCGGATCTTTTCGATCTTCCCCCGCATCCCCCCCCTGAGCCGACGAGCCCCCGCGCCTGCTCATGTGCCGGTCGGCGCTTCGTGGATGCCCTGCGTCGCGAGGAGTCGCTCGATCGACCCCATGCGTTGATTGAGCGAGCGAAGCTCGGAGATGATTTGCAGGTACGCGTCCTGGCCGAGCGGTTCGGCGGCCGCGGCCGAGCCCGAAATGCCTTGGACGTCGCTTGCCATGCGCCGGGCGCCGGGCGCCAATTGGATGTCGGTGACCGTGAATACACCGCTCGTGTTGGTTCCGATGAGGGTGAGATTGAAGGGCACTGCTTGTCCGACGAGCGTGGTGAACAGCGGATCCGGAACGTTCAACGCGCCGACTTCGTTGCCGTCCGGAATCGTCCCGCCAATCGGGCTCTTCTTCCGCAGGTTGAGCGTGTCCAGGTCCGAAACGGGGGAGCCGGCCGAGCCGGTGAGCTGGAGAGGACTCGTGCCCGAGCTCTTGCCCGTGGCCGTGAAGGTGGTGGAGATGGTCATGGTGATTCTTCTCTCGAGGGTTGGGGTTCTTGGAAACTAGGGCTGGAAGGCGAACTTTCCCCCTGCGTCACAAGGCGATCCGCACGCGGCGGTAGCTTCCGTGGTCAACACCGCGAGCTGCCGGACGAACCGCAAGTCCTTCACGAGTAGTCTCCCGTCGGCGGTGCCGACGGCGACCATCGTCGAATCCCGCGACCAGGCGAAGGCCGCGTGCTGGCGATACTCCCCGCAGAACGTGCCCTCGGGCGCTTGGAGGTCGTCGCTACAAGTCGGAGCCGGCGGCGGCGCCTCACCGGCGTTGATGATGCCCCCGAGGTTGGTGCGATCGAGCGCAAACAGATTGAGCAGGGTGCCGCGCTGCTCGAGGAGGTATTGCTCGTCGGGCGAGTAGGCGAGCACGGCATCGGTGCCGCCGTTCGTCGTGTCGTAGTTGATGATCAGACTCGCGGACGTGTTTTCGACGATCGGCACGGAGTACATGGCGTCGTCGGTCGCGAACGCGAAGTTCGCGCCGCTCGGTGAAAAGAGGCTCGACAGACCCGTTTGAGTCCCGGCGGAGAGTCCGTAGCTCCCGTTCACGGCGAACGAATTCGTCACCGTCCCGGTGGCGGGATTGAGGATGAAGGCGACGAGCTCCGCTTGAGTCGCGTCGCTCGCTTTCGTGTGCGTGCAGATGAGCCTCGTCCCGTCGGGGGCCCACGCAACGAGCGCGTCGCAGCCAGTGGCACTGCCGTCCGGCGTTGGGTTCGGCTTCAACGGCGAACCGGTCTTCGTCGTCGGCTCGAAGATACTCAGGGTGTCGTCCGCCTGCCGGGCGCTGAAGAGTCCGTTCGGGGCGACCAGGACGCCGTTGTGGACGATGCTGCTCCCCAGATCCGACGGAAAATATTGGATGACGTAACTCGGCGGCGTCATCGCGAAGACGCCGTCGGGTGCGGGGCGCAAGTAGGTGGTCGCATCGAGATAAAGGCCGTCATCGGGAACGTCGAGCGGCGCGAAGGTCGTCGACGTTCTTGAGGTCAAGACGAGGTCCACCTCGGGATCGTCCGCCTCGAAGAAGGCGAGGTTCGGGCCGGCGAACCACGCCAAATCGGAGTCAACGTATGCCTGGATCGGGTCGAGCTCCGGAAAGCTGAGCGTCGAGCTCGAGCCGCCGTCGCCCGACGTGTCTACTCCGCCGAGGTAGCGCGCGCCGTCGCCGTCGAATCCGACCGCGAGCGTCGCGGAGTCGTCCGACCACGCGTAATGTTGGACGCCCACGAAGTCGAAGTGCTGCGCGCGTCGCGTCGACACTTCGAGGATGGAAAGGCTTTCGCTCGAAGGATCGGTGCCCGTGCGGTAGGCGATGAGCCGCCCGTTCGGCGAAAACTTGAAGTCGGTTACGGGATCGCCGCTGCTGTCGGCCGGAACCGTGTACGCGTTGCCGAGCAACGGATCGAGCAGCTTGAGTTGGGCGGCGGTGCTCGGCGCGAGGAAGGCGAGCCAACAGCTTTGGCGCGGAGCGGCCAAGGCGAAATCACTCTCGATGGTGCGATTGCTCCCGTCCTTCACGTCGATCGTGACGGTGCCGCCGCTCGTGACCGGTCCGTAAAGGTCCAACGCACCGGTGTCGAGCGCGAGCCCGTCGGGCGCGGACACGAGCGTCAGCTCGTAGCCCGGCGTCCCGCCGACGACGCTGAAGCTCGCCAAGTACGCCTCGCCGGCGCACGGGGGAGGCAGCGCGAGATTGTCGCCGAAATCGAGGCGCGGACAGCTCGGGTCGGTCGCCGACTTCTCCGTGAGAGTCAGATCGGCGGAAGCGGAGCAGCCGTCGTTCGTCACGGTGACTTCCGCGTCCGTGTGCGCCGCCGCGCCGCTCTGATTCACGAAGCGACCCCCGAGGTGATTGTCGTTCACCGTGAGTCCGGTGCCGTCGAGTCCGTCTACCGCGAACTCGTAATCCGGCGTATCCCCGCCGTGCGCGGTGAGCGCAGCGTCGTAGACCTCGTCGGGGCAGACGTCCGGCAGGCTCGTCGTGTCCAAAACGGGCGTCTCGGCAACGTGGATTTGGACCATGCGGTCGACGCTGAAGCCGCTCTTGTCCGTGACGCGAGCCGTGACCGGAAAATCGCCCGCGTCGTTGAACGTGCCACGGGCCGTTGCGCTCGTGCCGTTGGTCGTCAGCTCGAGGCCCGCCGGATCCCCGACGAAACTGAACGTGTAGGGTTGCGCGCCCCCGTGCGCTTTCAGCGTCAGAGTCTCCGCCACGCCGGTGCAGAGATTCGGCGGAACGAAGTCGAGCATGAGCCCGTCGCCCGCGGGCGAGCCGCCGACGGGGCTCGCGCTGCCGCCGGTTCCGGAGCCGCCCTTGCCGCCCGTGCTCGCGCCGCCCTCGTTCGAGACGCCTCCGTCGGTCGCGCCGCCGTCGGTCGCGGTGTCAGTACCGCCGCTGCCGTTCGTGACGTTGCCGGTGCCGCCCGTTCCTTTCGACTCACCCGCGCCGGCGCCGCCGTTGTTCGTCGTGCCTCCAGACCCACCCGCGCTCGAACACGCGTTCGGCGAGCTCGGGTCGACGCAATAGCCGGAGCGACACACGAGGTTGCCCGGACAGCCGTTGTCGGCGCACGCGAAGCACTCCGCGCTCGAAAGATCGGGCGAGAAGCAGCCGCCCAGACCCCCCAACAAGAAGAGCCACGCGACGCGCGCCGGTAGCTTCCACGCGACGTGTCTCGCTCTCACTGATCGTTTGACGTTCACGCCCACGAAAGTCGCACGTTTTGCGACCTCCGGGTTCCCCACACGTTTCGGCTCGGTCCGCATCCACCCGTGGTCTGACGCCGGCGTGGGCTCGCGGAAATAGTCACCTCTTGACCGCCGAACTTGTGGCGCCGCCGCGCGCAACGGCGCGCGAGCCTTCCGCGTGATTCTGCCCGTGATTTCGCCCGGCGGCGCCGAGGATGGGTAAATCTTTGGCGTCGGAACGAGCGCTCGGGGTCGAGGGCGCCGAGCTCGGCGGGCGGTTGCGCCGCGGTTTCGCGAGACGTGCGTTCAGTCGGCTTCCAAGTGCGCGCCGACCCACGCGTCCACTTCGTCGATCTTGCTCGTGATGGCTTGCGATCGGAGCTGCGCCCCGATGCGCTCGATTTCGATGCCGGCGAGGTACCAGTTGAGACTCAGGCCGCGCTTGAGCTCGTACACTTGCGTCAAGACGAAGTTCGGGCCGCAGGCGCGCTCGTACGCGTTCATCACGGCGTCGAGCGCGGCGTCGTTGCGTAGCCGCATCGAGGAGTCTCGCGCGGCGAACACCGCTTGGATCGGCGAAGTGAGTCCCTCGAGGCCGCGTCCGAGCGGCGACCCGCCGGAGGCGTCGGGGGCGCCGGGATCGAGCGCCGACGGTTCGTCGCGGATCTGGATGACGAGGATGCCGGAGACGTGCCGCGCGAGCCACTCGTGATGATGTTCGAGGGCCTCGCGTAGCCAGCCCGTCGCGAGGTCCACGCCGTAGTCGTCGTAGTAGCCGGCGTCGACGACGCGCCGCCGCGGGTTCGTCGGAAGGACGGCCGCCGGGCTCACGTAGGGAAAGGACGCCGACAAGCGCGCCGCCGTGAGCAGCGTGACGTCGTCGGCGCTCGCACCGAAGAGCTCGCTCGCGTGGTACGCGCTGTCGGACGCGACGCTGCGCCCCGCCGCTGCTCCCGGCGCGAGCGAGAGCCAGCGTGCTTCGGCTTGCGAGACGGTGGGCAGCCGCAAATTGCCGAAGAGGAGCCGCCGGCCGTCCTCGACCACGACCGGCGAGAAGACGAGCGACGGGAGCTCGCCGCGCGCCGCGCTCGCCTTGAAATCGGCGAGCGGCACGCGGAGCGAGCACTGCATGTTCTCCTGCGCATTCGCTTCCCAGCGTGACTCGAGTGCGGTGCTGCGATCGCGCCGGTTCACGACGTAGCGCAGTGCGGCCGGGATATCGTTCAAGACGAGCGTCCGTGAATTCGCGGTGATGGCTTCGCCCGTGACGGCGGCGAGGAGCCGGTCGGCGCCGAGCTCGCGCCCGTTCGTGCGTTCGCGCTGCCAGGCGAGCCAGAACGCGGCGCCGACCATGCCGCCCGAAGCGCCCGTGACCATGGGCGTGAGCTCGGCGAAGTGCCGCACGCCGTCGCTGAGCCGGCCCATGATTCCCGCCGTCCACGCGGCGGCGCGAATGCCGCCGCCGCTCGTGCAGACGAGGATGAGCGGCCTCTTCTCACCCAAGTTGCCGGGCCAACCGGGCAACGCGTTCGCGCTCGTCGCCAAGCGATCGACGAGCAGCGCGTCGCCGGGGAGCGGCCCCTCGCCGAGTGGCGCGGCCGGTGGATACGGCGGCGGACGGTCGTAGAACGAGGCGAGATCCGCGATGCGAATCGCGAAGAGCTCGCGACCGGCAATCCACGAGAGCACGACGATCAGGACCAACGCGGGGCCTGCGCCGCCGAGCCAGTAGTTGCTCGCGCCCGTCACTGCCGTCACCAAGCACAAGAGCGAGCAGAGCGCGTTCGCGGCGCTCGCCGCGCGACGCAAGAGCGCGAGTTCCAGGAGGACCACGCCCACCACGAGCGCCGCCAGGACGTGCAGCGTCGGCGTGACCACGCGCGGGCCCGCGTCGACCGCGCCGGGGTCCCAACAAGGCCACACCCGCTCGAGCTCCGGATCGATGAACCGCGCGCCGAAGTGCACGGCGCCGTACACCGCGACGGCCCCGCAGCACGCGAGCGCGGCTCCGCCCAGAAACGGCCAGGGTTCGACCTCGACCGAAACGGCGGGACCGAGCTCCGAGCGCTCGCCGTCGGTCGCCACGAGCCGTAACGGCTGCGTGAGCTTCGGATATGTGCCGGCGGCATGACTTCGGGTCGCGTCGCCGGCTTGGCCGGCCTGCGCGCTACGCTTCGAGCGGTGCCGCACGAAGGCCGTGCGCGCGAGGACGCTGCCCCAAACCGCAACGAACCACGCCGTCCACACGTCGGCGCGCAACCCCCGGTGCGCTTCGTTCAAGTAGACGATCAGAAACGCGTGCTCGACGCAGACGGTCGCCGCAAACCCAGCCCAAAATTGCGTGCCGCGCTTCTCACTCAGGAACTGCAGCGGCGCGCCGAAGCTCCGGAGCCACGCGAACAGCAGAATGCCGCCGAGCAAGACGACCTCGCCGAGCGGCAGCGGGTGACGCAAGCAACAGACGAACGGAAGGAAAACCCAATCGAAAGCGAGCGCCACGGCTCGCACGACTTCAGGCGGCATCAAGCATTGGCCCCGGTGCAGCATACTCGATTGTCGGAACGGCAAGGGCACGCACGCTCCCCGACGTGCGCCCGCGGCCCACTGGGCGACGGAGCAACATCGCGGAACGGTGCGTTCGAGCGAAGCGCCGTGGATCCACGTTTGGCACGATGCGTGCGAGGCTCTGCGCATGTCCGGACCCGCGGCCACGACTGCGCTCCCTGCCGTCGATCCGCCCGCCTTGAGCGCGCGGGCGCCCGACAGCGCTCGCGACCGCCCGCCGCGCCTGACGTTGCGCATCGGCGGCGGGGTCGGGATCGGCGAAGGTGGATCGGTCGCGGGGGGCGGGGTCGCGGAAGCGGACGTTTGGCTCCTCTCGTGGCTGGGCGCCGGCATCGAGGGCGTGCGCGCCGGCAATCAGGGAGGGAGCTTCTACGCGGCGAACGCGCGGCTCTCGTTCCGCGCAGCAGTCGACCCCAAGCTGTTCTTCACGACCGCGCTTGCCCTGGGCGCGGCGAAGTGGGAGACGAGCGACGTCCGCACCATCCCCTGCGACGAGGTATGCCTCGGGTCGAGCGAAAACGTCGTGTCGAACACGCGCCGCGGGAGCGGACTCGGGGGCGCGCTCGAGTTCGGGCTCCACGTGCAAGGCCGCGTGGTCGAAGGGTCCGCGTTGGCGCGTGTCGACGTGGACGGACCGGTCGTCACGTTCATCGCCGGGGGAGCAATCGGCGTCGGATTCTGAGCATGGGACGGCCGGCGCACCAGACCGACCGGCGGACGGGGCCGCACCCGTGCTGACCGCAACGGCCGAGCGCTACCTCGGATCGCTCACCCGGCTGCCCGCGCTGCCGGCGAAGCTCGTGGAAGCGTCGGTGGTCGCGCAGGGCGCCCGCTGTTTCGACGCCTGGCTCGCTTTCCACGAGACGTATGCCGGCTTCGTCGAACCGCTCGGGTCGGGGGATTTCGCA
Organism: Polyangiaceae bacterium; assembly: GCA_035499895.1. Lineage (GTDB taxonomy): Bacteria > Myxococcota_A > Polyangia > Polyangiales > Polyangiaceae > PMG-095. Next base: position 5,534 of record DATJXW010000341.1, on the reverse strand, counting down.
GTGTGGGGCATCGTTCACGAACGACCGAACTGGCTCGGAGCGCGCCAAGCCGAGCTCGACGGCGAAGTGGGGCAAGCGACTTTTTACGTCACGTGCGCCGACGTGCACCCGTCGTACGTCTATCGCTTGGACCAGGACGGCGAGTTTTTCACGCCGCCCGCGCAAGCCTTCGAAACTCGCGTCGAACGGAGGGCACTCTTGTGGGACTTCGCGCAGGGCGGACGGCTACGCCCGATGCCCGCCATGGAGCGCAATCGGCCCGAGGTCCTCGCAGGCCTCCGGGAAGCGATCGCGGCCGGAGGCGAGCTCTGCCTCGTCCCGCAAGCCTCCGACCGCTACTTTCGTTACTTTCGGGATGCGACGCGCGTCGTCGTGGAAGATGCGCGGCGCGGGAGGATCTTGCAGGTGTGGCGGCGTAGCTAAACCAGGAGTGCGGCGCCTTACGGCTTGACGACGACGGCCCGAGGCTGAATCCTTCGGGCACAACTCTTCGAGATGGCGGTGGAGTCCGCCGAAACCGTCGTCCTTCGCGGCGACCAATGACTCCTGCGGGTTAGCCGCAGGAGTCCATGAAGAATCCCGCGGCGCCCGGCCCCGAAAGGCAGGTGTCGCGATGGAACGGTTCTTCTGGATTTGTTTTGCAGGTGCTCTCGGCACCGCCGTCCGTTACCTCGTGAGTCTCTGGGCGGCGCAGCGCCTCGGGACGAACTTCCCGTACGGCACGCTGATCGTGAACGTGACGGGGTGCTTTCTCATCGCGCTCGTCATGAGCGTCGCGCTCCGCGTTCCCGCCTTCCCGACGAACCTCAGGTTCGCGCTCACCACCGGGTTCATGGGAGGGCTCACGACCTATTCGAGCTTCAATTACGAAACGACGCGGCTCCTGCAGGAGGGCTCACCGCGGCTCGCGCTCGTGAACTACGGCGTCACGGGGCTTTGCTGCTTCGCCGCCGGCGTCTGCGGGCTCCTCCTCGGAGCACGTTGGGTTCGCCCGTGATCGAGGCTCCGGTGAGCGATGCCGCCCTGCTCGCGCGGTTCGGTCGGTCCCGCGGCCATTTCGTCATCGAGCTGCGGGAGCGATTGCTCCGCGCGGAGCAGCTCGTGATTCACGGTCCGCGCGGGATTGGCAAATCGCACCTGCGAGAATCGCTGCAAGCGGAGTGCGCCGAGCGCAAGGTGCCCTGCGCGTTCGCGACCGAGGTCCACGGACTCTCCGCGGTGACGGCCGCGCTGTTCGCGGTCTACGGCGAAGCCGCGGACGCGGGCCTTCCCCGACGCCGACTGCGCTCGCGTGTTCGAAACGTCGCCGAGCGCCGGCAAGGCGTCCTGCTGCTCGATCACGTGACGAACGTCCCCAGCGCGCTGAGGGGCTTTCTTCGCTCGTTGCGCGGCGGACCCGTCGGCGTCGCTTACTTCGCCGACGTCGATACGCCCGCCGAGCACGAGCGTCTGCGCGGGTTTCACCTCGGACACGTCGAGCTCGCCGTGCCGAAGGCGAACCGCGGAACGCTCCGACGCCTGCTCACGCAAGCGCGACTTGCCGGCGAAGACGACGGCGTCCGGGAGCGGCTCGCGAGCGCGGCGCGCGGCCGTCCGGGTTTCGTCGTGGCGTGCGTCGAGCTCGCGCGCGACGACCACTACTGGAACGACGGACGTCTCCTCGTCACCACGCTTGCCGCCGACGCCGAGCTTCTCACGCGCCGACTCGTCGCGCGCGGCGAACCCATGCCCTGAATCACGAAAGTTCGAAAGGAAAAGAAACGCATGACCACGATCGCTTCGCTCCACGCCCGTGAAATCCTCGATTCCCGCGGGAATCCGACCGTCGAGGTCGACGCAACCCTCTCCGACGGTGCGTTCGGGCGCGCCGCCGTTCCCTCCGGAGCGTCGACGGGTTCGCGCGAAGCCGTCGAGCTCCGGGACGGCGACAAACTTCGCTTCGGCGGCAAGGGCGTGCTCGGCGCCGTCCAGCACGTGAACGCGACGATTTCGCAAGCGCTCGTCGGGCGACCTGCTCGCGACCAAGCGGCCATCGACGCGACGCTGTGCGCGCTCGACGGCACCGAGAACAAGGCGCGGCTCGGCGCGAACGCTTTGCTCGGCGTCTCGCTCGCCGTGGCTCGCGCCGCGGCTGCAAGCGCCAAGGAGCCGCTCTACCGCTACCTCGGCGGCTCGGACGCACGGCTCTTGCCGGTGCCGATGTTCAACGTGCTAAACGGCGGCGTTCACGCCGACAACAGCGTCGATCCCCAAGAGTTCATGATCGCACCGGTCGGCGCGCCGTCGTTCCGCGACGCCGTGCGGATCGCCGCCGAGACGTACCAGGCGCTCAAAGCCGTCCTCAAGAAGAAGGGTTACTCGACGGCGGTCGGCGACGAGGGCGGCTTCGCACCGAGCTTGAAGTCGAACGCCGAGGCGGTCGAGGTGATTCTCGAAGCGATCACGAAGGCGGGTCTCCGCGCGGGTGACGACATCGTGCTCGCGCTCGATCCGGCCGCGAGCGAGTTTTTCGACGAGGGTCGCTACGTGTTCAAGAAGTCCGACGGAAGTCAGCGCTCACCCGCGGAGATGGTCGCGTTTTGGGAAGAATGGGTCGAAAAATACCCGATTTGGTCGATCGAGGACGGCCTCGCCGAGAACGACGACGAAGGCTGGGAGCTCATCACCGAAAAGCTCGGCCACCGCCTTCAACTCGTCGGCGACGACAGTCTCGTCACGAATCCCAAGCTCATCAAGAAGGCGATTCAAGAAGGGGTCGCGAACGCCGTCCTCATCAAGCTAAACCAGATCGGCACGCTCACCGAAACCTTCGCCGCGATCAAAGTCGCGAAGAACGCGGGCTACGGGACGGTCATCAGCCATCGCTCCGGCGAAACGAGCGACGACTTCATCGCCGACCTCGCGGTCGCGACGGGCGCCGGGCAAATCAAGACGGGCGCTCCCTGCCGCGGCGAGCGCGTGGCCAAGTACAACCAGCTGCTCCGGATCGAAGAGGAGCTCGGCTCCTCGGCCACGTACGCGGGACGCACGCCGTTCGGGCGGCAAGATCCGCGGGGATGAACCTCGTCCGCGAACGGACGTAGCTACGCGCGCGGGCTCCGCTTCGAAAGAGCGAGCCCGCGCAAAACGTCGGCTCGGTCGACCACGCCGACCAGTCGATTCTCGGCGTCGACGACGGCGACGAGCTTCTCCGCGCCTTCGAGCATGGGGACGATGACGTCGCGCAACGCGGTCTCCTCGCGAACGCGCGCGACGTCGGGATCCATGAGCTCTTTCGCGACGACGGCCGTCGCGTGGCGCTCGCGCGCGGCGTCGTCCGCTTGCGCGTGGACGAACGGCAGTCTTTGGACGAGCGAGTGGAGCGCGCCCGGACGGAGTGAAGGCATCACGCGCTCGAGAACGGCCGCGTCCGTCACGACGCCGAGCACGTGGCGCGTTGCGTCCACGACCACGGCGCGATTCAGTCGCGTCGAGGCGACGGCTTGCAGCACCTCCCGAACGGGAGAGTCCGGCAAGACGGTCGGAACCTCTCGGCGCATGACGGTCGAGACCGGCAGCTCACCGTCGAGCCCGATCTCCCGCGGAGCCGCATCCGCAGTCGAGAAGCCTTCGGCGACCGTACGCAGCAGATCGAGTCGGCTCACGATGCCGGCAAGCCGGCCGCTCTCGTCCAAGACGGGAACACGCTTCAGGTGTCTTTGGGCCATGAGGTCCGCGACGTGGCTCAAGGGCTCCGCGCCGGAGACCGTGACGACGGGGCTCGTCATCACGTCGCGCGCCGTCTGCCCCTGGCCGTCGAGCTCGTCCAAGATCCCGGCAAGCTCCGTCGCGTCCAGGCTCGGCAAGAGCTCGACGCGCGCCGCGAGGCCCGCTCGCGAGAGCAAGTCGGAGTTCGTGACGATGCCGAGCACCGTGCCGTTCTCGACGACGGGCACGGCCCGATAGATCTTGCCGAACATGAGCTCGACGACCTGCCGTACCGAAGCCGAGGGCGGCACCGTGGCGACGTCGCGCGACATCACTTCGCCCGCCGTCACGTGCGTGGACAGGGCCTGCACGTCGTGAGCGACGAAGAGCGCGATCGCCGTTTCGTCGACGGTAATCAGGGCGCGCTCGACGAGCGCCTTGAGCGGCTCGAGGAGCCGGTCCACGCGTTCGGGCGTGTCGATCCACTCGATGACGAGCGGAAGCCTCGCGAGCATCCCTTCGATGAAGCGGTCGGAGCGCAGTTGTCCCTTCGCGCCGAAGCCCTCCGCGCCGCGAAAGATGGTCGCGCCGTTGGCGTGCTCCCGCATGAGAAAGTCCATGACGGCGTAGTGGGCCGGCTTCTTCGCGATGAGGTCGCCTTCGTGGACGTAGATGCGAACGCGTTTGGCTTTTCCCGCTGAACTCATGGCTCGTTCTCCTTGACCGTCCCTCTCGAGGAATGCCGTAGAGGAGGGACCCTACGGCGCATTGATCGCGTCAACCGTAGGAGTCATTGGCGGCCCGAATGGTCGCGGGTGTCGGCGGACTCCACCGCCATCTCGATTGTCGCCTTCAGTTTCCCACGTCGAGCGGACGGAGCAACGACCAGATGACGGCCAGCCGTGGCAGCGCGCCTCGGGGCCGACGGCGGTGCCTCAAAGCCTGCGGTCCCGGTCTGCCGAGCGTGCGTGAATGGGCGTTCGGGGGCGCAGCGCGCCTGAAAGGACGCAGAAGCGGGCCCTATTCGGACGCGGACTTTTCGAGGTACGAAGGGCGGAGCATGACGACGAGCAGCCGCGGGTCCCGCGCGACCGATTTCGCGCGAAGGAGTCTGCTGCTGGCATTCGGGAGCGGCTTTCTCGTCGCCACGATCACGAGCACGGGCCTGGTCGGTGAACGGCTCGTCGCGGGTGACCTCGTGGCCGCGCTGATCGTCGATGCGGGCGTGCTCGGTGCGGGCATCGTCGCGCTGACGCTGCTGAGCCGCGCGCTCAATGTGCGCTTCGAGGCGCCAGGCGACCGGACGCGCGCGTTGTTGCGGCTGCGCTATTCCGTGCTCCTCGGAGCCCAGGTCGCGGGGGCGACGAGCGGGATCGTGGTCGTACACGTGCTCCTGAAATGGAGCGGGCTCGTCGCGTTGCAATGGATGAGCGAGTGTCCACGCCAGTTGGTCAACGACGCGGTTGCGACCTTCGGGACTCTCGCAGCGGTGTGGGCCTGCGCGCCGAAGCAGCTTCGTCTCGACGTTCTCGTCGCGACCTTGGCCGCCCTACTCGTCTACGGCATGACGCGCTCGGCGTGGCACGTCGATCGTCCTCCCGTGACGTTCGTGGCCAGCATCCAAGAGCTCGTGGTCGGCCTCGTGATTGCCGTGGCGACAGGCTTGCTTGCGTTTCGCCGCTTCTCTCCCCAATGAGCCGACTGCGCGGCGAAACGCGCTTCGGGCCACGATTGGTACGAGTGCGACGGTGGGGGTACGCTGAGCGGCGTCCATGACGCCGGAGTCTTTTGGAGTCCTGCCAACTTCCGCTCCGTGGGTCCCGCTCGACGTGCTCGGCCGCTTGATG
>DATJXW010000340.1:0-4491 GCA_035499895.1 Polyangiaceae bacterium | reverse complement strand
GCGTCGTACGCCGGCATGATGGCTCCGCCCGGATACCCGAAGACGACCTCGACGCCCTGTCGCTCGAGGACGTTCCAGATGACCTCTGCGCCCGTGAGGGTGCGCGGTCCGGGGTCGGCCGAGATGCGTGGAGGGGCTGCGGGGTTGGTAGAAGGTTGTGCCACGAGGAGACTCCTAGGGACCTTGTTCGGGAAGCTGAGCGGCGGGATCGAAGGCTAATGAAACGGGGGGCTGAAATCGAAAAAGCCCCCGAACCACTCTGGGTGCGGGGGCCGATTCAGGGGAAGTTCGTTGACTTCAGTCGGCCGCCGCACCCGAGCTAATAAGCCCGAGGACGGAGAGAAGCCCGACGACGACGACCCGAGAGCCTGCGCTCGCGAAATCCGACGACGTGGAGTGGGCCGACATGGCGAAGTAACCCTGCCTCCCTCGCTCGGCCCCGTCAAGTTTGTTCGGTGCCGGCCGTTCGGGCGCTCATACCGAAACATGGCGGTGCTAGGTCTGCAATAAAGGACGCGGGAACCTCCCGCAAGCCCAAGCGCCCGCGTAACCCACCGAAATATAAAAGAAGTTTTCGGGGGGTTCCAGTGGCGCCAAAGCGTGGCTATTGATCATGTTCGCTCCCGACCCTGCTTCCCGCGTGCCCCGCACCACGAGTGCTAACCTGTCGCCCGGCAAGGCCGCCGTTTTCAGAGGTCACTTGAACGCCCCACATCTCACCGCTGTTCAGCCCGTGACGCAGCCCGACCGGGTCCAAGACCTCGAACGAGTTTTGGCCGGCGCGCGTGACGAGCCGCACGTGATTCTCCTCGGTGGCCACCCCGATCCGGATGCCATCGCAAGCGCCATGGCCCACCGCCGGCTGTGCGAACGCCTCGGCGTTTCCGCGACGATCGCGCACGTTCTTCCCATTTCGCGCTCCGAGAACCGCGCGCTCGTGAAGCTTTTGAACGTGCCGATGGTGAAGGTGAGCGAGCCGTCCGAGCTCGCCCAATATCGCTATCTCTCGCTCGTCGACGCGAGCGCGTGCGAGACGAGCATCAAGCTGCCGGCCGGGCTCGAGGTGCTGACGATCGTCGATCATCATCGGCCGCCGAGCATTCCGAAGGCGCCCTTCGTCGACATCCGCCACGACGTGGGCGCGACCTGCACCATCTACGCGGAGTACGCGGAGACGGGCTCGGCGCCGTTCGGCACCGGTAACGACGACGGGGACGTCGCGACGGCCATGTTCTTCGGCATCCAGACGGACACCGACGACTTCGCCTACGCCACGCCGGCCGATCACCGCGCGGCCGCGTACCTGAAGCCGTTCGTCGACGCGGAGACGCTCTCGCGCGTCGGCCGGCGCGCGATTTCGGCCGAAGCGATGGCCGCGATCGGCCGCGGGCTCGCCGATCTCGAGGTCGTGCGTGACTTCGCGATCGCCGGGGTCGGCCACGTGTCGGGGACGAACCGCGACGCGATTCCGATGGCCGCGGACTTCCTCTTGCGCCGCGAGGACATCGACACCGTGCTCGTCTTCGGCATCGTGGAGGACCGCGTGGACGGCTCGCTCCGCACGCGCCGCGCGAGCGTCGATCCGGCCGTTTTCATGCAAAATGTCTTCGGGGACGACAGCGAAGGTCGTCCTTACGGTGGCGGCCGCGCCGACATGGGCGGCTTCCGCATCCCGCTCGGGCTCATGGCCGAGAGCGGCGACGAAGAGAACCTCTGGCGCATGGTGCGCGAGGTCGTGCACAAGCGCGTCGCGCGCGTCGTGCCCGAGCTCGAAAAGCGCCGCGACAAAGCCTGATCGCGGCGCCGTTCGGCGCTCTCACTTCAGGGCGTAGCCGGAGCGACGCCCTCGGGCGGTGACGTCGGCGCGGCGGCGGGCGGCGGCGCAGGCGTCGCGCCGGACGGAGGCGGAGGCGTCGCGCCGGACGGAGGCGGAGGCTCGCTCGGAACGCCGCTCGGCTGGGACGTCGGCGGCGCGGTCGGGACCGGCGGCGAGCTCGTGGTGCAGGCGGGAACGGGCGCGCACGGCGGCGGCGCTGGCGGCTTCGCCGTCGGCGCGTCGCTGAACGAGTAGATGAGGCTCAGCGTGGACTGCGTGTCGAGCTGCTTCTTCTCCGGCAACGGCTGGTGATCGAAGCGGGCGCTGAAGCTCGCGCCGAGCGCGAGGCCGCCACCGAGCTTGGCCGCGAAGAGCGCGTCGAAGTTCACGCGATAGCGGCTCGCATCGACGATGCTCTGCAAATACTCGAGCCCGGTATTCAGGTTCACCGAGTCGTTGAACGCGTGCGTGAAGCCGACGTAGGCGCGCACCGAGTGATCCGTGATGGTCTTTTGCGGCAGATAGCCGGTGCTCGCCAGGACCACGTCGCGCGCGTGGTCGTTGCGGTCGTCGTACTGGAAGTCGTAACCGAGCTCGCCCCAGAGCTTCGTCACGTCTTCCATCACGAACAGGTATTTGACGCCGGGGTCGAGGTTATAGCGAACGTCGAGGCCCTGGAAGTAGTCGTGACGGACCGTGTTGATGAGAAAGACGCTCAGCGGATCGAGCAGGTACCGGTCGTAGCGCACGCGGCCTTGGATGTTGGCCGCGGTCGCTCGCCATCTCGGCGCGCCGGGCGGCTGGCTCTCACCGTAGTTGCCGAGCACGGTGACGCCGACGCCGTTGTCCGAGAAGCGCGTCTCGTAGTCGCCGCTCGCGGTGCCGGCGAGCAGGCGCGAGTTGCCGGTGGAAAGCTGGCCGCCCGCGGAGACGGCGACCGTCGTCACGTCGAGCTTGTCTTTGTCCGGTAAATCGGGCGCCTTCGCGGTCGCGCTCGGCGCCGAAACGAGCGCCGTCGCGTCGGGCGGCGGCGCGCCGGTCGGTGCGTCGGCGTAGGCGGTTTCTGCGTGAAGAAAGGCGCCGGCGAGCGCGGCGAGCGCAACGGGCGCGACCCTCGAAAAAGAATCAGTCATCGGTGCGGGCGGCATTTGGAGCATAGTTCGGCGGTGCCCGCCAGCCTCCGAGCCCCCGGCGATTTTTCGCGCAAGGCACGGGTGGAAGCGGGCGATTGGCAGACGCCGCTCGCGCTCGCGCGCGAGGTTCTGGCTCTGCTCGCCCGTCGAGGCGAGGCGTATCGGGCGGTGCTCGAGCCGACCTGCGGCCGGGGCGCGTTTCTCGTCGCGGCGCGCGAGGCTTTTCCGGACGCCCGGCTCGCCGGCTTCGATCGCGACGCCGAGTACGTGGCGGACGCGCGACGGGCGCTCGGCGCGCAGGCGACGCTCGCCGTCGCGGATTTTTTCGCGACCGAGTGGGACGGTGTCGTCGGCGAGCTGCCGGAGCCGCTCCTCGTCGTCGGCAACCCGCCCTGGGTGACGAACTCGACGCTCGGCACGTTCGTGGGCACGAACCTGCCGCAGAAGAGCAACTTCAAGGGCGAGCTCGGGTTCGACGCGCTCACCGGCAAGAGCAACTTCGACATTTCGGAGTGGATGCTCGGCCGCTTGCTCGACGCCGCACGCGGCCGCGCGTTCACGCTCGCGATGCTGTGCAAATCCGCGGTCGCGCGCCGTCTGTTCGAGCAGAGTGCGGCGCGCGGTTGGGAGCTCGAGGGTGAAGTCTACGCGGTCGACGCGCGCCGGCACTTCGGCGCGGCGGTCGCCGCGGTGCTGCTCGTCGTCCGCGCCGGGGCGGACGTTTCCGTCGTGCCTGCGAGCGAGCGGCGCTGGGCGAGCTTCTCGAGTCTGACCGCGCGAACCCCCGACGGTCACCTCGGTCTCGCCGGCGGGCGCGTGCTCCCCGACGCGGACGCCCACGGGGCGACGCTCGACCTCGAAGGCGACCATCACGTTGCCTGGCGCTCGGGCGTCAAGCACGACCTCGCGCGCGTGATGGAGCTCGTGCTCGAGGACGGCGCGTTGAAAAATGGGCTCGGCGAGCGCGTCGAGCTCGAGCCGGACCTCGTGTATCCGCTCTGCAAGAGCACCGATCTCGCGCGCGGGCGCGCACCCGGGCGGCGCTTCGTGCTCGTGACCCAAAGCAGAATCGGCGAGGACACGCTCGTCATCCGCGAGCGCGCTCCGGCGACGTGGCGCTACCTCGAGCGGCACGCGGGCGCGTTCGCGGCGCGCAAGAGTCGCGTGTATCGCGGGCAGCCGCCCTTCGCGATGTTCGGCGTCGGTCCGTACACCTTCGCGCCGCACAAAGTCGCCATCTCGGCGCTGCACAAGACGCCCGCATTTCGCGCGCTCGGGCCGTACGCCGGCCGCCCCGTGCTGCTCGACGACACCGCGTATTTTCTGCCGTGCGCAAGCGCCGAAGAGGCGGCGCGCTACGAGCGGGCGCTGTCGTCACCCGTCGCGCGGGCGTTCTTCGCGGCGCGCGTCTTCCGGGACGCCATGCGGCCGATCAACAAGGCCGTGCTCGGCGCGCTCTCGCTCGAGGCTCTCGTCGCGCGCGCGGCCGAACCGTGACGCTCGGGGTGTACGGGTCATCCGACGAAAGGCGCGGCACGCTTG
>DATJXW010000339.1:0-4885 GCA_035499895.1 Polyangiaceae bacterium | reverse complement strand
ACGCGCTGGCCCACGTCGTGCAGGTGCACGTGACCGGGCACGAACTGAGTGAAGCTATTGGCGATGGCGACGATCGGCTTCGCGAAATCGGCGTCTTTCATGCCGGTCGCTCGCCAGAGCGAGCGGGCGCCGGCCATGCTGCGGCCCGAGAACGTCGATTGACTGCGATACGGCATGGCTCGAGGCTAGCACCGGCCGCTCGCGGGAGCCTCCGCGGTTCCGCTGCCGCGTTTCGCGCAATACCGTGTCTCGCCCTCAGCCGGGCCCGCCGTAGAACACCACGCGCGCGCCGATCAGCGCCTGGCTCGCCGACAAACTCTGGCTCGCCACGAGCAGGTACTCGGCCGTCGGCGCGAAGGCGAAATGCCCGACCCGCGCCAGCTCGTACGCGACGCCGCCGCCGCCGACCGAGGCGAAGCCGGCCGCCGCGTGCTTGTGATCCTCGCCGTGCAGGCTCAGGCCGCCGGCCCCGAAGTTGGCGAACAGCGCGAGGTCCTTCAAGCCGAGCCGATAAAAGGGGAACGCTTCGATGCGCACGAGAAACGCGCCGCCCGTCGTGAGCGTGCTCGCGTTGCCGCCCTGCAGGTACGCGGCGCCGACCCCGAAACTGAACCAATCCCTGAGCGCGCCGCCGATCCACGCCTCGCACGCGGGACCGTAGGCGAGTCCGCTCGTCGCCTTGTACGCCGGGTCGTTGATTTTGGCGATTTCGTTCGGATAGCCGTCCGCGGCCATCAGCGCGAAGCTCGGCGAGAGCCCGAACACGAAGTCCGAGCGCCGCTCGTTCTTCTGGTCGAACCCGCCGTTCCAGGGCTGATCGTCGCTCTGCTGTGCGAGCGCCGGCAACGGCGCGGCGAGCACGGCGAGAAACGCTCCGGCGAGGACTGAGCGGCGCATCGCCCTTTGTTCGGACACCCGTCCCGAGTCGTCAAGACGGGCGCGACAAACGCCGGGCAACCCCGGTTTTTCAGGGTTTCGCTTCGACGAACTTCTTCAACCCGGCGAGCACGCCGTCCCAATTCTTCTTCGAATGATCGGCTTGCTCCTGGGTGTCGATGTTCGACTGCCGAACATCGACGCGCACGCCTTCCGGCGTGTCCGTGAGCTCGAAGCGGAGGATGTGGCGGAGCTCCGGCTTGTCCTCCTTGCCGCTGAACGCGGACCAATAATCGTAGGAGAACGAACGCTCGGGCTCGAACGCGAGCACGGTGCCGCGGTCCTCGTACTTTTTGCCGTTCCATTCGCCGCGAAAGAAGAGGTTCGAGCCGACCGCCCAGGTCGTCTCGAGGTTCGTGCCGAAAAAGTACTGCTTCACGAGCGCGGGCTCGGTGAGGGCGCGCCAAACGAGCGTGTGAGGCGCGTGAACCAGGACGGTGGCTGTGGTCGAGTGGGACATCGAGGGATCCTTTGCAAATGTCGGACCGCCTGCGCTCGGGGCTGGCGTGGCGGAAAATCGCTGTAAAGTAGCCCAGCATGCGTCGCGCTCGAGCGGCCGCAACCACCCCCGGCGAAGAAGCACGCCGGGCGCTTGCCGCCCTGATTCGGGCGTTGCCCGACGCCGTGCCCGGCGGCGACCTCGAGCGCGCCTTCAGTACCGAACCCGCGCGAGCGCGCGAGGCTCTCGTCACCGCCGTCACCGAGGCGGCGTTCACCCACGCGGCGGCGGCGCGCGGTCTCGTGAACGAAGCGAGCGTTCTTGGGTTGGGGGCGCTGCGTCGCGCGACACACGAAACCCCCGCGCTCGGTGCGGAGACGTCCGCGGCCGCGCTCGAAGCCGCCCTCCGAGCACTCGCCGAACGGCGCGATCGCGCCGCCTTCGCGGCGCTCGAGCCCGACGAGCTCGGCGCCTTTTACGAGGGCCTGCTCGCGACCGGCGTCGAGCTCGCGCGCGAAGACAGCGTCGTCGTCGCCGAACCTCGACCGGCCGGAGGCGCCCCCGTCGATCGCCTGGTGGCGCTCACGGCGTTCCGTCCGCCACGCTCGCGCGGGCCGCGGAGCGCGCACCCGAGCACGAACGCCCCGCGCGGCCCCCGCATCGGCGCCGGCCGCGTCGCGCTCCTCGACAGCGTCGCGCGCCGCCGCTCGGGCTCGCATTACACGCCGCGCGCGCTCACCGAGCGCGTCGTCGCGGACACGCTCGCGCCGCTGCTCGGCGACCATCCGACGCCCGAGTCCGTGCTCGCTCTGCGCGTCTGCGATCCCGCGATGGGCACCGGCGCGTTTCTCGTCGCCGCGTGTCGTTACCTCGCCGAACGTCTGCTCGCGGCCGAGCTCGGCTTCGCGGCGCGCGCCGGCGCCGCCTCGCCGCGCGCCGAGTCCGAGCGAGCGGCCGTGCAGCGCACGTCGGCGCTCCGTCGCGTCGCCGAACGCTGCCTGTTCGGCGTGGACCGCGACGAGCTCGCCGTCGGCGTCGCGCGCCAAGCGCTCTGGCTCGCCATCGAAGACGCCGCGCTGCCGCTCACGGCGTTCGACGCCGCGCTCCGTGCGGGCGAGTCGCTCACGGCGTTCGACTGGAACGCCGCCTTCTCCGAGGTGTTCGCGCGGCTCGGCGGTTTCGACGCCTTCGTCGGCAATCCGCCGTGGGTCTCGTACGCCGGCCGCGCCGCGCAACCGCTCGCGCCGGCGCTCCGCAACGCGTACGCGCGTTTCGAAGCCTTCCATGGCTACAAAAACCTGCAGGGCCTCTTCGTCGAACGCGCGGCGCGGCTCCTTCGCCCCGGCGGCCGTCTCGGTTTCGTCCTGCCGAGCTCGATGTCCGAGCTCGCCGGCTATCGCCCGACGCGCCGCGCGCACGATCGACTGTGCGCGCCCGACGCGCTCTTGCCGGATCTCGGCGCGGACGCGTTCGACGGCGTGTTCCAGCCGTGCATGGTGCTCCGCTCCACGCGTCGCGCCGTTCCGCTCGGCGACGTGCCCGAGCTGCCGTGGCCCGTCGAGCGTCCCGATCTCGATCGCGTCGCGCGCGCGCTCATCGACAAACTCGCGCGGCCTCCGTTGCCGCCCGCGCTCTTCGGCGAGCGCGGCTTGCAGTCGACGGGCGAGGACGGCGCTCACCTCGTCGCCGCGCCGAGCGAACGGCACAGCGTCCCGCTCCGCTCCGGCAGCGACGTCGAAGCGTTCGGCCTGAAAGCTCCCTCGGCGCACGCCGACCCCGCGTGGTTCGGCACGCGACTGCGCGCGACCGACGACTGGGCGCGCGTGCGCTTCCTCGTCCGGCAAACCGCGCGCGTGCCCGTCGCCGCGCTCTCCGACGGCGTCGGCTTTCGCAACTCGCTCCTCGCCGGCTTCGAGGACGCCGAGCACTCCGCCGCATTTCTCGTCGCGTACCTGAACTCGACGCCGATTCGCTGGCTCCACTACGCGCGGCATCGCGACGCGCGCCAGGGCATGCCGCAGCTCAAAATCGCGCACCTCCGCGCCACGCCCGCGCCGCCCACCCGCGCGCTCGTCGACGCGCTCGAGACGTTCGGCGCCGAGCTCTCGTCGCGCGGTCGCGGAATTTTCGCGAAAGAGCAGACCGAGCTCGACGAGCTCGTTGCCGACGCCTTCGAGCTCGACCGCGAAGAGCGAAAACGTCTCGCGGATTTCTGCGGTCAGGTTGCCGACGCGCGGCCGAGAGCGTAGCGTTTTGATTCGACTCGATGCGTGATTGGGTCCAATTGGCGTCGCTCGCGCGGCGTGTGCTGCCAGCGGCGTGCGTCTTGGCCGCGACGGTCGTCGCCGCCCATCACGCCTTTTCGCGCGTCACGCCGAGCGCGCCGCCCGTGCCCGCGCCGTCCGCCGCGCCCGCGCGGCCGGCCGCGCCCGCGCCGCTCGCCGCGCCGGCTCCGAGCCACATCGAGCTCGAGACGCTCGATATTCGCCCGACGCCGAATCCGCTGCGCGGCCTCGGCCCCGCGGAGCTCAACCGTCTCGCGCTGACGAAACCCGCGTCGCTCGGCACGGTGTGCGTCGGCCGCCCGAACCGCGGTCAGCTGTTCAACGCCGTCGAGCTCGAGAGCGAACCCGGCTTGCGCGTCATGGTGAGTCACGAGACGAGCTTCGGCACCGCCGAAACGGTGCGCACGCTGCGCACCGCCGCCGCCGAGCTCCATGCGCTCTACCCGCGCGCGCCCGACGTGAACGTCGGCGACTTGAGCCACGCCCGCGGCGGCTACTTGCGTCCGCATCACAGCCACCAACTCGGCGTCGACGCGGACGTCGGCTACTTCTACGAGCCGGGCGGCAAGTGGTACACGCGTGCCACCGCCGAAAACCTCGACCGCGAGCTCACCTGGGCGCTCGTCAAATCGCTCATCGCCCAGGGCTCGGTCGAGTACATCTTCATGGATCGCTCGGTGCAGGCGTTGCTCGAGCGCTACGCTCTCGATCACGGCGAAGACCCGGCGTGGCTCGCGACCGTCTTCGAAAGCCCCTCGCACCGCGCTACGCCGATCCGCCACGCGTGGGGTCACATCACGCATTTTCACGTGCGTTTCATCGACCCCGCCGCCGAACGTCTCGGGCGTGAGCTCGAAGCGCGCCTCAACCCGAGTCAGCGCAACGGTGCGGCGAAATCGCACGGCAACGCGTTCGTGAAGCACCGCAGCGTCGCGGCGCCGTGAACTTTCGGGTCTGGCCGAACGGGAGCGCAGCGAGAGCGCCCGACGCCGCGCGTGCCAGACGGCGTCCGCTCAGTGGTTGCACCCGATTCTCTCGTAATCGACTGCGACTTCGTCGATCCAGACGTCGAAGGAGGGCGGCGTCGTGCCCATTTGGTAGAGCCACCAGCCGACCCACATCGAGTCGAATTGCGGGAGGATGAAGGGGTCGCTCGAGCCGCCGTGGTTCGTCGAGCTCGTCGCGAGCGACGGGTGTTCGACGCCGTCCCACCAGAAGCGGGTCT
>DATJXW010000338.1:0-4534 GCA_035499895.1 Polyangiaceae bacterium | reverse complement strand
CCGCGCTGCGACGCTCCGCGAGCGCGGCGTCGACGGGTGCGGCGGGCGGCGGCGAGTCGTACCACCTGGCGATCGCGTTCGCCGTCCACGCGAGCGTGCGGTCGACGTGGCAGAGGTTGCACGCGTTCGGTCGTCCGTTCGTCGCCGTGGCGAGCGCGCTCGGCGAGTCGATACGGTGCGAGCGAATCGCGCCGAGCAGCGCGTACGACGTGTACGGCATGTGGCAGCCGACGCACGAGCTGCCGCTCGAGCCCGGCGCGTGGTGCGTGTGGTCGGCCACGCGCGCGCCCTCGGCCGCGTGGCAGTGCGTGCACGCGGCGTCGACGCCCTGATCGCGACGGAGCTGGTCGTCCGGATCGCTCGCGTGCATGGCATGGCACGAGAGGCACGAAACGCGGTCGTCACCGTGGCCCTTCGCGTAGCAGGCCGAGCGCACCATGCCGTTGTATTCGCGGCCTCCGACGCGAATGGTGCCGTCGTTCCAGAAGAGGCTCGCCGTCTCCGCGTCGACGGAAGGCGCGCCGGGAGCGTTCGTCGTTTCGGGCGCGAGCAGGGTTCGCGTGGGCTCGAGCGCGTCGCCGGGACGGTAGGCGTCGAAGCCGGAGCGCCACCACGCGTTCTCGTCGCGCGGCACGAAATAGGAGTGGCACTGGCCGCACACGGCCGACGCGCGCTCCGGCGCGAGACGCGCCGGGTTCACGATGCTCGGATCGGCGGCGCCCGTGAAGTGGCTCGCGAAGCGCGTGAGCGGCGACTGCTGTTTTGCGACGTGCGCGGCGCCGGGGCCGTGGCACGCCTCGCACGCGATGCCGAGCTCGACCGCGTCCGAGTCGAAGCGGCCGGTCGCGTCGTCGAGACGCGGCTCGCCGCGCGTCGCGTGACATTGAATGCAGTTCGAATTCCAGCGGATGGCGTGCTGCGGGGCGTCGGGAGGCTCGAGGAATGCGTCGCGCCGCGGGACGTAACGGCGCGAGTCAATCAAGTAGCTGATGGGCAACAGGCGAAGCTCGTTGTCGTGCCCACCATCCACCCAAAAAACCTGTTGGTGATGCGACCCGGTCGTGAGGAGGATGCGACGCGTGACGAGGTCGGCTTCGGCCGCCATGCGCGGATTGCCGAGGCGACGGGCGGCCGCGACGACGGCCGGATCGGGCAAGCGCGCGAAGAGGGCGTCGCCGCGTTCGAAGAGCTCGAGGGTGCGACCTTCGACGTCGAGCTTCACGCCGTTCCACGGGCCGAGCACGGTCGCACGGCTCGCGACCTGCGTCATCGTGCGGTGGAAGGTCCGGTGCCAGCTCGCGTATTCGGAAGGGTGACAGCTCCGGCACGCGCCCGAGCCGACGCTGCCGGAGGCGGCGCGCTCGATCGCGACGGGTGACTGCTCGCGGTGGTCGCGCGTGGTGGCGGCGGCCACGGCGACGAGCACGCCGGCCGCGGCGATGACGAGCGCGGCGAGACGCGGCAGCTCGGCGGAGCTTCGCCAGGCGTACCCGGCGCTCGCGGCGACGAGCGCGAGCACGAGCGCGATCTCGAGCGTCGCCATGCGGCGGCCACGAGTCTACGCCGTCCGGGCTTGCCGCGACGCGGAGGATGGGCCATGCGAGGGTCGTGACGGAATCCGAGCTCCACGCGCGGGTCGAGCGACTCCGGGAGCGCGTGCTCGCGGCGGAACCCGACGAACGGCGGAGCCTTTCGGACGAGCTCGACGCGCTCCGGGGCATGTATCGAAGCAACTCGAGCGCGTTCACGACCGAGCTAGTCGGTATGCTGCGTGGAATCGCCGCCGACCTCGATTCGGCTCCGCCCGGGGACGCGCTCGAGCGCGAACTCAAATCTACCTTTGGTTTCGACCACTTCCGGCCGGGTCAGCTCGCCATCGTGCGCAGCGTGCTCGCCGGGCGCGACTGCATCGGCGTGATGCCGACCGGCGCCGGCAAATCGCTCACGTATCAGCTGCCGGCGCGCCTGCTCGGCGGGGTGACGCTCGTCGTCTCGCCGCTCATCGCGCTCATGAAGGACCAGGTGGACGCGCTCGCGGAGGTGGGGCTCCGCTCGACCTTCTTGAACTCGAGCCTCTCGGCCGACGAGCGGCGCGACCGCATCGCGCGCATCCGCGCCGGCGAGCTCGAGATCGTGTACGCGGCGCCCGAAGGGCTCGAGGCGTCGACGGGGCGCGTCATCGCCGAGCTCGACCTCCGGCTCATCGCCGTGGACGAAGCGCACTGCATCTCGCAGTGGGGCCACGATTTTCGTCCGGCGTACCGCAACTTGGCGGGTTTGAAGCAGCGCTTTCCGAAGACGCCGGTGCTCGCCCTGACCGCGACCGCGACGCGCGAAGTGATCGACGACATCGGCAAGCAGCTCGGCATGCGCGCGCCGGCGCTCTTTCGCGGCTCCTTCTTGCGCAAGAATTTGCGGCTCTTCGCCGTGCGCAAAGACGAGATCGGCAAGGTGAGCACGCGGGACGCCATCGTCGCGTTGCTCCGCGACCGGCGCGGCGAGAGTGGCATCGTTTATTGTTTGTCGCGCCGCTCGACGGAGGAGCTCGCCGAATACCTGCGTTCCGCCGGCATTTCGGCGAAGCATTACCACGCGGGCATGGAGCCCGCGGAGCGCTCGAGCGTGCAGGACGCGTTTCGCGCGGGTGAAGTCGACGTCGTGACGGCGACCATCGCGTTCGGGATGGGCATCGACAAATCGAACGTGCGTTTCGTCGTGCACCGCGATTTGCCGCGCTCGGTCGAAGGCTATTACCAGGAGATCGGCCGCGCCGGCCGCGACGGGCTCACGAGCGACTGCGTGCTCTTCTATTCGTGGGCGGACGTGAAGGCCTACGATCGCATGGCCGAACAGGGACCGGACGAAGCCGCGGGCGAACGCTTGAAGAGCCAGGCGCGCGAAATGTTCCGCTTGGCCGAAGCCGACGGCTGCCGGCACGCGCACGTCGTCGGCTACTTCGGTGAAAAGGCGACGGCGTGCGGCACGAGCTGCGATCGCTGCACGGGTGAAGGCATCGCCGACGCGCTCAAGCACGCCGCGCGGTCGCGCAAACGCGTCGAGCGGCTCGAGAGCGGGGACGAGCCCGTGCGCCGCGCGCCGCCCGTCGTGCCCGAAGGCGCGGAGGCGCTTCTCGCCGAGCTCAAAGCGCTGCGGAGCCGGCTCGCGACCGACCGGCGCGTCCCCGCGTACGTCGTCTTCAGCGACGCGACGCTCGTCGAGATGGCGGCGCGCCGCCCGTCGTCCCACGCCGAGATGCTCGCGATCTCCGGCGTCGGAACGACGAAATTGGAGCGCTACGGGGACGTATTTTTGGGCGTGATCGGGCGCTTCGGCGGGTAGGCGCCCGCTCGACTCGCTCGGCTCGTGTTACGCTCGAAAGGATGGCGTTCTCGCGGATGCCGAGGTGGCGGTGGCTCTTCGCGCTGATTTTGCTGCCGGCGTGCGGCTCCGGCAAAGCGTCGCCCGCGTCGGGCTCGAGCCCCGACGCCCCCGGTAGCTCCGACGCGGGCTCGGGCACGAAGACACTCTACGCGGGCATCGAGCTCGATCTCGCCGCGCTCGCGGGCGGCGCGACGCCCAACGCCGAGCTCACCGTCGTGCTCGCGCGAGGCATGCAGGGCGGCGCCGGCGTGAGCGGCGCGGACGTGACGCTCGCGGCGCCGGACGGCGTGACCGTCACCGCCGCCGAGGACGGGACGACGCCGGGCTCCTACCGCGCGTCCGGGTTCACGTGGGAGCCGAGCTGGCACGTTCAGATCAGCGCAGGTTCGGACGAGCTCGAGCTCACCCTCGCGGCTCCCGGCGCCACGACCGTCACCACCCCGACTCAAGGCGCCTCGGTCGCTGCCGGCCCGGTGACGCTCGAGTGGACCGACGCGTGGGGCGCGAAGGCAGAGAGCGTGTGGGCCGAGTGCTGCGGCGCGCCGACCGTCAAGCTCACGGACAGCGGCACGGGCAGCCTGCCGGTCACGGCTCCCGGTGGCGAGGTCACCCTGTACCGGCAGAACGCGCTCGTCCCGAGCGGCGGAGCGCAGGGTTCGCTCGCGACCGCCGAGACGTCTTACGGCGTCTACCTCCAGGCGCATTGAGCGAACGGAGGCGCGGCGCGCCGTCGCGCGGACTACGCGGAGAGCGAGGCGCCCACGAGCTCGCCCAACCGCGCCGCGTTCTCGCGCCGTCCCGGCCGGTAGCGTGGCGGCGCGGGCGGCATGTACTTGAGCGCCCGTTCGATCATGAAGCGGTGCAGGCCGGTGAGTCCGTCGAGCTCGAGCGCGACGCCGCGCGTGTGTTCGCCCGGGCGCCGGCCGTGGACGACGCGCGTGACGAGGGCTTCGGTGTCCACCCAGTAGAGTGAGTTCGGGAGCTGGAAGGAGAGGATGACGCGCTCGCCGGTGAGGATGGGATCGGCGGGCATGACGAGCACGCCCGTGGCCGAGAGGTCGACCACTCTGTCGGCGATGAGCTTGAAGTCGCGCTCGCGGACGACCTGGCACGGTTGACGCAGGAGGCGGCGCGGCATGCGGTGGTGGGTGCG
>DATJXW010000337.1:0-16158 GCA_035499895.1 Polyangiaceae bacterium | reverse complement strand
GCCTCGGCCGGGGCGCTGCGATTCACGGCGACGACGGCGTCGAGCGCGAGCGCTTGGCTCGAGCAAAGCCGCTGGCCGACGCTTCGGCGCGCGCCACCCCTTTTGGCTTTGTTCGCGCTGCTCGGGTTCGCCGGCGTCTCGGTGTTCCGCTTCTTCGGCGAGCCGCGCGCGCACGAAGGAGCGCGCGCGCCCGACGCGGCCGTGGCGGCCCCCGCGCCCGTCGTTGCGCCGGCGCGGCCGAGTGCGTCGCCGGAGCCGCCCGCCCCTCCGGCTGCGACCATCGTGACCGCCGGTCGTTCGGAGCCGGCTCCCGACACCCGGAGCGCCACGCGAGCCCCGCGCGCGCACGCCCTCACCGCCCGTGAGATCCCAGCGAAACCTGCGCTTTCTTCCGCGCTCGTGAGCGCACCGCTTGGCGCGTCCACGCCGGTTTCTCCCAGCGAACCTCCAGAGCAGCCCGCCGTCGCGGCGAGTGGTCGGTCGCCCGCGGCGCAAGCGCCGGCAGCGACGGGCGCCGAGCTCGACGTCGACGATCCGGCACTCGTTCGACGCCGCCCGGAGAAGCAACCGTGAGCGACAAGAGCCGCGCGCGACGCGACCGCGCCGTGAGGTCGGCGCTCATCGTGCTCGTCGTTCTGATCACGGGTGTGGCGCGCGCGGAGGGGCCCGAAACCAGCCGTCACGAAGCCTCGGCTGAAACGGCGAGCGACTCCGCTCCGCGCGCTCAGCAATGGTTCGACCAGGGCCGAGCGTCGATGAAGGCGCACCGGTACGAGGAGGCGTGCGCCGAATTTTCGGAGAGCTTCCGACTCGACCGCGCCGCCGGGACGCTCTTGAATCTCGCCGCCTGTCGCGAGGCTCAAGGGAAGACGGCCACGGCTTGGAAGTACTACGCCGACGGGCTCCGCTTGAGCGAGGAGCAGCGCAACGCCGACGGCGCGCGCCTCGCCACGGCACGCCTGCGCGTGCTCGAGCCGCTGCTCTGCCGCTTGACGATCACGCCGAGTCGGGGCGCGCCGCGCGGTCTCGAGATCCGCGTCGACGGCGCCGTGCTCGCCGAGAACGCGTGGGGACGCCCGTTGCCGGTCGATCCGGGGCCGCATCGAATCGAGGCGCGCGCGCCCGGTCGCGTCCCGTGGTCGTCCGCGGCGACCTTGATGGGCGAGAGCACGACGCGGGTGCTCGAGGTGCCGAGCCTCGCGCTCGAGTGGAGCGACGTGGTGTCGCCCGGCGCCCGGCGGAGCGGCGGTTTCGGCTGGCCCGTCGTCGCGTTCGGCGCGGCCGGCGCGGTCGCGTTCGGGGCCACGGCCTACTTCGGTGTGCGCGCGAGCTCGGAATGGAATCGCCGCCAGGAGCATTGCCCGGAACATCTCTGCGATGACGAAGCGGTGCACGCCTCGAAGCAAGCGGCCACGTACGCGCGTCTCGCCGACGTGAGCGCCGGCGTCGGGCTCGTCGCGAGCGGTCTCGCGGTGTACTCGGCTCTCACGGCGAAGCGCGCGGACGCCCCCGCGCGAACGGGCTTCGCGCTCGACGTCGCGCCGGCGAGGATAGAACTGTGGGCCACGGGTATGTTTTGACGCGACGACTCCTGGTCGCGACGAGCGTGCTCCTCGGTGGAACCGCGTGCGAAGCGATCCTGGGACTCCAAACGACGCACGCAGACGGAAGCCGTGGCGCGGTCATCGCCGGCGCCGGTGGTCAGTCGGGTCGAGGCGTGACGACGGCGTTCGGCGCGGCAGGGACGCACGGCGGGGCAACCGCCGACGAGACCGCGGGGGAAAGCGCGGGAGCGGTGCCGACGGCCGGTGCGGACGCGGAAAATCCCGCGCAAAACGCCGGCGCTTCGCGGGGTGGAGCGGGTGGTACCGCGAGCTCGTCGCAGAGCGGCGACGCCGGCACGGCGAGCCCGTCGCGAGGCGGCAGCGCGGCGCCGGGCGCCGGCGACGGTGACGCGGGCGAGGTCTCGGTGACGGGCGGCGGCGCCACGGACGAGGCCGGCCATGGCGGCGGAGCCGGCCAAGCCACGGTCGGCGAGAGTTGCGGCGCGACCGTGTGCGGCGCGGGAGTGACGTGCGTGCGGGAGCAAGCGTGCCTCGACACGCGCTGGGCGAGCTGGCCGATGCCGAACCCGAACGCGCCCGCCGCGCCGGGCGTCTCGGGTGACACGAGCTCGCTCCCGCACGCCTCGAGTTACGACACCGCGTCGAGCGGCGTCGTGGAAGATGGCGTGACCGGTCTGATCTGGCAGGCCGACGTCGCCGGGCCCTTCGCGTCCGAGGACGCGGCAGGGTATTGCGCGACGCTCGAGCTCGGCGGCTACGACGACTTTCGGCTGCCCACCCGCGTCGAGCTCTTCTCGCTCGTGGACTTCACGCGCCACGACCCGGCGATCGACACGGACGCTTTTCCGAGCACGCCGGCCGCCGCTTTTTGGACGGCATCGGTCGTCGCGGGCGAAGCGAGCTCGAGCTTCGGTGTCTCGTTCGCTCTGGGCGTCATCGACGTTTACCCGCAGACTTCGACGCTCGAGGTACGCTGTGTTCGCTGAAGACGCGCGCCTCGGACGGCGTCTTCGCCGCGCCCTCCCGTTCGCCGTGAGCGTCCTCGTCGCGTTGCCGCTCGGCGCGAGCGCGCCTCCCGGCCAATACGATTACGGCGCGGGCGACGGCTGGGCGACGGACGTTCGCACCGGCCTCACGTGGCAACAGACGCCGCCGAGCTCGCTCTACGCGTGGGCGGATGCACAGGCCTATTGCCGCGCACAGGGCGCTCGCGTGCCGAGCGTGAAGGAGCTCGAGACGCTCGTCGACGAAAGCACCCGCAACCCCGCGCTCGATCGCAGCACCTTTTTCCTCGGTGCAACGCCGGTCGTCTGGACGTCGTCGGCCTCGGCGGCGGACACGACGCTCGCGTGGGTCGTCAATCTCGATCTCGGCGTGACCGGGTTCAGCCCGCTCGCCGACCAAGAAGCGGTGCTCTGTGTGCGCTGAGCTCCACGCCGTGTCACCCGCGCGTCGCGGCTCGGGCACGGGGCGGGCCGGCGTGGTGCTCCTCGTCGCGTGCGTCGCGTGCGAGTCGATCCTCGGCCTCGAGCGCACGAAGCCCGCGGTCACTCCCGCGGCCGCCGGCAGAAACACGGCCGCCGGAGAAGCGGGGATGCCGAGCGAGGCGGCGAGCGGCCAGGGCGGCGGCACGTCGGACGGTGCTCCCACGCGTGCCGGCGCCGGAGCCGGCGGGCGCCGCGCGTCGGGAGGCGAGGGCGGGAAGCTCGCGTCGTCGCTCGGCGGGCGTGGGAGCGTCGCGTCGGCGGGCGAGGGCGCGACGGCGACCGGCGGAGTCGGCGGGACGAGCGCCGGCACGGCGACGAGCGGCGCCGGTGAGGGCGGCGAGAGCGGGGAAGGTGGCGGCGGTGGCGCGAGCGGTCGGCACGCCGGCGGCGGCGCGGGAGCAGCAGGAAAAGCGGGTGAAAACCAGGCGGGCGAGGGCGGCGCGCCGTCTCCGCCCGACTGCGATCCGAGCCTTTGCGTCTGTGATCGCGCCGAGCAGTGCATCGACCCGACTTGGGCGGACTGGCCGATGCCGAACACGCCGAGCGGTCTTGCGTGGCCCGGTGTTTCGAGCGAGCCGCTGCCGACCCCTCAGCACTACGACGCGACGACCGCGCCCGGCATCGTCATCGACACGGTGACGGGGCTCATGTGGCAAGCCGCGCTCGATCCGCGGAGCTTCACGTGGACGGACGCGCGCGCGTATTGTCCGACCTTGTCACTCGGGGGTCACCACGACTGGCGCCTTCCGACGCGCATCGAGCTCGTCTCGATCGTCGATTTCGCGCGCTCCGGTCCCGCGATCGATCCGAGCGTCTTCCCGGCCACACCGGCCACGTATTTTTGGACGAACTCCCAGAACCCTCCGTACGTCTTTTACGTGAACTTCGACGAAGGCCTCGTCGATTACAGCAGTACGAGCGACACGAATACCTTTCGCGTGCGCTGCGTCCGGTGAGAATCCCAGATGCACGAGCTCAATCCCCCAGTCGCTTCGTTCCCGGCACGACGGCGTCCGTTCGCGCTCCGGCGCGGGGTGTTTTGGGCCTGTTTGCTCTTCGGTGCGGCGCTCGCCCAAACCAGCAGCGCCACGGCGCCCGCCGGTCGCTTCGTTCTCGGAACGACCGACGGCGTCGACACCATCGCGGACACGAAGACGGGCCTCGTCTGGCAGAAAGCGTGGGGCGGCGCGGCGGCGTTCACGAGCGCACAAGCGGCGTGCATCGCGCTCGGCGCGGCCTGGCGGGTCCCGAGCGTGTCCGAGCTTCTCACCATCTTCGAAGACGGCACGAGTCTCGAGCTCACGTTCCCCGCGGCCCAAGGCACCGACCCACTTCTCTGGACGTCGTCACCCGAAGTGCGCACTCCTGGTCGCATGTGGACGGTGAGTCTCGAGCACGGTCAGACTCAAGGTGACTTCGCGGCGACGGCCCACCGCGCGCCATGTGTTCGCTAGGAATACAGGCGCACACCGCCGTGCGGGCGTCGCCTCAAGCTTCCCTCGAGGCCGCCGTTCATCGGTTTGCCGGGATGTCGATTTCGAGGTTGTAAAATTGGGCGAGCGTGGCAGTTGGAAAAACGTCGATCTCGGAGCGCGGGCGTCCGACGGGGTCGAAATCATCGTGGAGACGCCCACGACCGGGCTCTACTACGACGTGCGGAACCGGGTCGTGCACCACGAGATTCGTTCCTTCGTTCACGGCCAGCCGTTCCGTGACTTGCTCGAGCGGGGCCTCACGCTCCTCGCGACGCGCGGGGCGAGCAAGTGGCTGTCCGACGATCGCGGCAACGGCCCGGTGACGCCCGCCGACGCCGAGTGGGCGCTGAACGACTGGGCGCCGCGCGTCATCGCCGCCGGCTGGAAGTATTGGGCCGTCATTCTCCCGAAAAAAGTGCTCGGTCAGATGAACATGCGGCGCTGGATGGAAGCCTACGCCAAGCGCGGCGTCACCGTTCAGGCGTTCGACGACCCGCGCGAGGCGCGGGCGTGGCTCGAGAGCTCGTCCTAACCGCCGAACGCCTGCGGCGGCGCCGCTCGTTTGCCCGGCGTGTTCGCGCGCTCAGCGCGGCGGCGCGCCCGGTGGCGGGCCCGCGGGCATGCAGATCAAGTCGGCGTCGCCTTCGGGTGGCTTGCGGCAAGTGCCGCTGATCGTTCGCCCGCCGAAATCGACCGAACACGCGTCCCCCTCGGATCGATCGCGGCAAGCGTCGAACGCCGCCTGCGGAGGCTTCGGCCGGTCTTGGGACGGCTCGGCCGCCGCGAGGCCGCTCGACATCAGGACGGATCCGACGCCCACCGAAATCAGTGCCCACGTTCTCGTGCGAAGTGCGTGCATGGTTGTTGCTCCTTCGCGGCGAAAGGCGCCGCGTTTCGATGCTGCCAACGCCAGCATTCGAACGCGGATTCCGGGAGAAACATGCTGTAACAGTCGCGACCGGTGCGTCAAAGCTTCACGGTGAGCTCGACGTCGTCGGCGAACGGAACCGAGAGGTACCCGGAGTCGGGCGCGCGAACGAGCGCCTTGTAAGCGGGGCACGCGTCGGCGTTGTCGGCGACGAGAAGCGACCCCGAGCGCAAGCGCGGCGCGACGAGCGCGAGGATTTTCTCGTAGAGGGGCTTCGCGCCGTCGAGCAGCACGAGGTCGACGCTCGCGGGAAGATCGCGTGAGAGCGTCTCGAGCGCGTCGCCCTCGCGGATCTCGACGAGATCGCCGAGGCCCGCCGCCGCGACGTTCTCGCGGGCGTGGGCGACCTTGCTCGGCTCGAATTCGGTGCCGATGAGCTTACCGCCGCCGTTGTCGCGCAACGCGGCCGCGAGGTGCACGGTCGAGATGCCGAACGAGGTGCCGAATTCGACGATGGCGCGCGCCCCGCTTGCGCGCGCGAGCATGTAGAGGAGCTTGCCGGTTTCGGGTGAGACCGGCATGTGGATGTGCTTCGCGCGGCCGTAAAAGGCGCGGTAATCGGCGTTCGGGTCGGACATGCGGGCGGCGCGCTCTTCCGGCGAGAGCTTGCCGAAAAGCTCGCCGATGAGCGCGTTCGAGCGGGCGGCGTCGGCGTAGAGGCGCTCGAGCAAGGGAGCCACGGGGACGGCGGTGAGCGTGTTTTTCATGGGGGATTTCCTGGGATTGGTGGTCGTTCGGGACCGCGTTAGAATGCGAATAATCATTCGCGTTCGCAATTCGCATTCCGGAGTACCGCATGCCGAAACGCCCCGCACCGCCGCTCGTTCCACGAAAACGGCCCCGCCAAGCCCGCTCGACCGAGCTCGTCGGCGCGATCCTGAAAGCGGCGATTCGCGTTCTCGAGCGCGACGGCGCGGCGGCCTTCACCACCATTCGCGTCGCCGAGCGGGCGGGGGTGAGCGTGGGCTCGCTCTACCAATACTTCCCGAACAAGGAGTCGATCCTCTTTCGCTTGCAAGAGGACGAATGGGAGGCGACGACCCGACTCTTGGACGGGATCTTCGCCGACGCGACGCTTCGGCCCGCCGAGCGGCTGCGGGCCGCGATGGTCGCCTTCTTCCGGACCGAGCGCGACGAGGCGCCGCTCCGGCGCGCGCTCGGAGCCGCCGCGCCGCTCTACGAGACCTCCCAGTCGACCGAGCACCTTGCCCGGAGTCGAGCCCGTTTGGCCGGCCTCATCGCGGCGGCCGCGCCGCGCCTGCCGAAGAAGCAGCGCGCGTTCGCGGCCGAGCTTTACGTCGCGCTGCTCGAGGCCATGGGCGAGCACGTCTCGGAAACGGCGCAGTCGCGCGCCGAAGTGGACCACTGGGGCGAGGTCGTCGCCGCGATGTTTCTCGGCTTCATCGGTGCGCGCGCACCATCTCGAGCAGGAGGGCCGTATCGATCGGCTTCACGAGATGCGCGTCCATCCCCGCGCTGAGCGACCTCTGCCGGTCGGAGTCCTCGCCGTAGCCCGTGACGGCGACGATCTTCGTCCCCTCGAGCGTGCGGTCGGCTCGCAGGCGACGCGCGACGTCGTAGCCGTCCATGCCGGGGAGGCCGAGGTCGAGCAGCACCACGTCCGGCTTCGTGCCGTGCGCGATTTCGAGCGCGGCGCGGCCGTCGTGGGCGACGTGAACGGTGCAACCGTGATGTTCGAGCATCTCCGCGAAGGTTTCGGCGGCGTCTTCGTGATCGTCGACCACGAGCACGGTTCTGCCGTGGAGCGGGGGCGCCATGTCGAGCGTCGCGTCCGGCATGGTTTTGAGCTCGGCCCGGTCCTCGCCGCGCGCGCGCGGGAGGCGCACGACGAACGTCGAACCGCGCCCCGGGCCTTCGCTCGCGGCCTCCACGCCGCCGCCGTGAAGCTCGAGCACGTTGCGAACGACCGCGAGCCCGATGCCGAAGCCAGGCGTCTCGAACCCCGTTCCGCGCTTCTTCTCCGGTGAAAAGAGCTCGAACACGTGCGACAAGACTTCACGCGCGATCCCCGCGCCCGAGTCGACGAAGCGAACGAAGATCTCCTCGAAGGACGCCCCGATCTCGATGCGGATCTCGCCGCCGGCGGGCGTCGACTTCGCGGCGTTCACGAGCAGGTTCGTGAACACTTGGATCAGCCGTTCGCGATCGGCGTGAACCCAGAGCGCCTCGTCCTCGGTCGTCGAGGAGAGCACGAGCTTCCGATCGATGATGAACGGGCTCGCGACCTCGATGGAGCGGGCGAGCACGTCCTGCAGGTCGACCAACGTCCTCAGCAAGGTGGCGTGGCCGGAGGTGGCGAGGGCCATCTCGAGCATGTTGTCGACGAGCATCGTGAGGTGTCGCGTGTGCCGCTCGAGGATCATCGAGTGCCGCACGAGCGAGCCCTCCTCCGTTCCGAGAAGCTGCGTCGCGGCGACGATCGGTCCGAGCGCGTTCCGGATGTCGTACGCGGCGATCGAAAGTACCTCGTTTTTGGCTCGCTCGGTGGCTCTGAGCTCGCCGAGCAAGGCCTCGAGTCGTGCCAAGCGCCCCGCCTCCGTCTCCGAAGTGCCGAGGACGTCGCTCGCGAGGTCGAGGATCGCGTCGAGCTCGCGGGCGCGCTCGTCCGCGTCACTCACTTGGGTGCGTAAGCGTTGGAGACGATCGAGGAGCTGAAGACGGCGACTCATGTGGTTCTGCACCGCGCGGACGGGCGTCTTCCCGTAACCGCGGTCACGTCCGAGTGCAACGGCCGGGCCGCGGTTCGCGGGCACGGAATGACGCACGGCATGTCAATGAGATCGCAAAAGAGAGTCCCATCAGGAACTAGTTCCATCGATCGCTCGGATCCGTGCCCTCGGTGCGCGTGCAAAAAGGTTCCGGTGAGGCACGATGCGACACAGCTCGGCCGTCGGCTCGATCGGTCCCGTGGAGCGGCAGACACGGTCCCGAAAAGCTCGCCCCCTAACCTAGGCGCCGTGACCGTCAGCTTGAGCGTGGTTTCGCCCGCGCCGCGCGTCGGCACCGAGACGCACTGTCCTTACTGCGCCCTCCAATGCGGCATGACGCTCGTCGAGCGCGACGAGGAGTGGCAAGTCGCCCCGCGGAACTTTCCGACGAACCAGGGCGGGCTCTGCCGCAAGGGCTGGACGGCGGCGGAGCTTTTGAACTCGCCGGAGCGCCTGACGACGCCGCTCATCCGGCGCGGTCCCGACGCGGCGCTCGCTCCCGCGTCCTGGGCCGAAGCCATCGATTTCGTGGCGTCGTCGATCCGCACGCTGGCGCAGAGCTACGGCCCGGACGCGATGGCCGTGTTCGGCGGCGGCGGGCTCACGAACGAAAAGGCGTACATGCTCGGCAAGTTCGCCCGCCTCGTGCTGCGCACGAAAAACATCGACTATAACGGCCGTTTTTGCATGGCTTCCGCGGCGGCCGCGAGCCAGCGCGTCTTCGGGATCGATCGGGGACTCCCGTTTCCGCTGACGGACATTCCGGGCGCCGACGTCGTGCTCATGGTCGGCGCGAACCCGGCCGAAACGATGCCGCCCCTCATGCAGTATTTCGAGGCGCAGCGGAGTCGCGGAGGCAAGCTCATCGTGGCCGATCCGCGACGCACGCCGACGGCCGCGTCCGCCGACTTTCACCTTCAGCTCACGCCCGGCTCGGACGCGGCGCTCGCGAACGGCCTGCTCTTCATCGCCGCCCGCGACAAACTCATCGACGAGGCGTACATCGCCGAACGGACGCGCGGGTTCGAGCTCGCGAAAGCGGCGATCGCGTCGTATTGGCCCGACCGCGTCGAACGCATCACCGGTGTTCCCGCCGGGACGCTGCAGGCGGCCGCACGCCTGCTCGGCAACGCCGAGACCGCGATGATCTTCACCGCGCGCGGCGCCGAACAGCAGTCACACGGTGTGGACAACGTGATGGCGTTCGCGAACCTCGCGCTCGCGCTCGGGCTGCCCGGCGAAAAACACTCCGGTTTTGCCTCGTTTACAGGCCAGGGCAACGGTCAGGGCGGCCGCGAGCACGGGCAAAAAGCCGACCAGCTGCCGGGCTACCGAAAGCTCTCGAGCGCGGCCGATCGAGCGCACGTCGCGGCCGTGTGGGGCGTCGAGCCGGACGATCTGCCGGGCCCCGGACTTCCGACCATGGAGCTCTTCGACACGCTCGGCGTCCGCGGTGGCGTGCGCGGACTCTGGGTCGTCGGGGCGAATCCGGTCGTGTCGGCTCCTCGCGCCACGGCGCTCGACGAGAAGCTCGCTCGGCTCGATCTGCTCGTCGTCTCGGACGCGTTTCTCTCCGAGACCGCGAGCGTCGCGGACGTCGTCTTCCCCACCGCGCAATGGGCGGAAGAGGAGGGCACGATGACGAACCTCGAAGGCCGCGTTCTCTACCGCCGCGCGGCCCGTCCGCCGCCTGAAGCCGTGTTGAGCGATCTCGAGGTGATGAAGCGCCTCGCCGTGGCGCTCGGTCGCGGTCAGTTCGTGAGTGATTCGCCGCGGGAGGTCTTCGACGAGCTCAGGCGGGCGAGCGCCGGAGGCAAGGCCGACTACGCGGGCATCACGTACGAGCGGATCCAGCGTGATCAAGGCGTCTTTTGGCCCTGCACCTCGGAGGCCGAAGCGGACACGCCGCGACTCTTCGGGCAGCGCTTTTCCACCGCGGACGGCCGTGCGCGCTTCTACGCCGTTCAGTATCGCCCGCCCGCCGAAGAGCCCGACGACGAGTTCCCGTTCTACCTGACGACGGGCCGGGTCACGGCGCATTACCAATCGGGCAACCAGACGCGCCGGGTGAGCTCGCTCGCCGCCGCGGAGCCCACGGCGTTCGTCGAGATCCATCCGGCGATGGCGCGCGATCTCGGCATCGAAGAGGGCGAGCTCGTCGAAGTCGTGACGCGCCGCGGCCGAGCCAGCTGTCGCGCGCGCGTCACGGGGACCATCCGACTCGACACGCTGTTCATGCCATTTCATTTCGCCGGCAGCGGACGCGCGAACATCCTGACGAACGACGCGGTCGACCCCGTCTCGAAGATCCCCGAATTCAAGATCGCTGCCGCGCGCGTCGAGCGCATCGCCGGTCGCTGAAGCCGCCGCAGGGGCCGCGCCGCGCGACGCCATGCGTGAGAAACCACGCGGACGCGGTTTCAGAGCCGATCCGGATCGCGCGGAAAAACTTGCTGGAAACCGGCGTCGTCTAGTCTCGACCTCGGCCATGACGGAGACCCCACGTTTCATCCAGGGCGTATACGGGTTCCACGGCTCCGGCCTGAAGGAGCCGCGTCCGCTCACGCCCGCCGCGAGCTACCGCGTGCCGTTCGACAAGCGCGCGCAGCTGATTTACCTGCGCGCCGGCAACTCCACGGACGAGATGGTGTACCTCGCCCTCTTCCGCGGGAAAAAACCATTTCGTTACTTCCCCATCGCGGCCAAGGGCGCCGTGCACGTGCAGCTCGCCATCGTCGAGGACATCGATCCCGAGAGCGAGCTCGAGCTCATGGTCGGCGCGCCCGCGGGTCTCGAGGGTGCCGTCATGGTCGATCTCGGCCTCTTGGAGATTTGAGGGTGGGCACCAAGCGAAAGCTCGTCGTCATCGGCAACGGCATGGCGGGCGTGCGCGCGGTGGAGGAGATCGTCGCGCGCGGCGGCAGGGAGCAGTTCGAGTTCACGATTTTCGGTGACGAGCCCTACGGTAACTACAACCGCATTCTGCTTTCGGACGTGCTCAACGGCTCGCACCAGCCGGACGAGATCTTCCTGAACCCGCTCGCTTGGTACGAAGAGCACGGCGTCCGGCTCCACCGCGGCGTTCGAGCGGAGAAGATCGCGCGGGCGTCGCGGCAGGTGTTCGGTCGCGGCGGCATCGTCGAGAGCTACGACGTGCTCGTCATCGCGACCGGGAGCGTGCCCTTCATCCCGCCGATCGACGGGATTTACCTCGACGACGGCGCGTACAAGCCGGGCGTGTTCGTGTTTCGGACACTCGACGACTGCCAGGCGATCAGCGAGTACGCGATGAACAAGCGGACCGGCGTCGTCATCGGCGGCGGGCTGCTCGGGCTCGAAGCGGCGCGGGGGCTCCAGAATTTTTCCCTCGGCGTCCACGTCGTGCAGCGAGCGGACACGGTGATGAACCAACAGCTCGACGGTCCCGCGGGCGCGATCCTGCGCAAGACCTTGGAGCAGCTCGGCATCACCGTCCGCGTCGGCGCGGACACGAAGCGCGTCCTCGGGAACGAGCGGGTGACCGGCCTCGCGTTCGCCGACGGCAGCGAGCTCCCGTGCGATCTGGTCGTCATCGCGGCCGGCATCAAGCCGAACACCGAGCTTGCCGTGCGTGCTGGGCTCGCGGTGGAGCGCGGGATCGTGGTCGATAACCAGCTTCGCACCGACGATCCGAACGTCTTCGCCGTGGGCGAATGCGTGCAGCACCGCGGCCAGGTGTACGGCCTCGTCGCGCCGCTCTGGGAGCAGGCGAAAATCCTCGCCGATCATCTGACCGCGGTGAACCCGAAGGCCGCTTATCACGGCTCGAAAATCGCGACGAAGCTCAAGGTCATGGGCGTCGAGGTCGCCTCGATGGGCGTCACCGAGCCCACGGAGGAGGGCGACGAGGTCGTGCAGTTCACCGAGCCGAAGAAGGGCACCTACAAGAAGCTCATCATCCGCAACGGCCGCCTGATCGGCGGCATCCTGCTCGGCGACATCGCGAAGGCGCCGTACCTGACGCAAGCGTACGAACGCAACACGCCGGTGCCGGAGGAGCGGCTGTCGCTCCTCTTCGACATCGGGGCGCCCTCCGCCAAGGCGAGCGTCGAGAGCATGCCGCTCGAGATGCAGGTCTGCAATTGCAACGGCGTCACGAAGGGCGCCATCGTCGGCTGCGTCAAGCAAGGCAAGCGCAGCCCGAAGGGCGTGATGGAAGCGACGCGCGCCGGCATGGGCTGCGGCGCGTGCAAGCAGCTCGTCTCGGAGGTCGTCAACTGGGCCTGCGGCGGTGAAACCGAGGCGGATCCGGCCGCCGACTACTACGTGCCCGGCGTGCCGCTCTCGAAGCCGGAGCTCGTGAAGGCGGTGCGCGAACGGGGCTTGCGCTCGGTGTCGGCGGTTTTCGGCGCGCTCGCCGGCGGCGAGGAAGACGCCGGCAGCAAACCGGGCCTCGCCTCGCTCTTGAACAGCGTGTGGGCGGGCGAATACGAGGACGAGCGCGACGCGCGCTTCATCAACGACCGTGTCCACGCGAACATCCAGAAGGACGGCACGTTCAGCGTGATCCCGCAAATTCCGGGCGGCGTCACCACACCCGCCGAGCTCCGGCGCATCGCCGACGTCGCGGAGAAGTATCGCGTGCCGCTCGTGAAGCTCACGGGCGGACAACGCATCGACCTCGTGGGTGTTCCGCGCGAGAGCCTGCCGGACGTCTGGCGCGACCTCGGCATGCCGTCGGGCTACGCGTACGCGAAGCGCTACCGCACCTGCAAGAGCTGCATCGGCACCGAATATTGCCGCTTCGGCCTCGGTGACAGCATGGGGCTCGCGAAGAAGGTCGAGGCGCGCTTTCAGGGCCTCGAGACGCCGGGCAAGCTCAAGCTCGCGACCGCGGGTTGCCCGCGGAACTGCTCCGAGGCGATGGTGAAGGACCTCGGTGTGGTCGCCGTCGAGGGCGGACGCTGGGAAATCTACGTGGGCGGAGCGGCGGGCGCGCACGTGCGCAAGGGCGACCTCCTCTGCACGGTCGGGTCGGAGGAGGACGTTTTGCGCATCGCCGGGCGCTTCTTCGAGTACTACCGGCAAAACGCGAAGTACCTCGAACGCACGTACGCCTTCGTCGCGCGCGTCGGCATCGACAAGGTGAGGTCGGTCGTCGTCGACGACAGTGAGCGCATCGCGTCCGAGCTCGATGCGGCGATGGAACGCTCCGTCGCCGCGTACCGCGACCCGTGGCAAGAAGCGGACGCTCCCGCCACGCCGAATCAATTCCGCATGACGCTGCCCGTGGTGCAATGAAGATGGAAGTGACGCTCGGCAACGTCACGTCGATTCCCCTCGGTGAAGGCCGGGTGTTCGAGCTCGGTGCGCGCCGGCTCGCCGTGTTCCGCAACCGCGAGGGCCGAGTCTTCGCGACGCAAGCCGAGTGTCCGCATCGCGGCGGCCCGCTCGCGGACGGCTTGCTCGGCGGCCGCACGCTGATATGTCCGCTGCATTCGCTCAAGTTCGATCTCGAGACGGGCCTCTCGGCGGACGGCGCTTGCTCCCTCCGCACGTACCCCGCGCGCCTGAGCCCGACCGAGCAGATCGTGGTCGAGCTCGGAGAGTGAGCGTTCGCCCGCGTCAGCGGCTGGGGGAGCCCGTGAGTGAGAATTGTAGAAGCAGGCTCGTGCGTGCCGGGCCGAACGAGCGGCCGTTGACGCGCACGGGTTCCGCGTAACGACTCGTGGCGATGAGCGCGCGGCCGTCGGGCGTGACGGCGAGGCGTGACTCAGTTCCCGTGAGCGTGACGCACGCGAACGGATGCTCTCCGGCGAAAGCGACCAGGCCGTAGTTCGATGACAGGGCGGCGGGCGGCGGCGGGAACCCGTCGAAGAGGCGGCGGCCTTCGAACTCACCGAGCCAGTAGAGATTCCGGTGGGCGTCCGCGCCGAGGCTGCCCCGCCCAATCCCTTCGTCGAGCACGCGTCGCGTGGCGACCGAGCCGTAGCGATCGAGGACGACGGGGCCGTCGTTCGGAGGCACCGAGCGCTGGATGGGGCCGACCCACGTGCGGCGCGACAGCGCGGCCACGGTCACGAGCGCGCCGGTGTCGTCGAACGTCGCCGCCGCCGCCGACTCGAACGGTGCCGTCCAGAGCCGCTGACCCGCCGGATCCCAGAGCTCGACGGCACCGCCGGTGCCCGTGGGCCAGCGCCGTTCGCCCCACCAGAGCGCGAGGCGACCGTCGCCGGACGTCGCGAGGCCGCCGTCCTTGCGCGTCGCGGCTTCGGGCAACGGGACGAGCCAGCGCAGCGTGTCGTTCGCCTCGAGTCGCACCGCGACGAGCGCGGGCGCCGAGTCGACGTTCACGGGCTGTCCCGGTTTCAAATCACGCCCGTGAACGACTCGCCCGTACAGGGTCGCCTCCGCCTGATCGACGGCGAAGACGAGGGTGACGCTCCGGTCGGCGTGCGCGCCGAGACGAAGGGGGACGACGTTGCCCGGGTAATCCCACGTCACGGTCGGATTGCCGCGGGCGTCGAACCATTGCGCGAAGCCCCCGTGGCGCTCCCGGTCCCAGCCGTAGACGACCAGGCCTCGCGTCGTTGCTGCGAGGCCGACCGGCTCGCGCAGGCGCACGCTCGGACCGCGCTCGGCGACACGACCTCGCGCGTCATAGCCGGTGAGCCTGAGTGTCGCCTGGTCCTGATTTTCTTCGGTGACCCAGAGCGTGCCGTCGGAGTCGGCGGCGATGAGCGGCGACGTTTCCGGCAGCGGCGCTACGAAGTCGAGCCTGAGCGGCGTCTCCGCGCAGCGCGCGTCCGCCGAGATCGCCGGCATTTCCGTGCGTCGCGACGCCGTGCTCGGCGTTACGGCTCGTGGTGCTCCGCAGGCGGCGAACGCGAGGCCCATCGCCGCCACCCTCGAGCGCTTCACCGTCGCTCCCCTTCGAAACGCCGGAGCGCGCGTTCCGTGCGCGCGCGGTCGCGAGAGCGAACGTGTTCAGCCGCGCAGAGCAGAACGCCGAGAACACTCAGGGCCTGGCCGGGCGCGATGAGCAGCGCGAAAAACCAAAGCTCCCGGAACCAACAAAAAAACAAGAACGGATTCAGCGCGACCCAGGCGAGCGCGAGGGCGGCGCCCGCACCGAGCCCGAACCCTCGGCCCCGGAGCGCGCAGCGCAACCCGACGAGTCCCGTCCCGAGTCCGACGCTGCCCGAAGCGAGAGACCACCAAAAATCCGGCCGCGACGACGCCGGCTCGCTCGAAAACCCGATGAGCCCCGGCAATGTGGCCACGTGCGACGCGACGAGAGCGAACGCCACGCTGCACGCGAGTCCCGCATGCGCGGTCCGGCAGCACCAGCGACTCGCGGAAGCCTGCGTCACCGAGCCACCGTGATGCAGACCGCGACGCCGAGGAGCCCGGCCGTGGGTGAGCTCGCGAACGCCATCCCTCGCCGAGCGTAGCCGAAGCCCGCGGCACGGGCCGGGGCCGTCGAGCCGGCGCGCGCGGCTGCCTCAGAATTGCTGGAAGAACGTCGCGATCGCGGCGGCCGCGAAGCTCGGAATGGCGTGAGGATCGTCCGGGCGCACACACCAGACGACCGGGTACCCGGACATGCAGTTTTGGTACGCGACGCACGGTGACGGATCGACCGGCTGCGTGTCGGAGCTACAGCCGTTGTACTTCACGAGCGCGTCGATGATCGGCTGCGCCATCGTGATGGGGAGCGCGGTATCCATCCCGCCGTGAGTCGCCCAGACCGCGACCGGGCGCGCGGGCTGCTTCGTGGTGCACGTGGCGCCGCTGATCGGCGCGCCGGACATGGCACCGATGGCTCGAAAGACGTCACTCATGTTGCACGCGGCCGTGTAGGACATCGAGCCGCCGTAGCTGAACCCCGTCGCGTAATAGCGAGCCTTGTCGACGCAGTACTGGCCTTCGAGGTTGGCCATGATCGCGCGGGTCATGGCTTCGTCTTCGCCGTTCGTGTTGGGGAAGCCCTGG
>DATJXW010000336.1:0-15601 GCA_035499895.1 Polyangiaceae bacterium | reverse complement strand
TCGCGCCGACGGTGCTCGAGAACGTCACCCACTCGATGACGCTGAAGACGATGCTCGCGCGTCACTTACGCTGGACGATGATGCGCTTCAGGCTGCTGCCGATCGCCGCCGCGCTCGAACCGATCGCGAGCCCGCTCGTGCTCTTGCCGCTCGCGTGGCTCCTGCTCGGACCTTGGGCGATCGCCTGGGCCGTCGCGATGCTCGCGGTGCGCGACCTCGGCGGCTGGCTCGTGTTGCGCGGCACCACGCGCTGGTACCTGCCGCTCCTTCTGGCGCCGCTCCGCGAGGTTCTCGTGCTCGCGGTGTGGTGCGTCGCGCCGCTCAAACACCACGTTTCCTGGCGCGGCAAGCGCTTCCGGCTCGGCGCCGGCACGTTGCTCTACCTCGAGGGCAGCGGCGTCAATCGCGCATCAACCGCTTGAGCTCGACGCCCGCCGCCGTGATCACGCGCTCCTGCACGCTCGTGAGCTCGGCGATGCCCGTCAGCGCGAGGTCGACCATCCGATCGATGCTCTCGCGCGGGACGGCTTCGCCTTCGGCCGTGCCCTGAATCTCGACGATACCCGCGCGCCCCGTCGCGACGACGTTCAGATCCACGCGCGCGGCGCTGTCCTCGGCGTAGCAAAGGTCGAGCGCGAGCTCGTCGTCGACGTGACCGACGCTCACCGCGGCCACCGTGTCGCGCAACACGGGCTTCGCGAGCCGCCCGGCCTTTTGCAGCTTGTCGAGCGCGAGAGCGAGGGCGATGAACCCCGCCGTGACCGAAGCGGTGCGTGTCCCGCCGTCGGCCTCGAGCACGTCGCAGTCGATGGTGACGCTGCGCTCGCCGAGTCGATCGAGGTCCACCGCTGCGCGCAGTGCACGACCGATCAAACGCTGAATTTCACGCGCGCGGCCTCCGAGCGGACGCTCTCGCCCGTCGCGCGCCTCGCGGCGTTTGGGGTTCGACCGCGGGTGCATCTGGTATTCGGCCGTGACCCAGCCGCGCCCGCGGCCGGCCATGAAATCCGGCACCGAGTCGTCGATGGAAGCGGTCGCGAGCACGACCGTTCCGCCGGCACGGTAGAGTGCCGAGCCCTCGGAAAGTTTGTGGAAACCCGGAATCACTTCGACGGGTCGGATCGTGCCGAGCGGCCTGCCTCCACGTTTCGAGTTCGCCATGCTGCCGCCCGTCTACCACGCCTTCACCGGCGCGGAACGTAGGACACCCTGCCACCTAAATCCGAGCGCCGGGCGCCGTTGGAACCTCTACGCCTGGCGAGGGTCCGGGGCGCGCTGCATGCTATTCATCCAGGGTTAGCTTCTAAGGGTCACGGCTTGATGCTGAGCACCGGCGACATCATCGACGGCAAATACCGCATCGTGCGCCTCATCGGTGAGGGCGGCATGGGCGCCGTCTACGAAGGCGAGAACACGCGCATTCACCGTCGCGTCGCCATCAAGGTGCTGCATGCCGGCGTCGCCGAGCAGGCCGAGGCGGTGGCGCGCTTCGAGCGCGAGGCGCAAGCCGCGGGGCGCATCGGCTCCGATCACATCGTCGAGGTGCTCGATCTCGGTGCGCTGCCGGGCGGCGATCGCTACTTGGTGATGGAGTTTCTCGACGGTGACGGGCTCGGCGCGCGCATCAAGGCGCGCGGCCGCCTCACGCCGAGCGAGCTTCACCCCATCGCCCACCAGCTGATGGAGGGCCTGGCGGCGGCGCACGGCGCGGGCATCATTCACCGCGATCTGAAGCCCGATAACGTCTTTTTGCTGCGCAGCCGCGCCGGCCAGACCGACTTCGTCAAGCTGCTCGACTTCGGCATCTCGAAGTTCAATCAACTGAGCGGCGACAGCGGCTTCAGCATGACGCGCACCGGCGCCGTGATGGGCACGCCTTATTACATGGCGCCCGAGCAGGCGAAGGGTTCGCGCGAGATGGATCATCGCGTCGATCTCTACGCCGCGGGCGTGATCCTCTACGAAGCGCTGACCGGGCAGGTCCCGTTCAGCGCGGATACTTTCAACGAGCTGCTCTTCAAAATCGTGCTCGAGGAGCCGAAGCCGCTCGCCGTCGTCGACCCGACGATCGATCCGGGATTTGCCGCGATCGTGACCAAGGCGATGGCGCGCGACCCCGGGCACCGCTTTCAGAACGCGCGCGAATTCCAGCAGGCGCTCGCACAATGGGCCGCCGGCCAGGGCCCGATGCTGACTCATGCGCTCAGGGTGCCGGCGGCGCCCGTGCTCGCCTCGTCGACCTTGCGGCAACCGGCCGCACCGATGCTCGGCACCGGCACGCCCGGCGCGTGGTCGCAGACGGGCCCGACGCTCGACGCGCCCCCGCTCTCGATTCCGAAGAAGAGCAACGCGCCGTTGTTCGTCGCGCTCGGTGCGGGTGCACTCTTGCTCTTGGCGGGCGGCGGGTTCGCCGCGATGAGCGTCCTGCGTGACAAGAAGGCGCCCGTCGCCGACGCTGCCGCCGCGGACGCGTCGGCTCGAGCCGCGGCCGAACAAGCCGAGCACGATCGCATCGCGAAGCTCGAAGCGGACAAGGCGGCGGCCGAAGCCCAGGCCAAGCAGGCGGAGGCCGACAAGGCAGCGGCCGAAGCCGAAACGAAGAGGGCTGAGGCCCAGGTGACCGTGACGCCCTCGGCCACGGTGGCGGCAGTCGCAAGCGTCGCGCCACGGCCGGTGGCCCCGCATGCCGCCGCGCCTCAAGCGCCCAGGCCGAGCTCGGGTGTCTCCGGCGGCCGCAAGATCCGCACGTCGCTGTGAACACGGATCCCGGCGCCCCCGCGCGCGGCAAACTCGCGCTCTCGGAGCTTTTCACGAGCGTCCAGGGCGAAGGCCCGAGCGCGGGCGAGCCGTGCCTCTTCGTCCGGCTCGCGCACTGCAACCTTCGCTGCACGTGGTGCGACACGCGTTACAGCTGGGATTTTGCGACGTTCAACTACGCCGACGAGGTGGAGACGGCGCCGACCGCGGAAGTGGCGGCGCGGATCCGCGCGAGCCGCGCCACGCGTCTCGTGCTCACCGGCGGCGAGCCGCTCATTCAACGCACCGAGCTCGAGGCGCTCCTCGCGTCACTCGACCCCGCGCTCGTCGTCGAGGTCGAGACGAACGGCACTCTCTCGCCGGGCGCGGCGCTCCTCGCGCGCGTGAACCAGTGGAACGTCTCGCCGAAGCTCGCGAACGGTGGTGATCCGGCCGAGAAGCGGCTCAAATTCGCGACGCTCCGCGAGCTCGCGGCGAGCGGCCGCGCCTATTTGAAGCTCGTCGTGTCGACGGCGGCGGACGTGGTCGAAGCGGAAGAGCTCAGCGTCGCCGCCGGTTGGCCGCGCGAGCGCGTGCTCTTGATGCCCATGGCGGCGACGCGCGCCGAGCTCCGCGAGCGGGCGCCGCTCGTGCGAGCCGAGGCGCTCACGCGGGGACTCGGCTACTCCACGCGCCTGCACGTCGAACGCTGGGACGGCGAGCGCGGTCGCTGAGCCCGGGGTCGCGCCAGTGACGCCGAGCTAGGGCGGGATGTCGCCCCAGACGGTCAGAGCCGCGCGCGTCTCGGGATCGAGCTCCACCGCGGTGCGCTGGGCCGAACCGAGCTCCTTCGGTACGCGCGCGTCTTCTCCGAGCAGGGTCGCGAGCCAGGCCGCGCGTGCGGCGATGCTGCGCTCTTCGAACGCGTCGACGGCGCACGCCGGGTCCACGTCGAACGCGCAGAGCCTCGGTCGCGCGCCGAGCTCGCCGCGGAGCAGCCAGGGGCCGATGCGCGTCGCGTAGCGCCCGGGGAGCGTCGCGTACTGCGCCGTGCGCTCGACGGCGACGCCGGTGAGTGCGCGTTCGACGAGATCGATCGTCGCCGGGAATTCCGGCGCGCCGAGGTCGAGGGCCCGCTCGAGCGTCGCCGCCACGTCTTCGGCGGTCACGGGTTCGGCCACCTCTTGGCCGCGGAGCGCGCCTCCCGGAAACTTCACGAGCAGCGGCGCCGCGAGCCGATCCTCGGTGAGCGGGCCAGCGGGATCGAACGGTAGGTCGACTCCGCCGCCGGCGGCAACGTCGCCCATCACGACGAAGAGCGTGCTGTCCCAAATTCCAGCCTTCTTGAGCGCGCGCACGATCTCGCCGACTCCCACGTCCTGCTTCGCGAGCGCGGCCTGACCGAGCTCGTTCAGGCGCGTCCAGTCGTCGTCCGTGAGCTTCTTTCCACCGCGGCCGGCGCGCGCGCGCAAAGCGCCGAGGATGATGCCGGCGCGGCGTGGTTCGATGGCGCCGTTGTATTCGGGCGGCTTCAGGCGCTGAGCGTCCTCGCGCGACACGTCCCACGGCGGGTGCGTGCCGCGTCCGTGCACCACGACGAAATGGCGCGCGAGAGGTCGCTCCTCGAGCTCGTGCGTGAGCCACGCCGCCGCGCGGCTGAACGGCTCCGTCGCCGCGATGTCCTTGACCGGCGAAAAGGTCTCGAAGGCGTCCCAACTCGCGTCGAAGCCGAACGGCGCGAAGCTCGTGGGCACGCCGCTGAAAAACGCGGCTGTGCCGTTCGCCTCCTTCACGAGGCGCGCGAGGGTGCGCAGCGTCGGCGGCAGCTTGAGCATGGGCGCTTCGACGCTGTGAGCGCGCGGCGAGAGACCGGTCAGCAGCGTCGCGAGCACGCTCGCGCTCGCGGTGCTCGGCGCGCGATAGCGACTGAACGCCGCCCCGTCGCGCGCGATGCTGCCGAGCGTCCCGAGCGCACCGGTGGGCCCCCAGGGCGGCAACTCGGCTTGCTCCACGGACGAGAGCACCACGAGAACCGCGACACGCGCGCGTCCGACGCCGGCCGGCGGGGTTCCGTGCTGCACGAGCTCGGGATCGCCGAACGCGATGCGCCCGCCGCGCGACGTGTCGATGGCGCGGAGCTCGAGCGCAATCGGATCACCGGCAAAGCGCGAGAGGTCGACGTCGAGCTGCGTCCACGAGCTCGACTCGCCGCCGGCGATCCGATGGGTCTCGAGCGTCGCCGGAGGCGCGCCTTCGCGCGTCGCGACGATTTCGGCGGCGCCCCGACCCGTACCCCAAAAGCCGAGCGCTACACGGAGACTCGTGCCGGCGACGGGCCGCACGAAGCAGCGCACGGTCGTCGGCGCACGGAGGGCGAACGCGCGGCGCGGGACGTTGCCGAGCGCGACGTTTTGCACGATGTCCGAGAGCGTCGGCGCGGCGTAACCCTCGTCGCCGCGCCGGTCCTCGCTGCCGGATATGCGCAGCCAATCGAGCTCCGCGAGCGGGGCGTGCGCGCCGCGCGGAGCCCCGCCGAACGCCACGTCGATGCGGTGGAGGCCCGCCTCGATATCGCTCGTGAGCTCGGGCAAATCGAAGATTTTCGGTTCGCCTTCGGGCAGTCGGACCACGCCGAGACGCTTGCCGTCGACGCTCACCTGAACGCGCCTCGCCGAGCCCGCGCGTCCGCGCAGCGTGACCCTGAGGTGCTCCATCGGACGGTTCAGCCAAACCTCGTAGCTCAGGTTCCGCGAGCTCACCTCGAGGTACGTCGTGCCGTCGCGGGTCACCACGTCGTCCGGCGACGGCGTCATGAGCCGGAAGTTGGTCCACGGCGACGACGCCTCGATGCCGAGGTCGAGCAAGCGGCCGTGGTGCTCGATCTCGCAACTCGGCGCGCGATCGATGAGCGAGGCGTGCTCGCGCGCGGGCGGCTCTGCGTCCCCGCTCGGTCCGACGCTTTCGGCCGCGATGCTCGCCACGGGAAACGGTGCGGGCGGCGGTGGCGGCGGCGCGGCCTTGCGGCACGAGGCCGTGACGACGGCGAGCACGACGAGCGCACGCGGCGCGAGGCCCGAGCGCATCATCGCGGAGAAGCGGCCGGAGCCGCGCTGCCCGCACCGGCTTCCGTCACTCGCGCGCGCTTGCCGGCCGCCACCGTGATGCGCAGCGGTTGCAGCGCCGCCTCACCCTTGACCTGCACGCTGTGCGGGCCCGCCCCGGCCGCGACACGGCGCGTCGGCCCGAGCCCGACGAACGCGTCGTCGACGTAGATGGGATCCGGACCCTTGGTTTCGACCTCGATCATGCCCTGGCCCGGTGGAAGCTCCATCCCGTGCGGCGGGTCGAGCTCCTCGACCGTGAGCCCGGCGGGCGCGGGCGGCGCGGCCGAGGGAGCCGGCGGCGCCGCTGCAGGAGCCTTCGCCGCGGGCGGCGCGCTGTCCTTGTCGTTCGCAAACATGGGCACGATCACCCACGTCGTCAGGAAGAACGCGAGACCGCCGGCCACTGCCGACCGAAGCAGCAGACTGCCGATGCCGCCCTTTTTCTCGGGCGCGGGAGCCTGCGGCGTTTCCTGGCGTCGCCCGCTGCTCGACTTGCCGGACGGCGGCTCACGCTTCGCTTCGGCGTCGCCCTTCGAGTCCGGACCCGCGGGGGCTTTCGGCGTATCGCGGCGCTTGGCAGCCGGGAGGGCAGGCGACGTGTCGGGCTCGAGCGGCTCATTCATCACGAGCGGCGGGTTCGACAGCGCTGCCGGCGGTTCGACGCTCTCTTTTTTGGGGGGAAGCGAATCGGCGGCGGGGTGCGCCTCCGCCACCGCTTCGCCCAGCAAGCCGAGCCTCTCGACACGCAACTCGGTCGGATCCGAGCCACCGATCCCCTGAAGCGTCTCGTCACCGAAAACGAGCATCGGCTGCGAGTCGCCGGTCTCCGCGGGCGTGCGCTCGTGACTGAAGGGCAGCTCCGTCGCTTGTCCTTCCACACGCAGCCGATCGCCGACCGAGGGCGGCGGCGCGGACGCGGACACGGCGACGGTGACGGTGACGCCCGGCGGCTCGCTCGTCACGGCTTCGTGGACGGCGCTCGAACCCGCGTCGGCGCTCTCCGTGACGACGGGGACGCTCGGCGTGGGAGAAGCGGAAGCGGGCGGAGCGCTCGACTGAACGGGCGTCGGCCGGATGCTCTGACCGGGCGCCGGCAGGACCGAAAGCACGCCGCCGCGGCGCGCGATGTCGGAGAGCACGACCTCGAGCAAATGCGCGGAGACGGCGCCCGACAGAATCATTTCGCGCGGCGATTGGCCCTCGAGCAGCCGGCGCGTCACGAACGCCGCGGGTTCCGGCGTGCACGCGAGGTACGTCTCGAGCAGCGGCTGGTCGAGCTCGACGCGATCGAGCCGGAGCAGCGCGTCGGTGGCGACGGCTCGGAGCGCCGCGCGAGCGTTCGCGATCGGCTCCCGCAAGATCTCGAACAGCGTGCCCGCGAGCTCGACGCGACAATGCGAGCCGTCCGGTTCCACGCTGAAGCGACCGGCTCCCGCGCCGAGCAGGCTGCCGAGCACGGCCGGGCCGCGGAGAAAGCTGCCGTCGGCCGCGCTGCGCGAAAGCGACACCAGCCGCCCCCGGCGGATTTGTGCCTCGAACAGAAACGCCGCGTCGCGCACCGACACGCGAGCATCGCGTTCGCCGCGGCAGGCAAGCTCGAGCACGAGACGCGGCGTGAGCCCGTCGAGTCGCCCGCGCACCTCGCCGCCCGCCGCCATGCGCTCCTCGACGCGCGCGCGGGCCCGCAGAATCTCCCGCACCCGTTCGACCACCGCGGAGGCCGCGGCTTCTTTGCGCAAGTAGCCGTCCGCGGACGCGCCGAGCTCGCGCACGCGCTGCAGGAGATCCTCTTTCCAGGACAGCAGAATCACCGGCACGTCCCGCAACGCAACGTCGCGCTTCACCTCGTGACACAGGGAAAAGCCGTCGAGCTTCGGCATGAGCACGTCGCTCACGATGGCATCCGGCCAATGCTCGAACGCGAGCTCGAGCGCCTTCTTGCCGTCGTGCGCTTCGAGCACCTCGACGCCTACGGCGCGCAAGAGCCCCGCCATGAACCACACGACGGCAGGGTCGTCGTCGGCGACGAGGATGCGCCGGCCCTGCAGTGAAACGCCCTCGGAATCGCGCGCGGCGCTGCCCGCACGCTCGCCCGCGCGCCGCTCGCCGCCGATCCAGGGAGCAATCGGCACGGCACCTTCGGGGCCGGTTTGTTGAAAGCGGAGCGCTCCGCTCGAGCGCAGGGTGACGAGCTCGCGCACCCGCGCGACCGCGCCCCACACGGCGGCGAGCACGTCGTGCCCCTCGCCGAGCGCCACGCGCGTGTTCGGCGCGTTCGCCTCGAGCGCGTCCACGAGACCACGCTTGAACTCGCCGGCGATGCGCTCGGCGAGTCCGTTCATGCTGACGTCGCCGAGCGGCTCGCGCACGACCCGCGGCCGCGCCGCCCGCTCGCGGAGCTCGTCGATGCTGCGCTTCAGCGTGTCGGGGCTGCACGGCTTCGGCAGCACGCGCGCGACGCCGAGATCGACGAAGCCGGCGGCCATTTCGGGCTGCGCGAAGCTCCCGACCACCACGACCGGCGTCGGCTCGACGAGCTCGTCAGCGAGCAGCTTGGCGACCGCTTCTCGCGCCCCGTCGAGATCGCCGTCGACGACCACGACGTCGGGGCCGACGATGTGCGCGAGCTCGACCAGACGCGCGGCCTCGGCCAGGCGCTCGCACTCGACGGGCGGTGTGCCCTCCGGATCGGCAATCGCATCCGCGAGCGCCTGCGAGCCGAGGAGCAGCACGCTCGTGGGCCAGGCCGGCGTCGCCCCACGCGCGCGCGCCTCGGGGCTGCGTACCGACACCGCCGCGCCGAGGACGAGCGACGGCAAGACGTCGAAAGCACGCGAAATCTCGTCGAACGGCGCCGGTCTGCCCGCCGCCGCCGCCTGGCGAACGCTGCGCTCCGCTTCCGCGAGCGCTTCCGCCACGCTCGCGAAGCCGAGCACGCGCGCCGCCGATCCGACCGCGTGCACGCGTCGCAAGAGCCCCTTCACGCGATCGGCGTCCGCGGGATCCTGCTCGGCCGCGGCGAGCGCCGAGCGCAGCGCCTCGAGCCGGCGCGGCAGGCTGCCGGCAAATTCGGCTCGAGCTCCGGTGAGCCGAGCCTCTTCTTCGCGCGGTCCTGGCACCGGGGGCATGCGCGGCCCGTAGCATACCATCCACGGATCGAGCGAGAATTCAGCCGAAATTTCGGCGTTCGTGGC
This sequence comes from Polyangiaceae bacterium, assembly GCA_035499895.1. Lineage (GTDB taxonomy): Bacteria > Myxococcota_A > Polyangia > Polyangiales > Polyangiaceae > PMG-095. The sequence continues at coordinate 6,567 of DATJXW010000336.1, read as the reverse complement.
TCACAAAAGGAACGAGACGCCCACGCTCAGCGTGGGGCGACCGACGCGCAGCGTCAGCGTGAAGCGGTCGGTGAAGTGATAGCGCCCGCCGAGCCAAACACCGAGCCAGCCGAGGTGATCATTTTGCGGACCCTCGAGCCCCTGGCCCAGGCGAAACGCGAGTCCCGGCTCGCCGAACACGGACCAATTGCGGCTGAGCCAGAAGTTCCACTGCATCGCGACCGGCACCCAGACGCCGTTGTCGACCCAGTCCGCGCCGAACGTCACGCCGATGCTGTTGTTGATGCTCGGCACGAAGCCGTTCTTCAAGACGACGATCGTCCCGCGAAAGCCGACGCCGGGGAAGATCTTGTCGAGCGGCTCGATGAGCGCGTGCGGCTCGGCCTCGAAGACGTAGTTCGGGTGCAAGCCCGGGAACTTGATCACCATCTCGTCGGCGCGAGCGCGGCCGGCGACGCCGAGGAGCGCGAGTGCGAATCCAGCTGAAATGAGCCGTGGCAGTGTTTTCATTCGGTTCCTGCGGCGCGCTCGAGCGTCGAGCGGACGAGCGCAGCCAAGCGTTCCGGATCGGCTTCGCCGCCGTGACCGAGCACGGCTTCGCCGTCGACCAGCGGCACCGACGCGAGCCGGCAGCCGGCTTCGAGCGTCTCGAAGGGTTCGTCGTCGAGTCGCGCCACGGCGAAGAGGCTCGGTAGCACGAGACCCCAGAGCGGCGCGAACGCGTCGACGAGCGGCAAGCCCACGAGCTCGAGCGACACGCTCTCCGTCAGACGCAGCGTGGCGAGCGGGTGCGGTGTCGGCGCCGCGGGCACGTCCGTGACGACGCTCGCGTCGCTCAAGCGCCCGAGCGCCGACATTACGGCCGCGAGCTTGCGCTGCGACGCGGCGAGACCGAGCCGCGGCATGCCCTCGAAGCCGGCCGGCGCGGCCCGCTGCGCGAGCGCCGCGAGCACGTTGAGGCGCTCCGGGTCCGCGAGCTCGACCCGGAGATTCCCGCCGGAAAAGCGCCGAACGGCACCGCCCGCGAGTAGCCCAGCGAGCGCCTGCAGCACGTCGAGGTCGAGCGCCGGCACCTCGTCGAGGAGCTCGGCGAGCGTGTGCGGCGTGACGAGCACCTCGAGCACGCGTTGCTCGATGTCGCGCTGATCGGGCCGCGCGAGCACGATCGCGAGCAGCGCGTCGTTGCCCAAGCCGAGCGACGCTTCGATCGTCCGCGCCTCGTCGAGTTGGCGCATGCCGTCCATCAAGAGCGCGTGCGACGGGCGCTCGATGCGGCGGAGCGTCGGCGCCGAACCGCCGACGAACGCGAACGAGCCGTCGCTCTCGCCGAGGAGCCGCATCAGCGCCTTCTCGCCGTCGACGCGGCGATAGACCGCGTCGAGCACGTCGCCGTCGCCGAGCCGGACTTCGCCCGCGCCGCTCGGCGTGGCGAGCGACAGGGTGCCGCTCCGCCGGTTCGCGCCGAGCAGCTGGAGCAGATCGGCGACGCTCACCTGCTTCAAATCTCCGCGAAAATCGCCGCCGGCGGCCGCGACGGGCTGCACGGATTGCCCGAGCCCGTGCACGCGCTTCGCGATGGCCTCCACGTCCCAACGCGGGATCTCGCCGTCGTTGCGGGAACCGATGCCGTCCACCAGCACGAAGCGCGGCAGCGTCGCGAGGCTCGGAAAGGACGCGAGCGCCGCTGCGAAGTCCGCCGCGGCGGCGACAGCGTTCGACAAGAGCACGACGCCGGCACGCACCGCCCGCGCGCGTTCGGCGCCGTGCTCGAGATTGTCCGCGATGGCGACCTCGAGCCCGTGGCCGCGAAGCTTCGAGGCGAGCGCGCCGAGCTCGTCGACGTCGGGCTCGATCAAGAGCACGACGCGCGCCATCAGTCGCCGAGCCTCGCGCCCGCGGCTTGACCGAGGCGCTGAATCAAGAGATCGGCGAGCAACGGGTCGGCCGCGTGCACGGCGCGGACGGAGTGCCCTTCGACGCGACCCGCGAACGCGTACGCGCCGTGCTCCGAAACGAGCGCGCAGACCTCGACGTTGGCGCAACCGGGGACGTGACTCACGTCCACCGCGTGCACGGGCCGCGGACTGCCTCCCCGGCCGGCGTCGCTGCTCACCGCGCCACCGATGCCGACACCCGCGTGCCGCGTGAGCACGACGAGCGCGGGCCCGCCGCGTGCCGCTTCGCGCACGGCCGAGAGCACGAGGCCGACCACGTCGGTCGTGGGCAGCTCGACGACGCGCGGCGCTTCGAAGCCGGGCGTCGCGCCCGGGCGGCCCGGCGGCTCGGCGAGCAGCGCGTCGACAATCTGCGCGAGGCCGAGGCCGCGCAAGCCGAGGCGCTCGACGACGGACACGCGACACACCTCGGCGCGGTGCCGCGCGGCGCGGAGCAAGCGCGACAGATCGCCCCCGTCGTGCGGGTAGACGGCGACGCCCACGCCCGTCTCGTAGTTCTGAGCTTCGGCGGTGAGGAGCAGGCGATCGAGCACGCGGCGGCGACACGAGTGCGCGCCGAGCCCGTTCGTTTCCGGCAAGAGCAGGTAGAACTCGTTGGCATCGACGCGCGCGAGCACGTCCGTGTCGCGCACGGCGCCGAGCACGTGCTCGACCGTCGCGAGCGTCGGTTCGACGCCCTCGGGCGCGGCTGCCGTGCGCGGGTGCACCGTGATCGTCGCGAGCGCGAAGCGGCGCCGGTGGCGCCGCGCCATGTCGATCTCGCGGCCGGCGACGTCCACGAAATAGGCGAACGTGTAGGCGCTCGAGCGCGGGTCCTTCATGCCGCCGCGATGTTGATCTTCGCGCGCGGCGATGAGCCCGAGCGTCGTCGCGCACTGCGCGGCGAGCGTCGCGAAGGCGGCGTCGCGCACCTCGGGCAGCAGCGTCTCGAGCAAGCCGTCCACGAGGAGCACGCCGCCGAGCTCGCGCCGGAGCGCGAGCCGGATCACGCGCAAATTCCTGCGCTCGGCGTACGCGAGGAGCTCGAGCTCTTCGCAAAATGCGGGCGACGCCGGATCGGGCGGGCTCGCCGCGGCGCGCAGGAGCTCCCGCGCGCCCTCGCCTGCCGGCAAGTAGACGAGCGCGCGGCGCGCTCCCGATTCGGCGAGCGTGGCGATGAGCTTGTCGCTGGCTTCGCGCCGTGTCTCGCATTCGGCGAGCTCGGCGACGCGCGCGAACAGGCGCGATTCGAGCCGAAATACGTCCGCGCGCCGCTCGACCTCGCGCACGTGCTCCTGTTCGGCGCGGCGCGCGCGCACGCCGGCGAGCGAGGTGAGCACGTCGTCGCCGGTGAGCGGCATCACGAGCACGCCGGTCGCGCCGAGCGCCATCGCGGCGCTCCCGAGCTCGAGCCGGCTCTGATGCGTCAGCGCGTAAATCGCGACTTGCGGCGCGAGCGCGCGGATGTGGTGGATCACGGCGAGCCCGGCGTTTTGCCCGAGTGCCACGTCGATGAGGGCGACGTCCGGTACCTCGGCCGAGACGCGCGCGAGGCCGTCGGCGAGCGTCGGGGTGATCGTGAGCGCGTCGCCCGCCCCGCCGACGGTGCGCTCGAGCAACGCGCGCGACTCGTCGTCCGCCACGATGCCGACGACGCTGAGCGCCGCTGCGCCCGCGTTCACGCCTCCACCCGACCCGAAAAGACCAGGCGCGCGGGTCCCCGCATCGTCGCATTCAGCGTCTTTTCATCGACGGTGACGTAGAGGCTCCCGCCCGGGAGCCGGACCTCGACGGGCTCTCCAAACCGCGCGATGCCCGTCGTTGCGGCGGCGACCGCCACCCCGGCCGCGCCCGTTCCGCACGCCAAAGTGCGTCCGACGCCGCGTTCCCACACGAGCACGTCGAGTCGCCCGGCGACGGGCGTCACGATTTCCACGTTCGCGCCGTGCGGTTGCGTCGCGGAGAGGGCCGGCCCAACCACGTCGAGCTCGGCTTCGGTGAGCGGCGCGCCGAACGTCACGGCGTGCGGGTTGCCCATGTCCACCAAAAGAAATTCGCGTTCCTCACCCTTCACGGTGAAACGCGTGCTCCCGCCGAGCCGGCCGCGTCCCATGCCTTGCGTGATTTGCGCGGCCGAACCGCTGCGCTCGACCTCGGCGCTGCGCTCGCCCGCGTCCGTTTCGAGCCGATAAGAAGCGCGCTCGAGCGCGTCGCGGCGGGCGAGGTGAAGCGCCACGCAACGCAGGCCGTTGCCGCACATTTCCGGCCGCGAGCCGTCGGCGTTGAGGACGACCATGCGCGCGCGCAGAGCGGGATCGGCGGCCGGCACGACGAGCAGGACGCCGTCGGCGCCGACGCCGTAGTGGCGATCGCAGAGGGCGATCGCGCGCTCGGGAGAAACGGCGCGCTCGGACGAGGCTTCGACTACCAAAAAGTCGTTCCCCGCCCCTTCGTATTTGACGAAATTGAGCGGATCCATCGTGGCTGCCGAGCCCATCTAGCCTATCATGAGGGCGTGTGGCGGGTCCTGGCGAGTCTCCTGGGCGCGGCGGTGGTGCTCGCGGCCCGGGTTGCCGCTGCGAGCACGCCGCCGGTCCATCTCGAGGTCGAGCATTGTGAATCGCTCGACGAAGCGAGCATTCGGCGCATCTTCGCGGCCGATCTCGGCGCGCCGGCGGCCGCCGAGCTCGGGCCGGAAGTCACGGAGGTGAGCGTGACGTGCGAGGGGGACCGGGTGGTGGTGCTCGTGAAGGATCCCCTGAGCCGAAAGACGCTACGGCGGTCGTTCGATCCGAAGTCTTTCGGGAACCAAGGTCAGTCGCGGCTCATCGCCATCGCCGCGTCGGAGCTCGTGCTCGCGAGCTGGGCCGAGCTCGCCGAGAACCCGACGCCCACCGTGCCCGCCGAGGGTGCCCCTCCGAACGCCGCGACCGTGGAGACGGCGCGCAGCGTCGTGAAGGCGCACAGCGCCGAGCACGCGCGCCCGGCGCCGGACACGACGGCGGGCCCCACCGACGCGAGCGGCAGGACGGACGGCGCCGTCGCGCCTGCCGCGACGGCACCCGAGGCGCGCGAGCCCCGCGAGCGCGGCCCGACCCTCGACACCCCGAATCTCGACAGCGGCCCGCCCGGGCCGCCTCCTCACCCGGCGTTCGAGCGGGTGATGGCGGTCATTTCGACGCGGTACGTCTCGGGCGGGAACGGGCTCTTGGTGGGCGGCGGCGCACGGGTCGGGCAGGATCGCTATGGGATCGTGAGCTGGGCGGCGGACGCGCTCATCGAGAGCGGCCGCATCGGTCCCCACGCCGTCACGAGCGCAACCCTCGGCGGCTCGCTCGCGTTCTACCTGCACGCCGAGCCGGTCACGTTCCGGCTCGGCGGCGGCCTCCGCGGCGGCGTGCTCGGGCTCGCCAACGGCGCCGCGGTGGCGCCCTGGGGTTGGCCGATGGCCGTGACCTCCATCACTCTCCGCGGCGGGCCGCTCGTCTTCGATCTCGGAGTCGAAGGCGGGTTCGTCGAGCTCTTGCTCCGAACTCAGACCGAACACGGTCCGTGGGTGAGCGGACAACTCGGATTGGGGCTCGTGCTTTGACGGCTGAACGCCTGATTACCCTCAAAGCGGCGGCAGGGGGAGTGTCATGGGTCGTCGGTAGGGCGAGCCCCGGGTGGGGGCTCAGGCGCGCGAATGGCCTGGAGAATTGCCGCAGGACGCCTAAGCTTGGTGAGGGCGATTGAGCCTTTCCGCGCCATGAAACGCACCCAGGTACCGAGCGAACCGATGCGCGACCAGCCCGCCATATCGCTCGTGCGCCTCATCGCGCCGACGCCCGAGCAAGAGGCGTCCGCGGCGAACCGCCCGAGCGAGCCCCCCGTCGAGCCGGCGCTCGATCTCGACGGCCTCTTTCGTCGGTACGCGCCGTACGTCGCGGCAATCGCTCACCGCCTGCTCGGCCGCGACGAAGACGTGGACGACACGATTCAGGAAGTGTTCGTCGCCGCGGTGCGCGGCGTGCACGCGCTGCGCGATCCGGCGGCGATTCGCGGCTGGCTCGCGCGCGTGACGGTGCGGGTCGCCCGGCAACGGCTCCGCAAGCGCCGCGTGCGCGTCTTCCTCGGGCTCGACGAGCCGGTCGTTTACGACTGCGTCGTCGATCAAGGCGCTTCGGCCGAACAGCGCGCCCTGCTCGCGCGCGTGTACAGCGTGCTCGACGATTTGCCGGCGAATCAGCGCATTGCGTGGTCGCTCCGGCACATCGAAGGCGAGCCGCTCGAAAACGTCGCGTCGATGTCGGGCTGCTCGCTCGCGACCGCAAAGCGCCGCATCGCCGCCGCCGCTCAGCGCATCGAGGAGGCGTTCGCGGATGTCTGAGCTCGCGCGCCGCATCGCCGCCGCGAGTGGCCACGCCGATCCGGTGTGGACGCCCGAGCGCGAGGCGCGAGTGCGCGCCGGCGTGGGCCGCGGACTCGCGCGGCAACGCCGCAAGCGCGTGACGCTCGTGGTGGCAATGGGCGCCTCGACGTTGCTGCTCGGCTTCATGCTGGGGCGCCTGGGGGAGCAAAAGGCGCCCGCCGCGGCTCGCCTGGCGACGCCCGATCAGGCGCTCGCGAGCCTCGTGCAACTCCCGGACGGCTC
>DATJXW010000335.1:0-2413 GCA_035499895.1 Polyangiaceae bacterium | reverse complement strand
CGGCGGTGCGCGAGAGCTATCGCGAGTTGCAGTCGAAACAGGACAAATTGCAGGTCGCGTACGATCGGCTCAAGGAGCTCGATCGGCTGAAGAGTAACTTCCTCGCGACCGTGTCGCACGAGCTTCGGACTCCGCTCACCTCCATCATCGGCTATAGCGAGATGCTGCTCGAGGGCATCGCGGGCGAACAGCGCGAGTTCGTGACCACGATCCGCGAGAAGGGCGAGCAGCTGCTCACGCTGATCAAGGGGTTGCTCGACCTCTCGAAGCTCGAGAGCGGCACCATGAGCCTGCGCAAAGCGACGATGGACGTCGCGCCGCTCGTGCGGGACGTGGCGCAAACGATGGCGCCGCACGCGAAGAAAAAGGGCATTTTGCTGCAGGCCGAGGTGGAGGCGGGTCTGCCCGCGCTCTGGGCCGACGCGGAGCGGCTCCGGCAGGTGCTGCTCAATCTGGTCGAAAATGCCATCAAGTTCACGTCGCCGGCGGGCAGCGTGACGATCTCGGCCCGCCTTTCGTCGCTGTCGATGGGAGGGAACGCGGAGGACGGCGGTCTCGTGCTGCTCGGGGCGCAGCGGACGGCCGTGGAGCTCAGGGTGGCCGACACCGGCATCGGCATTCCCGAATCCGAGCGCCAGCGCGTGTTCGACGCGTTCTATCAAGTCGATTCGAGCTCGACGCGCGAACAGGGCGGTACCGGGCTCGGCCTTTCGATCGTGAAACGTCTCGTGGAAGGTCACGACGGCACCGTGCACGTGGAAGCGAACGATCCGCAGGGTACCGTCTTCGTCGTGAACATCCCGCTCAAGCGCGCGACGCTGCGTCCATGACCGGGTCCCGCCGCCCGCCGCCGCGCTTCGACGAAGCGCGCGCGGTGGCCCTGTTCAGTCGAGCATTCGGGCCGGGAGGCGCCCGTGGCGTCGTGCGCGGCATCGGCGACGACGCGGCGGTGCTCGCCGGGTCGAAAGGGCGTCTCGTCGTCACGGTGGACGCGAGCGTCGAGGGCACGCATTTTCGGCGCGAGCTCGTGTCGCTCGCGGACGTCGGATTTCGCGCTTTTCAAGCGGCCCTGAGCGATCTCGCGGCCATGGGCGCGACGCCGCTCGCGGCGCTCTCGGCGCTCACGTTGCCGCGCGGCTTTTCGGCGCGCGAGCTCGCCGCGCTCGTGCGCGGTCAAGCGGAAGCGGCGCGTACCGCGCGCTGTCCGATCGTGGGCGGCAACGTGGCGCGCGCGCCGGTGCTGTCCGTCACCACGACCGTGCTCGGTCGCGCGACGCGCACGCTCGGACGCGACGGAGCACGCCCCCACGACGAATGCTGGCTCGTCGGCGACGTGGGCCTCGCGGCCGCCGGCTTCGCGTGGCTCGAACGCTCCGGCCGGCGACGCCCCGACGCCGCGTCGCGCCGGTGCGTTCGCGCGTGGCGGCGCCCGAGCGCGCTCGTGTCGCGCGGCGTCGCGCTGCTTTCACGCGCGCGCGCGGCGATCGACGTTTCGGACGGGCTCGCCGGCGACGCGACGCGGCTCGCGGACGCGAGCGGGTGCCGGCTCGTGCTCGACGAACCCGCACTTCGAGGCGCGCTCGACCGCGCCCTCGTCGTGACGGCGGCGCGACTCGGTCGCGATGCGCTCGACTTCGCCCTCTACGGCGGCGAAGACTACGCGCTCGTCGCAGCCGGAAGCGGCGCGCGGCGGCCGTCGTGGGCGCGCCGCATCGGTTGGTTCGAGCGGGGCGCGGGCGGATTTCTCGAAACGGCCGCCGGCCGGCGCGTGCGGCTCGGCGGCGGTTTCGATCACCTCGCGCGTTGAGCGACTACTTGCAGGACGCGGGCATGCCGGCGCCGCGGAGCGCCCCTTGCACGGCGGCGAGCACGGCGGCGTTGCTCGCACCCGCGCCGACCGCGATGGAACAGGCCTGAGCGGCCGCTTGCAGGTATTCCTTGTTCGGCGACGGCGCGAGCGCGGCGTTCGAGTTCAACGCGGCGCAGCACTTCGCGAGCCCCGAGGCGCCTCCGCCCGTGCCGCTGTGGTGCACGCCCGCGTCCGGCACCTCGGGACCGGCGTCGACGGCCGGCGCTTCCGGAACGAGCGTGAGGGGCTCGGTGGGCGTCGGGGTCGGCGCGGGCGCCGCGGACGGCATCGGCGGCGGCGGCTCCTCCTTCTTGCATCCGTAGCCGGCGAAGAGCGTGACCAGGACCAGGCCGGTACCGAAGGGAGTGAGGGGCGAAAAGCGTTGCGACATCAGAGCCTCCGGCAACCCTTTCTACTCGGGATGGCCCGGAAACACCAAGTCCTCACGAACGCGGCCATAGGGCACGGCGGCACGCTGAAAATCCCTTGGATTTGTGAGGCGCGCGGGCGGCCGAGGCGCGGGTTCCGCTCGGGTTACTTCGCGTCGACGGGGGCGACGAGATC
>DATJXW010000334.1:0-21206 GCA_035499895.1 Polyangiaceae bacterium | reverse complement strand
GGCAGGTCGTCGAACTTCTGCACCTTGCCGTTCTTTTTCGGATACCAGAGCTCGGGTCTCGTATCGCGCGTGTTGTAGAAGCGGAGCGCGTCCGCGAGCGAGTGAATGACGCCGTTGTGGAAGAAGACCTTGCGCGTCGTCACGTTGCGCAAGGTCGGCGTCTTGAACATGCCGCAAAACGCGCTCGCGCCGCCAGCCGCCGGCAGATGGTCGGTGCGGTCCGGACCGCCGAGGCCGAGATCGAAAAACGCCGCGTCGCGGTTTTGCGGCAGCGTCGTGTTGCGCGGCACGCCGATCGCCTCGTAGGAAAAATCGGTGAAAAGCCCGGAGCTCCCGTGGAGGCCGGCGCCGGTGAAGTGACACGAAGCGCAGTTGCCGCGTTTCGGATCGGCGAAGACCTGCAAGCCACGGCGTTCGGCGGCCGTGAAATCCCCGCCGATCTTGTTCGAAGCGTGGAGATCGAATTTGCTCGTGTACGGATGAAAGCTCGTGTCTTCGAGCTGAAATGCTTCGAGCGCGGCGAGCGCTTGCCTGAAGGTGCCCTCGGTGTTCCGCCACGCTTCGGCGCCGAACGCCGCTCGGAGCTCGCTCGCGTAGCCCGTCGCGCGGAGCTTCGCGACGACCGCGGCCGCGTCCTCGTTCGCCATCTCGAAGGGCGAAAGCAGCGGCAGCGCCGCTTGCGCGGCGAGCGTGTCGGCGCGACCGTCCCACGCGAACCCGCCGCCGGGCCCGGGAGCGCTCATGCCGTCCGGGTTGTCGAGCAAATCGGCGTAGGGCGGCGTGTACTCTTTGTAGCGGAGCGAGGGCACGGCGCGCGCGCCCGCCCGGTCGCCGTTCGGCCCGCCGAGCTCGACCGCGAGGTCGTTCGGCGGACCGTAGGCGTGATTCGGATCGTGACACGTCGCGCACGACATCTTGCCCGACGCCGACAAGCTCGCGTCGAAAAAGAGCCGTTTGCCGGCCCGCGCGAGCGCGCTCGGTTCGGGCGGCCTGGCGCGCGGCGAGCTCGCCGACATCGGCAGTGCCGGCACGACCGGCTTCGGCGGACTCGGGAGACCGCGCGCCTCGCGCTCTTCGCACGCCGCGAGCGTGAGGACGAAGAGCCAGCAGAGAATCGCGGTTACTTGACGGCCCACACGTTGACCTGGTTCGCGTCGGGCCCGACTTGGAGCGGGCGCGTGTCGTCGAGGCTCGCCTTCTGCGTGTAGCCGGCGGGGATCACGTACTTGTGGTTCATCGGGCGCACGGAATCGAAGTGCGTGTCGGCGCTGCCCGCGAACTCGGGCAGGTTCAGGATGTTCTGCGCGATGAACTTCTCGGTGTACTTCGAGCGGTTCATGTACGAGCCGTCCTTCGCCGGATCGGCGAGCAAGAACATGTCCTGCAGGGTGCGGACGAAGGAGAAGTGGCTGTACACGTCGTTGTCCTGAATGCCCTTCGGCGCGCCCGGCTGATTCGTGAGCACGATGAAGAAGCTCTTGCCGTGACCCTGGTTGCCGCTTGCGTAGTTGTGCACCGTGGTGTCCTGCGAGAAGGAGCCGTCGGCGTTCTGCACGAGCGGAGCGTCCGTCGCGGTCTTCCCCGCCTTCCAGCCGCAGCACGAGTTGATGTCCGGCGCCGTCGCGTTGCCCTCGTCGAACATGAGGACGATCGCGACCTTCTTCTGCGTGTTCGTCCAGAGCGGCGAACCCTCGATCTTCTTGACCAGGTAATCGACGTAGTTGTCGCCGCGCGTGAGGATGTTGCCGCCGGTCGCGACGGGCTGGTTGTTGCTGATGCTGCTGCAGTCGCTCGCCGTGCCGCTGCCGCCGCCGGTGATCGTGCCGCTCACGGTGATGCCGTGCATGTCGTCGCACTGGTCCGGAATCACGAAGTTCAGGTTGCCGGTCCCGCCGTTCGCAAGGTCGGTGCCGAGCTGGTCGATGTCGTAACCGGCCGGGATCGCGTAGTCGCTGCTGCTCAGGAGGAACGGATCCCACTGGCCGCCGCCGAGCGTGCGGTTCGAGTACCTGAACTCGGGCGCGCTGCGCACGGCCTGGTACGCCATGCCCGGGTGGTGCTTCGTCTTGTAAGCGCCGGCCGGCATCGGCAGCATCAGGTTCGCGTTGCCGACCGCGGCCGCGTTGCCGCCGATGGTGCCGGGGGCGTACACGTGGTCGGGCGCGACGACGGCCGAGTCCGTGACGCTGTCCGTGCGGAAGTCCTGGCCGGGGTTCATCGACTCGCTGTACGTGCGCCACGTCATGCCGGCGCCCGAGATGGCCGTGAACAGGTTCGCGCGCGTCTGGATGTTGTGGTTCACGGCTGCCGTCTGCGTGCAGGTCGCGGCGAACGGCGACTTGCCGAGGCCGGGCTGCGTGTTCGTCGGCAGGGGCAGATCCTGTGGAGCGTTCGCGCCGGTCGCGTCGCAGTTCCATTGCGAGTCGTCGGTGATGCCGAAGTCGTCGGCGCCGCCGAGCGCGGTGTAGTTCGGCTCGCTCGGGTTACCGGTCGCGTAGTAGCTCGCGAAGTTGTTGCCCTGCGCGAGGTACGCGTTGATCTTCGGCGCAAAGCGCGAGCCGAACAGCGCCTGCGTCGACTTGTTCTCGAGCATCACGATGAAGATGCTGTCGTAACGCGGGATGTCCTCGACCGCGAACGCGGCCTGCTCGGCCTGCGCGAACGTGATCGGGTGGCGCGTCTCGGGCGTCGTCGCCGTGGCCGCCGTGACGCCGCTCAGGCCCGTGAGCTCGGGGTCGCCGCCCGGCACCGCGAGCGCGTCCGGATAGAGGTCGCCGCGGTCGAGCTTCGTGATCGCGTAACGGAAACGCGTGCTGAGCGCGTTGCCCTCGAAGAGCACGGCGTGTTGCGCGGCGCCGGTGAGGCCGGTCGCGTCGGAGAGCACCGAGGCCGCCGGCACGCCGAGGCGGGTGGCGAGGTTCGCCTTTTCCGTGGCGTAGGTCGAGGCGTTCGCTTCCATCGAGCGCACCACCTCGCTCGAGAGCGGACCGACCACGATGCCGGCGCCCTGCTCGCTCAGCTGGTCGAGCGAGGCGCGGAAGACCATGCGCGACGGGTTCGAGCTGCCGTCGGCGGTGTTGGTCGCACCCGCCGGAATGTCGGCGAGGAGCGCGCCCGTGGTCGCCGGCGTGATCGTGAACTGGCCGTGCGCGTCGGTGGTCACCGGCTTTTCGCTCGCGTCGCACTTGCCGTTCGCGTTCGCGTCCACGCACACCTGGGCGCCCGCCCAGTAGCCCGCCTTGAACGCGGGCTCCGTCGCGCTGCCGGGGACGAATGCCGTCGCCGCGACGACGCCGCTCCCGGTGCAGGTCACCGTGGCCGTGAGCACGTCCGCGCACGTCGGCGAGGGGTCGCCGTCGCTCGCCGTGAGCGTGATGGTCGCGCTGCCCGGCGCGGTGCACGTGAACGTGGCCGACGTGCCGGACCCGCTGATCGTGCCGGCCGAGGCCGCCCACGAATAGGCGAGCGGCGACGGGCCGGCGTCGGCGTCGTGCGCGGCGCCCGTGAGCGCGATCGTCCCGCCGACGTTCACGTTGTCCGGCAGCGCGCTGAGCTCGTCGATGGTCGGGCACACGTTGAGCGTGCCGTTGACGAGCACGCTGCCCGTGTGCGCGGCCTGGTGACAGTCGAGCGCGACCGTCACCGTGGTCGAGCTGTGCGCGGTCACGCTGAAGTTCGCGGAGCCGCTGCAGGTCGTGCTGCCGTCCGTGGCGGTGCCGTTCAGCGTGATGGAGAAGCCGCTGCCGGCGGGAATGCCGCCGATGAGCGCGGAGATCTGCGTCGTGTTCGAAACGTCGACCGAGCCCGTCTTCGAGAAACCGCCGGGACCGGTGATGGCGTAGCTCACGCTGCTCAGCGTGATGCCGCCGGTCGTGAGTCGGAGCCCGATGCTGCTGTCGCCGGCTTGGTGCGAGTTCTGCGACTCGGTGCTCGAGCACCCCGCGAGGGAGGTGCACGCGCCGAGCGCTGCAAAGGTCAAAATGGAGACGCTGCTGAACGACTTTCTCACGGGGAACCTCCGGCGCGTGGCCTGACGTGAAGGGCGCGCGTTGCGAGAACGCGCGGGTCGGCCATGTTCAAGGTTCGTGCCAGTCACTCCGCGCAGTGACGTGCCCACCCCCCCAACCCAACCCGGCTTTATTTCGGGCTTTTGTCGCGCGCGCGCGAACTCACGCCGAGACCGTGGGCGAGCGGCTTCCGAAAAGCGGAGACGGCGCACGGAATTCGAAACGTCTCGCAGCCGGCCGGCGGCGCGCGCCGCGGCGGCGACACACGGAGTGAACCGAATCGTCACCGTGCCACGCGCGCCGGCGACGCACGGTCACGGAGCGCGCGGCGCCGCAGCGCAATCGGAACTCAGCGCGCGAGGCGCGGGGCGCGCTCGGAACTCAGCGCGCGGGGCGCGCGTTCACGCGCGGCGCCACACTTTGCGCTCTTCGTCGAAGAGGCGCGCGAGACGGCGCTGTTCCTGGACGAGCGCGCCGTACGTGCGCGGCACGCGCGGGTCGCGCCGAAACGCCGAGAAGACGTGGAGCGTCGCTTCCGCGTCGTCGGTCGCGCGGTGGGCGTGCTCGAGCGGAATGCCGAGCCGTTGCGCCACTTCCGAGAGCGCGCGGCTCTTTTCGGCGCGCTGAATTTCGCGCGCCCAGATCAAGGGGTCGATCCACTCGACGTTGCGCCGGAGCGCGGGCGGCAGGCTCTGCGGCGCGATGCCGGCGCGCGACAGCTCGGCGGCGAGCACCTTGCGATCGTATTCGGCGTTGTACGCGAGCGGCACGGCCGCGCCGAGCGTCTCGACGAGCTCGAGCGCGATGGCGGCGAAGGGCGGCGCCTCGCGCACGGCTTCGTCGTCGATGCCGTGCACGTCGGACGACTCCTTCGGAATCGGCCGGCCCGGATTGACGAGCCACGATTTGCGCGCGACGACTTCCCCGCGCCGGTAGATGACGCACGCGATCTCGACGGCACGATCGACTTCGGGGTCGCGGCCGGTGGTCTCCGTGTCGATGGCGACGAAGGTGAGCTCGTCGAGCACGGTGTCGCCCGTGAACTCTTCGGCGAGACCCGCGACGACGACGCGGAGCAGGTGCGCGATGCCGGGGTAGTGCCGCCCGGTCGGAAAACAACCGATGCCTTCGGCGCCGCCTCTCATGGCGCGTGCGCCGACGCCGCGGGCGGGGCTTTGGCGCTTGCGGAAGCGGGAGGCGGCGCGGGCGCCGGCGCCGCGCCCTGGAGCTCGAGCTCGAGCGCGATCCACGCCTCGAGTTCGTCTTTGGCCTGACCGCCGTCGCTCTCGAACTTGCGCCCGTCGATGAAGATGCTCGGCGTGCCCGTGAGATTCAGCGCTTCGCCCTGCTTGCGATTCTTCGCGACGAAGTCGGCCGTCGCCTCGCTGTCGCGATCTTGGCGGAACTTCGCGAGATCGAGCCCGATGCTCTGCGCGAGCTTCTCGATGTTCTCGGTGCTGAGCTGGGTTTGATTCTCGAAGAGCAGGTGATGCATCTCCCAGAACTTGCCCTGGTGCATGGCGGCCACGGCGGCGCGCGCCGCCTTTTCGGCGTTCGGGTGCATGCTGAGCGGGAAATGCTTGTAGAAGAAGCGGATCTTGTCGGCGTGCTCGGCGATGACCTCGTCGAGCACCGGGCGCATCGCGCCGCACGCGGGGCACTCGAAGTCGGCGAACTCGACGATGACGATGGGCGCGCCGGACGGCCCCCTGCTCGGCGTGTCGTCGAGATCGATGTTCTTCACGCCGTCGGGCGCGAAGCGCGCGCGGTACGCGGCCTCGAGCTGGCTGCGCGTCATGCCGCGCTGCACGCGCTCGAGCAAGAAGCGCACGGCGGGCGCGCACGCGCGGCACGGACGGTTTTCGTTCACGCACTGCGCGAGCGGGACGGCCTGGTCCGGACACGGCGCGAGGAGGTGCGACACGTCGTCCGACCACTCGGTGCGCTCGCGCGCGGTGAGCGCCGACGAATCGACACCTTTGACCTCGACGACCTTCTCGCTGCTCTGCTGCGGGGTCGCGTCGCCGCCGCTTTCACCGGGCGAACGGCAGGTACTCAGCCGGCTCGTGAGCGCTAAGAGGCCGACGACTGCGAGGGCTTTCGGGCTCATCGGCGGTGGAGCCTACCTCACTCGGCGGCCCTCGCGCACAATGGTACTTTCCGGGCTAGGCCGCGACCCGCTGTACTAGTGTAGATCGGCCAGTCGGATGACTTTCGTCGCGTGATGCCCCCCGTCTCTTCCATACCGCCCCCGTCCTCGGTGCTGCCCGCCCCAAAAGAAACGTCCACGGCGCCGACCGGGGCACGTCACGTCATTGCCGTCGGCGGAGGACGCGGCGGCGTGGGCAAGAGCGTCTTGGCGCTCAACATGGCCGTCTACCTCGCGCAGCTCGGCCGTTCGGTGCTGCTCGTGGACGCCGACGGCACCGGAGCGACGCTGCACACTCTGCTGGGTGTGGAGCCGCCCAAGGAAGCGCTCGGCGAGGAGAGCGACGACGAAGCCCTGCCGCTCGTCGCGACGCCGGTGCCGGGGTTGCGGCTCGTCCCGCAGACGTACCGGGCCGGGTCGACCCAACCGGAACGGAGCGGCAAAAAGGCACACTGGGTCGCCGACCTCAGAAAGCTCGACGTCGATTACGTGGTGCTCGACCTCGGCGCCGGCACGGCGCCCGCCACGTTGGATCTCTTCTTGAGCGCCGACATCGGCGTCACCGTGACGACGCCCGAGCCGCCGAGCGTCGAGGCGGTGTATCGCTTCGTGCGCGGCCTGTTCCAGCGCACCGTGCGGCGGCTCTTCGTGAGCGACCGCTTTCGCCTGCGGCTCCTCGAGCGCGCTCAGGCCGAGCTCGGCGCGCTGCCGACGCCGGCCGAGCTCGCCCGCGCGCTCGGTCGCTACGACTCGAACCTCGGCCATTTGGCGGCGGCCGAGCTCGCCCGCCTGCGCCCGCGCCTGGTCGTGAACGAGACGCGCCTGCGCACGGACATCGAGCTCGGCCCGACCATGAACGAGATGGCGCGCCGGTATTTGGGGGTCGAGCTCGAGTACGTGGGGCACGTCGAGCACGACGACGCGGCGTGGCTCAGCGTGCTCAGGCGTCGCCCGCTCCTCATCGACAACACGACGAGCAAGAGCGCGCGCAACATCGAGCGCATCGCGCGGCGACTGCTCGCGCTGATGATGACGCGCGAGGCGGAGCGCACGGTCGAGCCGATTCCGCTCGTGGCGCCGGAGCCGAACCTCTACGACGTGCTCGGCGTCTCGCGCGGCGCGACGGACGAAGAGCTCCGGCGGGCCTACAAACGCCAGCGCGAGAATTATCAGTCGGGCAGCTTGCCGCTCACCTCGCTCCTCACGAGCGACGCGCTGAAGCTCGAGCAAGCGCACGTCGAGGAGGCGCACGACACGCTGCTCGATCCGCTCCGGCGGAAGGCCTACGACGCTTCGGTGTTCCCGGACGAACCGGTGCCGGCGCCGAAACCGGCCGTGGTCGACGCCGCGCTCGAGGCGGAGCGTGAAATGATGCAGCGCGAGCTCGCGCGCGAGATCAACGCCGAGACCGAGTTCACGGGCGCGCTCCTCGGCAAGGTGCGCGAGTCGCGTGGGATCAGCATCGAGGACATCGCGCGAGCGACGAAGATTTCGATGAGCCACCTCCGCGCCATCGAGGCCGACGCGTTTTCGGAGCTCCCGGCTTTGGTGTACACGCGCGGCTTCGTGCAGGAGCTCGCGAAATACCTGCGGCTCGACAGCGCGCAGGTGACCAAGACGTACGTGCGCCGGTTTCGGGAATTCTTGGCCGCTCAGGGTGGGGGAGATACCGCGTCTTGAGCGAACGACCGCCCGCTCCTTGGGTCGACCGCAAGGAGTACGTCTACACGCTCGTCGTCGCGCTCGTGGCGCTCTTGCCGCGCCTCTACGTCGCGATCGCGTGGAGTCGCGAGCCGGTGTGGGACGGCCACTACTACCACCTCGGCGCCGAACGCCTCGCCGCCGGGCTCGGCTACTCCGAGGACGCGCTCGTCGGCGGTCACGTCGTGTGGCGGCCGTGGATCCACTACCCCGTCGGCTATAGCTTCGTCCTGTCGCTCTTCTATCGGGTGCTCGGCCCCGCGCTCCTCGTCGCGCCGGTGCTGAACGCGGTGCTCGGCGCGGGCGTCGCGGCCACCGTGCACCGGCTCGGCCGCTACTTCACGACGCCGGGCCGGGCGAAGTTCGCCGCCGCGCTCGTCGCGCTCCATCCCGGGCTCATCGCCTACTCGCCGCTCGTGATGACGGAAGTGCTCGCGACGCTGCTCCTGCTCGTCGCGGGCCTGCTCGTGCTCGCTTTTCCGCGCGGGCTCCGCGGCTACCTCGCCGCCGGCGCGGTGCTCGGCTTCGCCACGCTCGTGCGCCCCGAATCGCTGCTCGCGCTCCCGCTCCTCTTCGTCATGGCGCGGCGCCCCTACGGGAGCGCCGCGCTGCGTACGCTCGCGGCCCTCGCGATGGCGTTCGTCGTGATCTTGCCGTGGACGTACCGCAATTGTCAGCGCCTCGACGGCTGCGCGCTCGTCTCGACGAACGGCGGCTGGAACCTCGCGATCGGCGCCATCACGCCGACCGGACGTTTTCACACGCTGAAAGCGTCAGACGGCTGCGCGGTCGTCACCGGCCAAGTGCAGCAAGACGATTGCTGGCGAAAAATCGGTGAAGAACGGATTCTCCAAAATCCGTGGCGCTGGCTCGCGATGATCCCGAAGAAGCTCGAGCAGACGTATAACCACGAGTCCTACGCCGTCGAATACCTGCACGAAGCGGATCCGGGCACGTGGACGGAGCCGCGTCGCGTGGCGGGACGCGATTTTTTGACGTTCTTCCATCGCCTGCTCTTGGTGGTCGCGGCGCTCGGCGCGGTGTCGGCCCTGCACTGGGTAAAGCCGCCGCCGTGGGACGACGCGGTCCAGATCGGACTCGGCGTGCTCGTGATGATGTTCGCGACGTTCGCGGCCGCGCGCGAGGAACATCCGTTTTATTGGTTGCCGGCGCTCTTGCCGCTCGTCGCCATCTTACCGTTGCCCGGCCGGCCCGAGCTCGGTCCAGCGGGCCGCTATTTGCTGGGCCTGCTCGCGGTGACGACGGTGACGCATTGTCTCTTCTTCGGCGAGGATCGCTATCACCTCGTGGTCACGCCGGTTCTCTGCCTCTTCGCGGCCGGCGCCTTGCGGCCGCGGCGCGTGCTCGCCGCGTGAGCCCGCTTTTCGGGCACGACCGGCGCTTCGCGCGGCACGGCGGCGCTGAGGAGGAGGAAGAGCAGCGCCGGCAGCGCGTACGCCATGCCGAGCGGCGCGACGAGCGACCTGTAGAGCACGTCGACGACGACGCGCGCCGCCGTGCCGAGCTCGTAGGCGACGATCGGCAGCCGTCCGGAAAGGAACGCGAGCACCGGCAAGAGCGACAGGAGCTCGAGCACGAAGAGTCCGCTCGCCGCGAGCAGCGCTTTCTTCCGCGCGCGGTAGGTCGAGGCGAGCACGAGCGCCAGAAAGACCGCGCACGGCAGGTACCCGGTACGCCGCTCGTCGAGCGCCGTCATGATCGAGCGTCCGGAGTCCGTCCGGGTGACGCGCGTGCGCACGTCCCACGAACCGCTGCCGGGCTCGGCGGGCAGAAACTCGACCGCGACCGGCGGGCCCGACTTGCCGAGCGCGACGTTGAGCACGCTCGCGCCGACCCCCGTGTACCACTCGGCGACGCCGGGCCACGGCAGCGCGAACAGCACGAACCAAAGCGCCGCGCGGCCGAAAAATTGGCCGCGCACGAAGCGCCAGAGCTTCACGTCGGCGCCCCCGCCTCGGGCCCGAGCGGCGCGCCGCGCCGGACGTAGCGCGCCGCGAGCGTGAACGCGGCGGCGGCGAACGCGATCAAAACGAGCGGCCACACTTCTTCGTGGAGCACGCGGAAGGCGCCCGGCGCGAGCGCGCCCGCGTAGTAGAGCGTCAAAATGCGGAGCACGTTCGCGGCGACGAGCGCGCCGAGCCCGACGACGAGCGCGCCGAGCTTCCGGAGCCACGGTCCGGCGAGCGCGAGCACGGCCGCTGCGAAGAGCGCGTTCGCCTCCATGGCGTCGCACGTCTTCACGATTCTGAGCGAATAGCGTCCGGTGACGAGCGTGCCGTTCACGTGCACGCCCGACTCGAAGCAGGCGAGCACCTTGCCGACGAGACGCGCGTACGCGCCGAGGTAGCCTTCGAACCACGTCTCCGACAGGCCGAGCTCGCGATACGGAAACGCGTAGAGGCCGAGCAGCAAGCAGCTCAGCGCGGCAAAGAGCAGCGCGAAGCGAAGCTGGGCCGGTTGCATGCGGTTCGCATGATGAAGCGCCGCGCGCGCGCCCGGTAGCGCGGCGCGAGGATGTCACGACATCGTCACCCCCTCCGCGCGAGCGCGCGTTCGACCGCTTCGCGCGCGAATCGCGCTGTCCCACGCGCAGAAGCTCCGTTGTCCCTTCGCTCCCGCGGGCCACTCGTTATGCTTCGCGGGTGAAGTCTCCCTTTTTCGGCCTGCAGGTGCAGGCGGCGCAGCCGGGCCGGCGCGTCGCCGCGCGGGACGTGGTCGACGCGGTGCTCGCCGAGGTACGCTCCGGACATCTGCCGGCCGGCGGCCGCTTGCCGCCGGTGCGCGTGCTCGAACGCCAGCTCGGACTCTCGAAGAACACCGTGCAGGCGGCGTACGACGAGCTCGTCGCGCGCGGCGTGCTCGAGACGCGCGAGCGCGAGGGCGTCTTCGTGGCGAAGAGCCCGGAAGCGCTGCCGTTCGCGGAACCGAAAGCCGTGCCGGCGCTCCCGCGCCTGCGCAGCGTGCCGCTCTTTCGCCAGCCGCCGCCGGCCGGCGCCGTCGCGCTCAGCACCGTGCTCGTCGATCCGGCGCTCCTACCGCGCGAGCGCGTCGCCGACTGCATCCGCTCGGTGCTGCGCGTGCCCGGCATGCAGTCGCTCTACGATTTTCAGGGCCATCCGCACCTGCGCGAAATCATCGCGGCGCGCCTGCGCGCGCGCGGCATGGACGTGAGCGCCGGTGAAGTCATCACCACGGTCGGGTCGCAGCAAGCGCTCGACGTGGTCGCGCGCGGGACCGACGTGCGCCGCCTCGGCCTCGAAAATCCGGTGTACGCCCACGCGCGTTGTCTCTTCGAGAGTCACGATCTCGAGCTCGTCCCGCTGCCGCTCGATCCGTTCGGCTCCATCGACTTCGAACGCTGGGAACCGCTGCTCGAGGCGGAGCGGCCCGGACTCGTCTATGCCATCACGAGCTACCAGAACCCGACCGGCTACTCGTATCGCACGCACGAGCTCGTGCGCCTGCTCGAGCTGGCCGAACGGCTCGATTTCTCGCTGCTCGAAGACGACTGGGGTTCCGACATGCTCTCGGACAGCGAGATGCGGCCGTCGCTCCGCGCGCTCGGCGGCAAGAACGTGCTCTACGTGAACAGCTTCACGAAAAAACTCATCCCGTCCCTCCGCGTCGGCTTCATCGTCGCGCCGGAGTCGCTGGTTCCGACGCTCGTCGCGCACAAGCGCCTCTCCACGCTCGGCAGTCCGTGGCTGCCCGAAGCCGCGCTCGCCGAGTTCCTCGATCGCGGCTACTACGACTCACACCTCGCGTCGCTCCAGGCCGCGCTAGACGAACGTTACCGGAACTGTCTCGAGGTGCTGCGCGAGCTCATGCCCGAAGAGGTGCGCTGGACGACGCCGGGCGGCGGTCCGACGCTGTGGCTCGACTTTCCGAAGCGCGTCGAGCTCAAAGCGCTCGCGAAATCGCTCCTCGCGCGCGGCGTGTTCGTCGAAGACTCGCAGAGCGCCTTCTTCGGCGAGCCGCACCTGAACGGCTTCCGCGTGAGTTACGCCTACGTGCCCGAGCCGGAGCTCCGCCGCGCGCTCGAGCTCGTCGCGCACGAGACCAAGCGCGCGCTCGCCGTTTGAACGCTCGCGCGGCGCGCGCCGTCGCCGCTCAGAACTGAAACGGCAGATCGACGTGGACGACCTTGTAGCTCGCGCCGGCCATCGGATCGTCGATGCCGAACGCCATCGACAAGCCGGGACGCCACGTGATGTCGTCCGTGACCTTGACGTGGAAGCGCGCGCCGACTTCGGCGGTCGCCACGTCGCGCAAATCGCCGGAAGGATCGTTCTCGGCGTTGATGAACGCGGGC
Source organism: Polyangiaceae bacterium (assembly GCA_035499895.1). Taxonomy (GTDB): domain Bacteria; phylum Myxococcota_A; class Polyangia; order Polyangiales; family Polyangiaceae; genus PMG-095. The sequence goes on along the minus strand of DATJXW010000334.1, from coordinate 9,016 downwards.
GTCGTGAGCCAGCGCTCGTAACGCAAATCGAGACCCGCCGACCACCAGGGGAAGATGAAGTAACCGGCGTGCAGGCCGAGCGTGAAATCGGCGTTCGCGTTGCGCTCGTTGTACGGACCGCGCACGCGGCCCATGAGCGCGACCGACGTCTCGGCTTGGACGGTGAAACCGTGCGTCACGTAGGCGATGTCGATGCCGGGCCAGGTCGTGAGGTAATCCGGCATGAAGAGCGGATTGTCGAAGCCGCTCCGCGCGAGCATGGCCGCGTGGATCGCTTCGACTTGACCGGGATCGGCGGGCGCGCCGCCGCCCATGCCGACCGGCAACGTGAAGCCGAGGAAGAGACCGAGCTTCAGCGACTTCGCCGGCCAGAAGCCCGCCTGCGCGCCGATGAGCGGGTTCGCAAAGCCGAACGCGCCGGGGCCGTTCGGCGGCGCGTCGTTCGCCACGGTGAGCTTCGCGAGGATCGCGAGGCGCTGGATCACCTTGTAGCTCGCGCTCGCTTGCTCGACGATCGTCGTGCCGCCGACTCCGTAGAACGCGAAGGTGTTGTCGAGGCGCGCGAGGTTCACCGGCAACACGGGCCGGAGCTCCCAGGGCAGCGAGTACCTCGCGACGTTGCGCTTGACCTTGGGCTCGTCTTCGGACGCGGGTTCCGGCTTCGGCTTCGGCGCCTGGGCGGAACTGTCTTCCTCGAGCGTGACCTGCTCGGCCTCGGTCGCGTGCGCCGGCGCCGGGGAAGCAAGCTCCACCGCCGCCACGAGCGCCGCCCCTAAAACCAACCGCACCCCGGTCTCTCGACGGGGAAAGCTAGCGCGCTTCGCCATGGTACGAGCGCGCCTTTTGCCACGAATGGCGAAAGGGACGCAAGGTGAGCCGGAGTGCCGCCCGCCCGTCAACGCCGTCAGGGGATCTCTTTCGAGGGTGATTTTTTCGGGTCGTACCAGCGCGCTTTGCCTTCCAGCACGTAGTTCGCCTCCGACGGCCCCCAGCTCCCTTTTTCGTATTCGTAGATAGGAGTTGCATCCCCGAGAATCGGCTCCACGACGCGCCAGGCCGCCTCGACGCCGTCGGCTCTCGCGAAAAGATTCGAGTCGCCCCGCATCGCGTCGCCGATCAGACGCTCGTACGCGCCCATCTCGTCCGCCGTCTGGTTGCGCACCATGAGCTCGACGCCCTCGCCGGCCATGGTGTCGCCGGCGCGCTTCGCCCGCGCGCCGATCGCGATGGCGACCTCCGGACCGAGCCGGAAGCGGACGTAGTTCGTGAGCGAGGGCACCGGTTCGGGGAACACCATGTGCGGCGGCCGCTGCAAATCGACGAGCACTTCCGTCGCGGTGACGGGCAGGTTCTTGCCGGTGCGAATGTAGAAGGGCACGCCGTGCCAGCGCCACGAGTCCACGTGCAGGCGCAGCGCGGCGTACGTCTCCACGCTCGAATCGCGCGCCACGCCTTCTTCGTCCCGGTAGCCCTTGAACTGACCGCGCACGATGTCCTCCGCGACGAGCGGACGCATCGACTTGAACACCTTGATCTTCTCGTCGCGGAGCGCTTCGCGGTCACCCGCGGGCGGCGGCTCGAGCGCGAGAAAGGCGACGACCTCGAGCAAGTGATTTTGCACCACGTCGCGAATCGCGCCGGTTTCTTCGTAGAAGCGCCCGCGCCCCGCGACGCCGAACGACTCGGCCATCGTGATCTGAACGCTGTTCACGAAGTTACGGTTCCAGATCGGCTCGAGGAACGAGTTGGCGAAACGGAAGTAGAGGAGGTTCTGCACCGGCTCCTTGCCGAGGAAGTGATCGATGCGGAAAATCGAGGGCTCGGGGAAGCGCGTCGTGAGCACGCGGTTCAGCTCCTGCGCCGACGCGAGATCGCGCCCGAACGGCTTTTCGACCACCACGCGCGCGCCCTGCGCGCACCCCGTCTGACCGAGGAGCTCGACCACCTCGGGGAAGACGCTCGGCGGAATCGACAAGTAGTAGAGCGGGCGCTTGGCGCTGCCGAGCGCCTCACGGAGCTTTCGAAAGAGCTCCTCGGTGCGGTAATCCCCGTCGACGTAGGCGAGGTTCTTCGAGAGGATCTCGATGGCGCGCGGGTCGGGGCCGCCGCCGTACTCCTGCACGCTCTGGCGCATGCGTTCGCGCAACTTCTCGAGGCTCGAGCCGCCGCGGGACACCCCGACGATGGGGAAGCCCGGGTTGCCGCGCTTGATCATCGAGTGGAGAGCCGGGAAGATTTTCTTGTAGGCGAGGTCCCCGGTGGCCCCGAACAGAACGAAAGCGTCCGATTGTGCAGCGGCGTGGTCGTTCATCGCGCATCTTGTCTACCACTGCTCGCCGCTAGTCGTCCTCGTCGTCCGTTTCGGCGTCGTCGAAGGCCGTTTTGTTGGGGGGCTTGGGCTCGGTGGCGCCCGGCATCAGCGCGACGACGGTGTGCGAGCCCACGTCCTGTCGTTGCACGACGCGCAAATTCCCGAAACGTCCCCGCCGCATCATCTTGTCGAACGGGCGGGTGACGTGCAGCACCGTGAAACGACGCCCGACCGTCCCCTCGGCGAGCAAATCGCGCGGCAGGAGCTTGTCGTCGGTCGAACATTTGACGACGTACTTTCGCGCGATGGCTGCGAGCACGCGCCGCGAGACACGCGGACTATAGCGGGTGTAGTAGCGGAACGGGTCGCAGCTCCTGCGATCGAGCACCACGAGCTCGGGCGGCGCGGCGGGTGAGATGGGATCCTTCGAGGCGAGCCAAGCGAGCGCTTGGGGAAACGTCGAGTCGTACGTGAAGGTGCGCTTGTGTTCGTGCCAGGAGCGCTCGAACAGGACGAGCGGCAGGACTACGAGCACCGAGACCGGCACGAGCTCGCGCCACGTCGCGTTCGCGCGGGGGCGAGCGTCGAACGCCGCCGCCGCGAGCGCGCCGCTGTAGACGACGGTGAACACGTTCGTGCGAAACGCGCCGAGCGGCCAGAACCCGGCGCGATTGAACGACCAGAGCAACACGAAAGGCAGCACGAGGAGCACGCCTTCGCGGGCGCGCCGCTGCCACGCGAGCACCGCGAGCCCCGCCGCGAAGAGCCCCGCCCACGCGAACTCGTCGAGGCCGCGCAAGAATTCGCGCGCGAGCGGCGACAGCCAATCGGCGCTCCACTGCCGCCGGCGGATCCCGGGCATCGCGACCATTTCCTCGAAGCGCTCGAGGGACCAGCCGACGTACCCCTCGGGGTCGTGGGACGAGTGGAACACGTTGTACTTGTTGCCCCAGAACTCGGTGTGATCCGCCGGCAAGTGGCGCCACATGAGCACGTACTGGAGCGCGAGCCCGGCGATGATGACGAGCGCGACGCCCGCCGTCGCGGCGAGCTCGCCACGGCTGCGCTGTTTGGCCGTGAACGCGAGCACGCAGAACACGCCTGGAAAAGCCAGCACGAGATCTTGCGCGAAGACGCTGCCGACGGCCGCCACGGCGAGCGCGCGCGCGAGATCGGCGCCGCGCTCGCGCGTCGCGTAACGCAGCGTGAACAGCAGGAGTCCCATGTGCAGCGCGAGCGACACCGAGTAGGGCTTGAACTCCTTCGAGAAGTCGATCGCGAGCGGGCTCAGCGCGATGACGGCGACGAAGAGGACGCGCGCCGCGAGCGTGCGGAAGAGCTCGCGCGCGAGCACGGGCGCCACCAACGTCGCGGCGACGCCGGCCGCCCACGGCAACGCTCGCAGCACCACCTCGGTGTTCGAGACGGTCACGGCGAGCAGCTTGCTCACGGCCAGAAACCCAATCGGCCGGATCAAGCTCTGCACGAGCGGGCGGTCGACGATGCGCATCGCCCAGCTGCATTCGTCGAGCCAGAAGGCCGAGCTTTCGAAGAGGTAGCCGCGCGCTCTTAAGAGGAGCCCGAGCCCGACGAGCCCGGCAGTGAGGAGGAGCGCGGCGCGCTCGGCGGTCGTTTTCCCGAGACGCTCCCACCGCCGGCGGAGCTCTAAAACTAAATTTAAGCCAGAAAAGGCTTGGAAGGTCAGTGACATGCGCTTCCAGAAAGCGGAAAGCGCAATATTACTTCATCGTCACCGGCCGGCGGGAAGAACTGATCCGACCGGGCGGCCGAGGCTCAAAAGCCGCCGATCACGCCGTCGTCGGAGGGCTCCTCGGGCGGGAGCGGCTCACCTTCGGTGGCCGGTGCGTCTTGTCGCGCTCCGTCCTGCGCCGGATGCGCGAGCGCCATGATCGCGTGCGGCCCGATGCGCTCGTCGTGCGCGACTTCGAGCGGTCCGAGTTGGTGGCGGTGGATCATCGCCTCGACCGCACGCCAGTTGTGCAGGATCGTCCAGGCGTGTCGCGGCGCCTGCGGCATGACGCGGAGCAAGGCGCGGCGATAACGCGCCTCCTCCTTCACGCACGTGGTCTCGAACGACCTGTCGAAGGCGCGCTTCAATTGCTTCGAGACGCGGGGGTGAAACTGCGTGTAGTAGCGGAACGGATCGCACGAGCGCCGATCGAGCACGAGCGGCTCGCGCGCGGGGCCGTCGGTCGCGAGCTTCGCGCGAATGAGCGTCTTCAGGAGCCGCGGGAACTCCGACGGGTGCGTGAGCGCCTCCTTGCGCGCGCTCCACGTCGGATCGAGCACGACGAACGGCGCGATCACGAGCACGAGCGCCGGAACCAGGTCGCCGAGCTTGGCGAACGCGCTCTTCGGCAGGTCGAGCGCCATGCAGGCGATGGCCGAGACGTAGCCGACCACGAAGAGGTTCGTCCTGAACGCTCCGATCGGCCAAAGCCGCAGGAAATTGAAGCTCCAGACGACCGTGAGCGGCAAGAGGAGCAGCACCGCGCGCTGCCGCCGCCAGAGGAGGAGCACGACGATGCCGAGCACGTGCAGGCAGAGCCACACGGCGTCGTCGAGGGAACGCAGGAGGTCGAGGGTGCGCGCGTCGAGCCAGGGAACGAGCCAGAACTTTTCCCGGAACGCCGGGAAGGTCGCCATGCCGAGGTGGCGCTCGAAGAGCCACGCGGCGTAGCTGTGGCGACCGTTGTAAAAGACGTTGTACTTGGCCGCCCAGACGTCGCGATCGGAAGCCGCGGTCTTGTTCCAGCTCAAGTAATACTGCGCGAGGACGAGCAGGATGATGAGGCCCGCGACGCCGACGATGGGGAGCAGCTGTCGCCTGCGTTCGCGGAGCGCGGTGTAGCCCGCAACCAGAAAGACGCCCGGATACGCGAAGATGAGATCCTGCGCGAAGAGCCCGCCGAGCGTCGCCGCGACGAGAAGAAACGCGAGGTCGCGCGGGCGGCGCGTGTCCACGTAACGGAGCGTGAGGAGCACGAGCGCGAGGTGCAGCAGCAAGCTGCACGAGTACGGCTTGTACTCCTTCGAAAAATCGATGGCGGCCGGGTGCAGCGCCATGATCGCGACGAACAAGAGCCGCGCGCCCGAATTCACGTAGAGTCGGCGCGCGAGCGCGGGCGAGATTGCCACCGTGGTGAGGCCGGCCACCCACGGCACGAAGCGGAGCACCGGCTCGGTCAGCGCGATCGTGGTCGCGAGGAAACGGCTCACCCACATGAACCCTATGGGCCGGATCGCCAGATCGGCGAGCGGTTGCTCCACCGTGAACATCGCCCACGTGCACTCGTCGAGCCAAAACGCCGACGCGTGCCAGAGGTAGCCGCGCGCTCGCAGCAAAAAGCCCGAAACGACGAGCGCCGCCGTGACGAGGCGCACCACGCGTTCCCCGAGGGGCGCCCCACGCTCACCCACCACACACGTGAGTCCGCGCCGGAGCGCGGACGCCATCAGCGCGAGGGGTCGCATCGGGACCCGAACCCTACGGGCCGGCGTCACGAAGTAAAGCGCGAATGCGCGGCCGCGCGCCGGCCCGACGGCCTGCGAGCAGCCGCTTCGCTTTACGTTCGGGCGCGAGGTAAGGCAGGCTGCTCGCGGCGATCGAAACCCGCCCAAGAGATCGCCCGGACCCCCAGCGCGCCATGCGGTTGCTCGTCGATATCCTGCATCCCGCGCACGTTCACGTCTTCGGAGCGCTCGCCAAAGAGCTCGGCGCGCGAGGACACGAAGTGCGCTTCACCCTGCGTGACAAGGACGTCGCGCGCGAGCTCCTCGACCAACACGGCATCGCTTACGAGCTCCTCTCGCGCCAGCGGCAGGGCTTCGGGCTCGCGGGCGAGTTCGTGCAGCGCTCGGCGCGGCTCTGGCGCATCGCGGCGGCATTTCGTCCGCATTTTTTGGCCGGGGTGATGGGGCCGAGCATCACCGCCGTCGGCCGGGTGCGGCGCACGCTCGCGCGCGACCGCGCGCGCATCGCCGTCTTCTACAACACCGAGATCGCGAAGCTGACGAACACGGTCGTCTACCCGCTCGCCGACTACGTGTGCACCCCCGACTCGTACTGGGCGAAGGTGCACGGCAATCACGTCACCTACCCCGGCTATCACGAGCTCACGTACCTGCATCCGCATCGCTTCACTCCGGACCCGGAAGTGCCGAAGCGCCACGGCATCGACGTGACGGTGCCCTACTTCTTGGTTCGCTTCGTCTCCTACAAGTCGTCGCACGACCTCGGCATCGCCGGCCTCACCGAAGCGCAGAAGATCGCGCTCGTGAACACGCTCGCCGAGTTCGGCCGCGTGTACGTGAGCTCCGAAGCGGCCCTGCCGCCCGAGCTCGAGCGCTACCAACTCAAGATCCCCGCGTCCGATTTGCACCAGGTGATGGCCTTCGCCCGCCTGCTCGTGGGCGAGAGCGCGACGATGGCGTCCGAGTCCGCGGTGCTCGGCGTCACGGCCTTCTACATTTCGCCCTTCGGTCGCGGCTTCACCGACGATCAGGAGCGGCGTTACCAGCTCGTCTACAACTTCAACGGCGAGCGTTTTCGCGCCGACTGGCTGCGCGACGTGCGGCGGCTCGCCGCGGACCCCGAGCTCGTGCCGCGAGCGCGCGCGGCGCAGGCGCGCATGCTGCGCGAAAAGACCGACGTGACGCTGTGGATGGCCGACTTTTTCGAGCGCGAGTACCGAACGCACTTCCGCTGATCGGCGCCGCGCGCGTCAGCGGCATTCGGCGCGCCGGAGCGCGCGATCGTCGAGCTCGAGAAAACGATCGTGCATCCAGATTTTGACGACGCAGCCGGGCGGAAACTCGGGTGCGCCGGGCCGGACCATGCGCTCGCGGCTCGCGTACGCCTCCGCGTAGCGCGGCAACTTGCCGTCGACCAGCAGCGCGTCGTCGTCGATGTAGACGGAATAGGCGGCCTTGAGCGCGCGGTAGCCGTTCGGACCGCCGCCGCGCGCGACGATCGGCACGCCGCGACGATAGGCGTCCGTGAGAATGCGCTCGAAGCGCGCGGTTTCGTGCCACGGGTGCGTCGCCTCGAGCGGATGCTCGACGCAGACCCACGCGAACACGCCGAGGAGGAGCGCGCCGCCCGCGAACGGGCCGAGCCGAGTCACGCGTTCGAGGAGCGCGGGGGGCGGCTTCGCGAGCCGCACGAGCCGCGCGACGCCGATCGTCACGAAGAGCACCCCGGCGAGCGCCGCGAACGCGACGCCCGCGTCGAGGTAACGCGCGAGAAACCGCGTCCAGAGCGTGAGCGGCTTCAGATGCCGGAACGCGAACGTGTAACAGAAGAAGAAGCTTGCCGGGAACGCGAGCACCGCCCACACGCGCTTGTCCCGCGTGAGAAACGGCAGGCACACCGCGCCCACGAGCGCGAGCACGAGCAGCGGGTAGTAGTAGTCGGGCAGGTTCGAGAAACGCCCGAGCGCGTCCCACACGCTGTCGATCCGGAGGTGCTCCTGATTTTTGCCGTGGGTCGCCGAGACGATGGCGAAGCGGCTCGAGTACGTGCTCACGGCGCGATAAAACAGCGTCTCGAGCGCGAACACGCCGATCGGCACGGCCGCGTAGACGAGCACGTCGCGCACGCTCCGCCGGAGCACGAACACGCCGACGAGCGCCCCCGGGATGAAGAAGACGAGCGGCTCCTTAGCAAGGTACGCGCCGCCCGCGGCGAGCGCCGACAGCACGAGCCACGAGGTGCGCCGCCGGTCGTCGTCGGCGTACGCGAGCAAGAAGACGAGCGCGAGCGCCGCCCACGCCGCGCCGAACGAATCGGGCGACAGCTGCGACCCCGCGCGCACCCAGGCCGGAAAGAGCACGACCCACACCGCGGCGAGGAGGCCCGCCGCGCGACCGTGCGCCATCACTCCGACGGTGTAGACGAGCGCCGCGACGAGCGTCGACGCGGCGAGCGAGGCCACGTGATAAATCGGCGCGCGCCGCCCGAGCACGAGCTGGACGAACGCGGTCGGAACGTTCACGCCCATGCGCGTGAGGTGGTGGTCCCAGACGACGTGCCTCACGTCGAAGTGATGGAACCATTGACGCGCGAAATGCCACTTGTTGAGCGCGTCGCCGCCGATCTCGATCGGCTCGAGCTCGACGAAGTGGACGGCGAGCGAAAGCAGCGCGACGCCGAGACCGAGGGCGATCTGCGACGGGTGCGACGCGATGAAGGCGCGAGCCTGCATGCCGAACGTCGGTCGCGTCGAATCCGAAGAAGGCACCGGAAGGGCGACAGGCATACCACGCTCGCGGGCGCCGTCGCGCCGTGCGTGAAGTGCTAACGGCGCGACGCGCCGGGGACGCGAGCCGTCGGCAGGGCGTACAGCGTGCCGCCGCCCGGAAGCCGCGCGAGCAGCCGGTCGTCGCCGAGGTAGTCGGAGACGGAGCCCGCGCTGCGCGGCGGGACGAGCACGTGCGTCACGCCGTAGCGCGCGACGATGGCGTCGCGCAGGACCTTGCTCGTGCTGGGCGCGAAGAAGCGGAGGGCGTCGTGCCGGCGCTCCTCGGCGTCCACGATCAGGGGGTTCTTGTGGTAGGGCGTGACGATCTTCGGGCCGAAGGTGGGGAGCGACCACGAGGCGAGCGCCGTGCTGAGCACGACGGCGTGCGGCCCCGCGAGCTCGCCGACGCGACGGGCGCTGCGCAACGTCGGGCTTTCCCTGC
>DATJXW010000333.1:0-6227 GCA_035499895.1 Polyangiaceae bacterium | reverse complement strand
GCTGCTCTGCGCGCACCTCGAGTACGTGATTTTCGCGGTGACGACGCTCGTCGGCATCCCCGCGCTCGTGCGCCGCCTCTTGCCGCGGGTCGATCCGCGCGTCGTGTGGGCGGCGCGCTTCCTCTTCCCCGGCGTGCTCCTTTACGACAGCTCGCTCAGCGCGGGCGCCGACCACATCGGCGCGCTCTTCGGCGTCCCGGCGGCGCTCCTCCTGTTTCGCGCGTGGAAGCGGCTCGACCCGCGCCCGACGCTCCTGCTCGCCGCGGTCCTTTCCGGCGCCGTGCTCGTGAAAGAGACGACGGCGCTCGTGCTCTTGCCGTTTCCGGTCGCGGCGGTGCTGCTCCGCGCCGGCATGCTCGCCGTGCGCCATTTCCGCGGCAAAGGCGAGCCGGGCGACCTCACGAACGCCTGGCGCACGCCGCTCCTCGCCGCCGGCGTCGCGCTCCTGCTCACGACGCCGCTCTGGCTCGAGAACATGATTTGGTACGGCGATCCGCTGTATCCGAACCTGAACAAGCTGTTTGCGGAACGGCCGTGGTCGCCCGACGCCGCGTACCGCTTTCACTACGGGTATCAGGACGAGCAGCTCTGGGCGCCGCCGCGCAATCTCAAAGGCTTGCTCGAAACGCTCGAAGCGCTCTTCAGCTACTCCTTCGTGCCGCACGATTGGAAGCGCTTTCATCACGCCGTGCCGGTGTTCGGCTCGCTCTTCACGCTCCTGCTCGTCACCGTGCCCGTGACGGGCGGCTCGAAGAAGCTCTGGGCGCTCATCGCCTGGATCCACGTCGGCATTTTCGCGTGGTTCTCCGTCCACCATCAGGATCGCTACCTCCAGGGTTTGATGCCGCTCATGGCGAGCGCGACCGCGGTGATGCTGCTCGCGCTCTGGCGTCGCGGAGCGGTCGTTCTGCGCGGTGCGCTGGTGATTCTGGTCGGCGCGCAGCTCGTGTGGGGCGGCGACGTCTATTTTCTCCAAACCCACGCGATGGCGCGCTCGCCCCTCAAAAAATCAATCGACCTTTTGAGCGCCGGCTTCGAGCACAAGTACGAGTCGCGCTTCAACGTGCAAGGTTCGTATCAGGCCATCGGGCGACAACTGCCCGAAGGCGCGCGTCTCTTGCTGCACGAGACGAACATCAACCTCGGTACCGGCGCGAGCACCGTGCTCGACAACCCCGGCTGGCAATACGCCATCGAGTACGGCTCCTTGAAGAGCCCGGCCGAGATGATTCCGCTGCTCAAGTCGCTCGGCGTGACGCACGTGTTCGCGCGGCCCGACAAATCGAAGGGCAAGGACAGCATCGCGGGCGACATTCGCTTCTTCGATTACCTGCGGCGGCGCGCGGCGAGCTCGCAATCGGTCGCGGGCGGCCTGCTCGTGAAGGTCGAGCCGCTGCCGAACGAGGACTTCGACGACACCGTGGCCGTGCTGAGCTGCGGGGACGACTACCAGCCGGGCCAATACCTCGTGACCGATTTGGCGACGCCGCCGTTCGGGCCGCGCCTGAAGAACCTGCCCGAGCCGCGCGAGCCGGCGACGTTGCCGCAGGACGCGGCGCACCTCGTCGAAACGAGCGAGTACGTCGTCGTCGACCCGCATTGCTTCGACGGCGCCGTGCCGCGCCTGCACGAGGGGCACACGCTGCTCACGCGCCGCTCGGGCTCGAGCAAGATGTCCGGCTACGAGATCTGGGCGCGCGGCTCCGCCTCACGCGTGCGCCAGTCGCGCCCGGCTCCGAACGCGCCGTCCGACAACGAAGAAGATCAGGACGAACCGGGCGAGCCCTGAGCCGCCCTGCTCGCCGGCGCGCTCTTCGCCACGCGCAACGACACGCCGCCGTTCGAGCCCGCGCCGACGCGACGCGCGCGCACGTAATACGGCCGCTTGTCCTGCGACTCGTGGTACGTGCGCGAGACGACGTCCGCGACGAGCCCGAGCGAGAGCAGCTGCAGTCCGACGACGATGAGCAGGACGCCGAGCAAGAGCAGCGGGCGATCGGAGAGGCGCGCGTGGAACGCGAGTTTCTCGACGGCGAGCCAGGCGCAGACGACCAAGCCGGCGAACAGGCTCACGAGGCCGCCGAAGCCGAAAACCTGCATCGGACGCGTGAGGTACGACTGAATGAAGCGCACGGTGATGAGGTCGAGCACGACGCGCAGCGTGCGGCCGATGCCGTACTTCGACGAGCCGAAGCGCCGCGCGCGGTGATTCACGGGCAGCTCGAGGATGCGCGCGCCGACCCAGGACGCGACGGCCGGAATGAAGCGATGCATCTCGCCGTAGAGCCGGAGCTCCTTGCCGACGTCGCTCGTCATCGCCTTCAGCGTGCAGCCGTAATCGTGGAGCTTCACCTTGGTCGCGAGGCTGATGAGCCGGTTAGCGAGCATCGACGGGAGCTTGCGATTCAGAAACGGATCCTTGCGGTACTTGCGCCAGCCGGCGACGAGGTCGTAGCCCTCGTCGAGCTTCTGCAGCATGGCGGGAATGTCGGCCGGGTCGTTCTGCAGATCGGCATCCATCGTGACGATGCGCCGGCCGCGCGCCGAATCGAGCCCGGCCTGCATCGCCGCCGTCTGCCCGAAGTTGCGGCGGAACTGCACGAGGTTCAGCGCCGGATCGCTCGCCGCGATGCCGTCCAAAATCGCCCAGGTGCGGTCCGACGACCCGTCGTCCACCAAGACGAGCTCGAACGAAAGTCCCGTCGGGTCGAGCGCCGCGTGAAGCTCCTCGACGAGGTGAGTCACGCTCTCCTCTTCGTTGTAAACGGGGATGACGACCGAAAGATCGAGGGTCGGTTCGGACATGGGCTCGGCGGCGAAAGCAGGCTGAAGCGGCAGGCTCGGACGACTACACTACCTCGCCGCTCTTCGCACGCTTGTCACATATTTCCTGCTAAGTTCCGCGCCCCATGTCCAAGCGATCCGTCAAAGTCGGGCTGATCCAGAGCGCCGTCGGCGCGGACAAAGCGCAGAACCTCGCGAAAACGGCGCGTCTCGTCGAAGACGCGGCGGGGCGCGGGGCGCGCATCGTGTGCCTTCAAGAGCTCTTCGCGTCCGAATACTTCTGCCAGCGCGAGGACGCCGAGCTCTTCAACCTCGCCGAGCCGGTGCCGGGCCCGACCACGGAAGCCATGGCGGCCGTGGCGAAAGCGCGCGGCGTGAGCGTCGTCGTGCCGCTCTTCGAACGGCGCGCGGCGGGCGTCTATCACAATAGCCTCGTGCTCGTGTCGCCGAAGGGCGACATCGCCGGGCACTACCGGAAGATGCACATTCCGGACGACCCGCTCTTTTACGAGAAGTACTACTTCACGCCGGGCGATCTCGGCTTCATGGCCATTCCCACGCCCGAGGCCAACGTCGGTCCGCTCATCTGTTGGGACCAGTGGTATCCGGAAGCCGCGCGCATGACGGCGATGTCGGGCGCCGAAATCCTGGTGTACCCGACCGCCATCGGCTGGCACCCGAAGGAAAAAGCGCAATACGGCGCGTCGCAGCTGTCCGCGTGGCAAACGATTCAGCGCGCGCACGCGATCGCGAACGGCGTCTTCGTCGTCGCCGTCAATCGCGTGGGCCACGAAGGACCGGCGGAGGGCGGCTTGGATTTTTGGGGGCATTCGTTCGTCGCCGATCCATTCGGGGTCGTACTCGCCGAGGCAGGTGAGGGCGAGGAGACGCTCGTGGTCGAGTGCGATCTCGGGCGCGTCGAGGAAGTGCGCCGCAATTGGCCGTTCTTCCGCGACCGGCGCATCGACGCGTACGGCGGCATCACCTCGCGCTTCCTCGATCGGACGGGGCGCTAGGTGGCGCGGAAGAAGAGCGAGCTCGCGGCGGCGGACGGCGCGCCGACGACGCCGTACGCCGCCGGGTTCTCGATGCCCGCCGAGTGGGCGCCGCACGCGGCGACCTGGCTCGCCTGGCCGCACGAAAAGAGCGATTGGCCGGGCAAATTCGAGGTGATCCCCTGGGTGTTCGCCGAGATCGCGCGCGTGCTCACGCAGGGCGAGCGCGTGCGGCTCTTGGTGCAAAATGCGGCCGAAAAGCAGCACGCGAGCGCCGTGTTCAAGGCCTCCGGCGTCGACCTGACGCGCGTCGATTTCGTCACCGCCGCGACCGACCGCTCCTGGACGCGCGACTTCGTGCCGAGCTTCGTGGTGCGGCGCGGCCGCGGCAAAAAGAACGAGCTTGCCGCCGTGCGTTTTCGCTTCGACGGCTGGAAGCGTTACAAGAACCACCAGCGCGACGTGGTCGCGGGCGGCACGGCGCTCGCGTTCCTCGACACCGGCGCGTTCGAGCCCGTGGTCACGCTCGGCAAGCGGACGCACCACGTCGTGCTCGAAGGCGGCGCCATCGACGTCGACGGCGAGGGCACGCTGCTCGCGACGGAAGAGTGTCTCCTCGACGGCAAGCAGGCGCGCAATCCCGAGCTCGGCCGCGGCCTCACCGAACAGGTGCTGCGCGATTTCTTGGGGGCGCAAAAGGTCGTGTGGCTCGGTCGCGGCATCGCCGGGGACGACACCGGCGGGCACATCGACGATTTTGCGCGCTTCGTCGCACCGGGCAAGGTCGTCGTCGCGCAGGAGCTCGACAAGAAGGATCCGAACTACCGCGTGCTCGGCGACGCGCTCGAGCGGCTCCGCGGCGCGCGGGACGCGCGGGGCCGCCGCCTCGACATCGTGCCGTTGCCGATGCCGGCGCCGATCGTCTTCGAGCGCCAGCGCCTGCCCGCGAGCTACGCGAACTTTTACGTCGCGTCCCACGCCGTGCTCGTCCCCGTCTTCAACGACCCGAACGACCGCGTCGCGCTCGGCATCCTGAGCGAGCTCTTCCCGGAGCGCGACATCGTCCCCATCTACTCGCGGGACCTCGTGCTCGGCCTCGGCACCTTGCACTGCTCCACGCAGCAAGAGCCGCTCCATTGACCCAGGTCGCACCGGCGATCGAGCCTCGGGCGGCGACACGCCGCAGAAACTCGGCCAGAACCCCCTCCCCGTGACGCGAGCGCGCGGGGGTGGATCAAAAAAATCGGCGCGCCCGTGTCCCGCCCGCTGATTTTCGGTGATCGGAGCGCACGTCGCCGAGCGACTTGGTAGGGGATGGATCGGCCCGACCTGCCGCGAGCGCGCGTTCAGCGTACGCTGGAGGTCGTGGCCGTGCCGACTGCCGCGCCGGTGAGCTTGTCGAGCGTCGAGGACGCCGAGCTCGCGCGCGCGCTCATCGAGCGGAACCCGGCCGCTCCACGCGCCGTGTGGGCGAGGTTTTCGCCGCTCGTGCGGCGCATCGTGCGGCGGACGTTCGGGCCCGAGCACGAGGTCGAGGACCTGGTTCAGGACGTGTTCGCGAGCGTGTTCGAAAAGCCCGAACGGCTGCGGGAACCGGCGGCGCTGCGCGCGTACCTCGTTTCGGTGACACTGCACAACGTGAGCTACGAGCTCCGGCGCCGCCGCGTGCGGCGCTGGGTCGGCCTCACGAAGACGTCCGAGCTGCCCGACATCCGCATCGTGGAGAGCGACCCCGAGTCGCGCGAAGCGCTCGTGCGCTTTTATCGCATTCTGGACAACGTGCGCACGCGCGACCGGCTCGCGTTCGTGCTCCGCTACGTGGACGGCATGGAGGTCGCGGACGTCGCGAAGGCGATGGCGACCTCGGTGCCGACGGCGCGGCGCTGCTTCACGCGCGCGTACCAGCGCGTGTCGTTGCTCGCGAGCCGCGACGCCTTTCTCGCCGAGTACCTCGCGGCGCTGAAGGGAGGCGCGGGCGCATGAAGCCGCACGATCCCGAGCTCGCCGGCGTGGACGACGCCGACCTCGGCGCGCTCGCGCGGCTCGCGCGGCAGGTATTGCCGGGCGAGGCGCCGCGGCGCGAGGCGTCGAGCTTTCTGCGCGTCAGCGAGAAGGTCGAGGCACGGCGCCGCGGGCGGCGGCGTTCCGCGGCCGTGATCGCGGCGGCGGCGACGCTTTCCGTCGCGGCGGCGTGCGTGCTCTTCGTCACGCGCTCGCGCGCCCTCACGTACCGCGTCGTGAACGGCGCGATGGTCGACGGCACGCGCATCGTCGGCGGCGCGGCGACGGAAGTGCGCTTCTCCGACGGCTCCGAGCTCTCGCTGTCGCAAGGCGCGGAGACGCACATCGCGACGCTCGACGCGCACGGCGGGCGCGTGAGCCTCGACGAGGGCACCGCGCGCGTGAAAATCGCGAAGCTTCCAGGCGCCGCCTGGACGCTCGGCGCGG
>DATJXW010000332.1:0-97302 GCA_035499895.1 Polyangiaceae bacterium | reverse complement strand
CCGCGCCGCACGAGCACTTGGATCCTCAAAAGCAGCGCCTCGCGATCGAGCACGCCGACGGCACGGAGCCGCTGGTACTCGTCGAGCTCGGCGAGGGCGCGCTCGAGATCGCCGCTCGAAAGCGCTCGGCGCGCCGCGTCGATCCGGGCCGCCTCCGCCCCGAGGGTGTCGGAGTCGCTCGCGGAGGTTCGACTGCCGGGCGTGCTCGGCGCGCCCGCGACGCGCTTGTCCGGCACTCCGGGTTCTCGTGAGATCGGCGGCTCCGTGGCCGCGACCGTGGCGGACGCGCCCGGCACGTCAGGCGACGGATTCAGCGCGAGGGGAGCACGCCGCGCGACTTCGGGCCTGGTCGCCGCAGCGGGCGACGCGCTGCCCGACGCGGCCGCGGCATTCACTGCCGGCGCGTGCACCCTTTCGACGACGGCTGCCGTACTCGCGACGACCGCGCCGCTCACCGCCCCGGCGATGAGCCATTTCGAGAGCGCGAGCGCCGAGGTCGCGGACGCGAGCGGCAGCTTTGCCGCGACGGCGCCGCCCGACGCAGCTCCGTTCACGGCGACGGCTCCGCCGGCTGCGGCGGCGACCGGAACCACACCGACCATGGCGGTCGCCAAGCCGAGCGCCGCCGCCACACGCGGCATCGCTTCGGCGCTCGGCGCGTCGGCGAGACCTGCCCGCAGGAGCGCGCGGGCGTGAGGCTCCGCGCCGCTCGCGAGGAAGCGCTCGAACTCGCTCACGGCAGCTCCTCGTCGATGTGTTGCGCGCTCGCCCAAGCCGCGAACCTCGCGCGTGCCCGGCGAAGGCGCGAAGTCGCCGTACCGAGGGGAACGGCGAGGTTTTCTGCGATTTCTGGCAGCGAAAACCCCTCGAGCTCGAAGAGCACGAACACCGTGCGCTGCTCGTGCGGCAAGAGCTCGAGCCCCTGGTCGAGCAAGGCGCGCCGTTGCTTCGACTGCATTGCCTCCTCCGGATTCTCGGCGGAGCCGTGACGCTGATCCGGATCGGCTTCGAGCACCTCCCCGTGCCGAGCCTGCTTGCGGCGGTGGTTCGCCGCCAGGCGCGCCGCCGTTCCGATCAAAAAGGCGCGCTCACTGCCGGGCGCCACGCTCGCGATGCGGCTCGCGAGCGTCATGAAGGCGAGCTGAGCGGCGTCGTCGACGTCGGCTTCCGCGACTCCGAAACGCCGCAGCGAGCGCCAAACGAGCGCAAAGTGGCTCTCGAGCGCCCGCGCAAGCCGCACATCGGACGGCGACGGCGCGGGCGCGTCCGGCGGGCCCGGCGGCGCCTCGTCGGACGTCCCAGCGTCGGTCATCGTGATCCGGAGTGCGACACCTATCACCTGTTCACGTGGGTCACGTCAGCTCGGACGCGGCCTGCCGCGGGACATGTCGCGTGCTCGCGCCATCGATCCCGCTCGGCGCACAATCAGGGCAAGCGCGCGACGACGCCGGCCGCGAGCGTCCCGGAAAATGCTGGAATTTCATAGAGTTTGACCGCGTCGGGCTCGAGCACGAACGCGTCGTGATGCACGAGACCGAAGAGCGACCCTTCGAGCTCGAGCGAGACCACGCGCCCGAGTCGCGCTTCGAGGCGGGCGGCGGGACCGAGAGCGAGCCACGTCATGTGGCGCTCGAGCGGGTTCGTCGTGTTGCGCCCCGAGACGTCGAGACGGCCCGCGTCGAACAGCGCGCAGGCGTGCAAAACCAGGGGTGCACCGAGCTCGAGCCTGAGCGGACACGCCCGGAGCGCGAGCGCGCGCAGTACGAAGAGCCCGTCCCCGGTCGGGGCGCGCGACGCCTTGCTCGCAAAGTACGAGAATCCCGCGCGAAGGCTCGGCGCGAGCACCGACGAGCGGTCGAGCGCGACCTCCGCGCCCGTGTCGACTCCGAGCGCCGGAAACGGCAGTCCGTCGAGCGCGACCGCCTCCGCGGCGAAAACGCCGAGTCGAACGCGACCGATTGAAACGGGCCGAGCGCGCGCTTCGGGCGTGCGTGCTACCGGCGCCGAAGCCCTAACGTGCACGGCAGGCGGCGGAGCGGGCTCGGGGTTTTCCGCCGGGTTCGGCGGCGGCTCCGCGGGCGGCGCCGGTGCAGGTTCCGGCAGGAGCGCGCCCGAGAGCAGGAGACCCGCCATGATCGCCATCGACGTCGCGACGTCGGCGCAGCGCGAAGCGGGGACTTCGCGCTCGAAGTGTTCACCGTGGGCGAAGCGCACGGTCAGTGTGCCGCGCGTGCGTTCGCCGGCCTCGACGATGTGAACCGCGAAGGCAAGCTCCGGATCCTCCGAAGCTTCGTGACTCCCGGGAGCTCGCGCGAGGATCGACGCGACGAACGTCGCGCGCGCCGGGCAGCCCTCGGCCGCGCTGTACTCGACGCTGAAGCTCTGAAGCGCCGGCGCCGCACGCGCGCTTTCGGCGCGCGAAAGCACGGCGAGCGCCGAAAGCGTCCACACGACGGCTCCCGCACGACCGCGCACCGAGTCCGTCCTATCACGGGCTCCGGCGAGCAAAACCCCCCAAAAAAATTCCCGCGCGGCGAGTTTGGAGCGCGTCCGGCCTGCTCAGTTCCCCCGCGCCGTGGTAGACGGCCGCCATGCAGTCGAAAATCGTGCTTCTCCCGGGGGACGGCGTCGGACCCGAAGTCGTCGATCAAGCCAAAGCGGTGCTCGTCGCCGTCGCCAAGAAGAGCGGCCACGTCTTCGAATTCCAGACGTGCCTCATGGGCGGCATCGCGATCGATCAGACGGGCGAAGCGCTCCCGGCCGAGACGCTCACCGCGTGCCAGAGCGCGGACGCGGTGCTGCTCGGCGCCGTCGGCGGTCCGAAGTGGGACAACCCGAAAGCGAAGACGCGGCCCGAGATGGGCCTGCTCGGGATCCGGCGCGCGCTCGGTCTTTATGCGAACCTCCGCCCGGTCCGCGGTTACTCGGAGCTCCTCGGCTCGTCGCCGCTCAAGCCGGACCGCGTCGAGGGCGTGAACCTGCTCGTCGTACGCGAGCTCACGGGTGGCCTGTACTTCGGCGCGAAATACCGCGAAGACACGCCGAAGGGCGTGCGCGTCGTCGACACGCTCGAGTACCACGCGTTCGAGATCGAGCGCATCGTGCGGCTGGCATTCGAAATCGCGCGCGGCCGGAAGAAGAAGGTCACCTCCGTCGACAAGGCGAACGTCCTCGAATCCTCGCGTGTCTGGCGTGAAGTCGCGACCGACCTCGGCGCGAAATTCCCGGACGTGACGCTCGAGCACCAGCTGGTCGACTCGTGCGCGATGCGGCTCGTGACGGCGCCCGGCAGCTTCGACGTCATCGTCACCGAAAACATGTTCGGCGACATCCTCTCGGACGAAGCGGCCGTCTTGACCGGGTCGCTCGGCATGCTCCCGAGCGCGTCGCTCGGCCAGGGCAAACTCGGCCTCTACGAGCCCATCCACGGCTCGGCCCCGGACATCGCCGGTAAAGGCATCGCGAACCCGCTCGGCACCATCCTGAGCGGGGCGCTGCTCCTCCGTCACAGCCTCGGGCTCGAAGCCGAAGCCGCGAGCATCGAGCGCGCCGTCGAAAAGGCGCTCGCCCGCGGCGCTCGCACGAAGGATCTCGGCGGCGACAAGCCGCTCTCGACCGCGGGCATGGGTGAAGCCGTGATCGCGGCGCTCGAAGCGTGACGCGCGGCCGCGTCGTGCGTGTCACTCGGTTTCGGGCGCCGTGAAGTCGCGCCCGAAGTCGGCACGACCATAACTTAGTCTCATATCGCCGTCGCCTCGATCGAGGTTACTAGTGGCGCGCGCCGCGAGTGACATCGCTGCGATCGAAAGGACTGGTCGTGGAGCATCTCTCTTTCGGCCCCGCGCTCGGGGGGGTCATGCAGGTGGCGTTCGTCGTCAGCGACATCGAGCGCGAAATGGAGCGCTTCACGCGGGCCTTCAACGTGGGCCCGTTCTTTTATCTGCCGCACTTCCCGCTGCTCAGCGCGCAATTCCGCGGGAAACCGACCTCCCCTGACATCGACGTCGCCATGGCCTTCAGCGGCACCACCTGTTTCGAACTCGTCAGGCAGCGTTGCCAGACGCCGTCGCCGTTCCTCGAAACGGTCGCGACCCGAGGTTTCGGGTTGCATCACTTCGCCGTTCCGACTCGCACGTTCGATGCGGACGTGGCCGAGCGCGAGAAGAGCGGCCTGAGTCTCTTGGGCTCGGCCGCGGTCGCACTCGGCGGCCGCACCGCCTTCTTCGACGCGGCATCGACCCTCGGCGCCATGCTCGAGCTCATCGAAATGACGCCGCCGGTGGAGCAGATCTTTGCCATGATTCAGGCCGCCGCGCGTGATTGGGACGGCGCCGATCCGGTGCGGCGCCTCGGTCCGTAGTTTTCGCGAGGCGCGGGCCGCTCACCATTCGATCGCGTGGGCGTCGCGGAAAAATCCGCCGTTCGGTCCGTCGGCGCCGAGCGTCGCGGCCCACACGATCCCGCTCGCGCCGCGTTCGACGCTGCGGCTCGCCGCGGGGCCGCCCATCCGCGTGCGAACCCAGCCCGGGCACACGGCGTTCACGCGCCGGCCGTCGCGCAGCGTGGGCGCGAGCAAGCGCGTGAACGCGTTCATCGCGATCTTCGACACGCTGTACGCGTTTCGCGGCCAGCCGCCGAGCTCGCGCGCGCCGTCGCGAACGCGTGCGACGAAGTCGTCGACCAGCTCGTCGAGCACGGCCCGGGTTAGGCCGGGGTCGAGCAAGCGGCGCCGGAGCTCGAGCGACGCGCGGTGGAGCTCCCCCATCCCGCTCGACACCATCACGATGTTCGCCTTTGGCGCGAGCCGCGGCAAGAGTGCGTCCGTCACGCGCACCGCGCCGCGATAGTTCGTCTCGATCGTGGCGGCCGCCACCCTGCCGTCGAACCCGTCGAGCGACACACCCGCGTTGTTCACGAGCACGTCGAGCGTCAGCTCCGGCGGGAGCGAACGCACCGCGCGTTCGACGCTCGCCTCGCTCGCCACGTCGAGCTCCACGAAACGAGCGCTCGGCCCGAGCTCGCGCGCCGCGCGCTCCCCGCTGGCTGCGTCACGCGCCGTGACGATCACGTCGTACTGACGCCCGCTGAGCTCGCGCGCGGTTTCGAATCCGAGTCCGCGGTTCGCACCCGTTATCAGAGCCGTCGGCATGCCCCAGACGTGGTGCCGAGCGCAGCCGAGCGCAAGGCGCGGCACTTCGCCCCGCGAGCAGCTACCGCTGTTGGGACGCGGCGAAGAGCTGAGCCGTTCGTCCCGCTCCGGGGGACGTTGAGTCATGGTTCGAGCGCGCCTCGTTGCACTGCTGCTCGGAGGGGGCGCCGTTGCGGTCGGTGCGTGCGGACGCTCCGCTGACCACGACGCCGCGCAATCGAGCGCGGGACGCGCGAGCACGCCCGCCGGCGGGAACGGAGCGTCCGCTGGGCGCTCGGGAACGAGCGGCGCGGCAGGCGGCGCGGGGACCGGCGCAACCGGCGGCGGTGGAGCGACGCATGCCGCGGGCACGAGCGGCAGCGACGGCGCGAGCTCGGGCGCAAGCGGGCGGTCGGGAGCCGCCGGCAGCTCGACGGGTGCGGCGGGTGACGGCGACGCAGGGATGAGCGGGTCTGCCAACGGCTCGAACGGAAGCGCTTACGACGCGCTCGTCCTCGGCGACGGCCCGGTGCTCTATTTCGCGATGAACGGCACGAGCACGGAGACGGACCTCACGGATCACGGGCACGACGGTACGTACCAAGCCGGCACGCCCGCGCGCGCGACGCTGCCGAACGGCGAGCTCGCGGCCGACTTCGACGGCGTGAAGCAGTACCTGACGGTGCCTTCCGCGAGCGTGCTGTCGATTCCGGCGACGCACGAGCTCACGTGGGAGGCGTGGATTCGTCCCGACGTGCTCGAGTTCACGCACGCGACGAGCGACGGTTACGTGGATTGGATGGGAAAGTGCGCGGAGTATTCGCCGACCTGCGAATGGGAAGCGCGCCTTTACAGCATGACGAATCCGGAAGATCGCTGCAATCGCTCGTCGGCGTATGCCTTCAATCCCGACGCCAATCTGGGCTCGGGCGCCTTCTGGCAGCAGACGGACTGCGGGGCGAGCATCCAGGCGAACGGTTGGTATCACGTCGTCGGCGAGTACACGACGCTCACGCAACCGGCGGGCTGCGACGACGCGGGCACATACCCCGGGTCCGTCGATCTCTGGGTGAACGGCGTCAATTGGCACCAGGCGAGTCACGGGCAAACCGGCTGCATGAGCCAGTATCAGATCGTGCCGGTAGCGAACGACAGCCCGCTCAACATCGGCACCATGGCGTACGACTCGTGGTTCCAAGGCGCCGTCGGCAAGGTCGCGATTTACGACACGCTCTTGAGTGACGCCACGATCACGCGCCACTACACCGCAATGACAGGGAAGGCGCCGACGGGGAGTTGTGCGGACACGTGTTCGTTCTAGCGCTTCACGCCGTCCGTCCCGCGTGCGCCGCGCGACGGTCCGGCATGCGGGGCACGAGCGGCACGCTCCGATTCACGCGCACGAGCAGGTGAAAGAGCGCGACGCGGAGCTGCATGCCGAGCGTCTTGTTGCCGTGGCCGGCCAAGAGGGACGTGACGGCGGAGCGTAGGCCGAGGGCGTTGCTCGGGTGCAGCAAGAGTTCGCCGAACTCGGGCGTATAAAAGCCTTTGACGAACTCGGTGTAGGTCGCGACGAGGCGGCGCATCCGGCGCTCGAAGGGGACGAAGCGCGCGCGCTCGAAGCGGCGCTCGGCGAGCGCGCGATCGAGACAATCGGCGGCGTCGAAAGCGGCGCTCAGGCCGAGCTGAACGCCGGTCGAAAACACGGGGTCGATGAACGCGCCGGAGTCGCCGACGAGAACCCAGCGGTCTCCGGCGAGCGCGCGGCTCTTGTACGACCAGTCCGAGATGGTGCGCACCGGCGCGACGCGCGTGGCGCGCGCGAGTTTGTCGCGCACGAACGGCGTGTTCGCGATGCGATCCTGGAAGTACTCCTCGTTCGGTTTGACGCCGGCGAGCGCCTTGGCGGGGGCGACGAGACCGACGCTCGTGCGGTCGTTCGCGAGCGGGATCACCCACCACCAACCTTCGTTGACGAGCACGACGCTGATGTCGCCTTCTTCGAGACCGGTTTTGCGCTCCGCGCCCTCGAAGTGCGAGAAGACGGCGAAATTGCGCAGTCCCGGCTCCATTTCCCGTAGCCCGAGCCGTGACGGCACGAGCGCCGCTTGGCCGCTCGCGTCGACCAAGCACTCGGCGGTGTGCGTCCGTTCGGCGCCGCCCGGTCCGCGCACGACGACCTCGACTCCGCGCGCGAGGTCGCACTCGAAGCGAACGACTTGCGTCTCTTGCTCGACGCGCGCCCCCGCTTGCTCGGCGTGCTCGAGCAATACGCGGTCGAATTCGGCGCGATCGACCTCGAACGCCGAGGGCGAGCCGCCGAGCATGCCGTCGGCGAAGGGGTAGCGCTGGCGCTCGGCGCCGTCGGCGGTGACGAACTCGGCCGCGTATTTCGCCAAGAAGCGGCCGTCGGAGAGCCGAGGCAGGACGCCGAGCGCGTCGAAGAACGGAATCGAGCAAGGCAGCAGCGATTCACCGATGTGGAAGCGCGGGAAGCGCTCCTTCTCGAACACGGTGACGGTCCGATTTTTCTTGGCGAGCAGGGTCGCGAGCGTCGAGCCCGCCGGGCCGCCGCCGATGACGATCACGTCCGAATGCGTCACGCTGCGCGAAGCATAGACAATCGCGCGGCGCGCGCGAGGCTCAGTCGGGACCCTTGAGCGTGTCAGGCTCGTCCCGCGGAAAGCGCGCGCTTTCGGGGTGGCCGGCCTCGGTCGCGACGTGCAGGCGGGCGCGGCCGGCGTGTTTCGCCTCGTAGAGCGCGGCGTCGGCCGCGGCGATGAGCGCGTCCGTGTCGAGGTAGCCCTGGCCGGTCGAGGCGGCGCCCGCGCTCGCCGTGACGTGGAGCTCACCGGCCGAGGTGGTGAACGGCCGGCGTGCGACGGCGTCGAGCAAGCGACCGCCGACCGCGGCGGCGTCCGGCAGGCTTCCGCCCGGAAGGACCAGTAGAAATTCCTCGCCGCCGTAGCGGCCGACCACGTCGTAATCGCGGACCGAGCGGGTGCAACGCGCCGCGAACTCGACGAGCACCTCGTCCCCCACCGGATGGCCGTGGGTGTCGTTCACGCGCTTGAAGTGATCGACGTCGAAGAGCACGATGCCCGTGGCGGATTTGGTGCGGATCGAACGCCGGAGCTCGCGGCCGAGGATTTCGAGCATGCTGCCGCGGTTACGCACGCCCGTGAGCGCGTCGTGCGTCGCGCGGCGCTCGAGCTCGGCGTGCGCCTTGAGCAAGCCGTCTTGGAGCTCGACGATGCGCTGGCCGGCGACGAGCCACGCTTCGAGCTCGTCCACGTCGACGGGCTTCTGGATGTAACCGTCGGCGCCGCTGTTCATGGCCTCGACGAGCGGACGGCGTCCCTCCCGCGCGGTGGTGAGCACCACGTAGACGTAAGGCGAGCGACCGCGCAGGATGCGGCAGAGCTCGGGACCGTTGATGGTCCCCATGTTCCAATCGACGACCGCCATGCGGGGCGCGTTCGGCTGCGTCAGCACGCGCAGCGCGGAGCCGCCGCTCTCGGCCTCCATGATCTCGTAGCCGCGCGCCGCGAGCTGCTTCGAGAGCACACTGCGGCTCACGCTGTCGTCATCGACGAGCAACACCCGCTTGATGTGGTTTCCTTCGTCCCCTGGCATCCCGCTTCTTTCAGGAGGGCCCGAAGAACCTTCTTACCAGAGCCGCCTTCGCGTGGGCATCCTTGCGGCCGAGCTCGATCAACTCGCCGGCAAAGCCGCCGTCGAACAGCAAATAGGATGCCCAATCCGCTTCCCCGTGGGGGGTCTCGACCGCGACCCGTTCGAGAAAATAGCGGGCGAGGGTCTGGAGCTCGCTCGAGTCGAGACGGGTACGGATGTACTCCCCCGCCTTTTTCCCGAGATCCTCCGACGGAGTGAAGATCAGGGTATCGAGCCGGCGGTAGGGGGCGCCACGGTGCTTGATCCAAACCTTTTGGACGCGTTCCAGCTGATCGGCCGGCAGGGCTTCTTCCAGCACCTCCATCATCTGGTTCAAACGCTCCATCATCTTGAGATCGTACGCGACCGGATCGAGAAGGAGGGCGTTCAGGAGCTTGCCGATCAAAAAGACGGGCCCAACGTCCTGATTTTGCCCGGTGTCCGCGGCTTCCTCGGCGTCCACCTCGCCGATGCTCTGCATGTGCCGTACGGAAATGACGACGAGGCGCTCCGCCCCGGCGCGAATGGCCGGGGCGATCGGCGTGTTGAAACGCAGGCCGCCGTCGCAATAGTAATGGTCCCCGACCTTCCGCATGGCAAAAAGCAGTGGAATCGCCGCGGAAGCGAGCACGTGGTCGGCCGTGATGCGGCACTCCGTCGTGATGCGTCGCTCGTCCCGCGCGGCCTGGAGCTGAACGCCCGGCGCGTGCTCGGCGAAAATCGTGGTGCGGCCGGACGCCACGTGGAGCGCCGCAATCATGAGCGCGTGCACGCGCCCGGACGCGATGTTGCGGTGGAGCCGCTCCCACTGCACGGCGCGCCGGATGACGACTTCGAGCGCGCGGGTATCGAGCAGCGACGCGCCCTGCGGCTCCGAGGACGTGAAGCGCTCGAGCCGCCGCTTGAGGCTGCCGGGCCAGAGCCCGAACGGCCGCACGCGCGCGTGGTCCGCGAGCTTCAGACTTTGCCAGAGCTTGGCGAGCCGCGCCGCTCCGTGTCCGGGCTCGTCGGAGTTCGAAGCGAAATAGGCTGCGTTGATCGCGCCGACCGACGTGCCCGCGTACACGTCGAAGAGCGGCCCGCGTTCGGCCTCGCCCTCCATCACCTCGGCGATGCCGGCGACGACTCCCACCTCGTAGGCGCCACGCATACCCCCACCCGAGAGTACGAGGCCGGTCTTGCGCTGGCGAGCGGCGGGCACTGCTCTCTCCAGCATGACAGCTCGGAGTCCCCACCTCAAGCGGGAGAGGCGCCCTCGGCCGCGCTGTGCGTATACTCGAGATTCGGCCCCGGATGTCGCAGGATCTCGCGCTCAACGCCTTCGGACTTACTGATGTGGGACGCGCACGTCCGACGAACGAAGACGTGGTGCTCGTCCGCCCCGATCTCGATTTGTACGCGGTCGCGGACGGGGCGGGCGGTCACCGCTCGGGAGAAATAGCGAGCTCGCTCGCGGTTCGCTCGCTCGAGAACTACTTCGGCGCCACCGTGCGCCGCACGCACGAGCAGCCCGAATTCGACCGCTTCGGCATTCCGTTCGGCGCGCGCCGGCTGTCGGCGGCCATCCTCAAGGCGAACCGCGACGTGATCGAGATCTCGAAGTCGTCGCCCGAGCACAAGGGCATGGGCACGACGGTGGTCGCCGCCTGCTTTTCGCCGCGCTCGGGCCTGATGCACGTCGGACACGCGGGCGACAGCCGTTGCTATCGCCTCCGCGGCGGTCACCTCGAGCAACTCACGCAGGATCATTCGCTGCTCACCGACGTGCTCGAGCAGCGCCCGGAGCTCGACGATTCGGTGCTCGAGCGCTTGCCGAAGAGCGTGGTGACGCGCGCGCTCGGGCTCGACGCGCGACTGCGCCTTTCGCTGCGTTCGTACGCGGTCGTCGCCGGCGACCGTTACCTGCTCTGCAGCGACGGCTTGAGCGGTCCCGTGCCGGCGGCCGACCTCGCGGCGGCGCTGTCCGCTCGCGCGAACGCGGAAGCCGTGGCGAAGGACCTCGTGCGGCGCGCGAACGACGCGGGCGGTCGCGACAACATCGCCGTGCTCGTCGTCGATTGCACGCACGGCCCCGAGACGAAGAGCGTACCGCCGCCCGCCCCCGGCCGCGCGGCGACGCTCGGCGCCGCCGACGCGGCGTCCGATCCGGAGCTCTTGATCCTCGGCATCGAGGAGCTCGAGTCGCTCGACGCGCACTCCGCGAGCGACGATTTGTTGAAGGCGCTCGAAGGGCTCTTGGGAAAGCGACCGTGAGCGTCTCGCCGGAAACGCCGCCGTTCTGGAGCCGAGATCTGCCCGCGACGGGGGGCGCCATCGGACCCGAGCTCGAGGATTTCGTCGTGGACGAGATCCCGGCGTACACGCCGTCCGGCGCCGGCGACCATTGGTACGTCCGTGTCGAAAAGCGCGGCATGAACACGCGCGACGCGGCGCTCGCCATCGCGCGCGCGGCGCGCACCCCCGAGCGCGACATCGGCTACGCCGGCATGAAGGATCGGCACGGCATCACGACGCAATGGCTCTCGGTGCCCGCGCGCGCGCCCGCGCCGGAAACGTGGACACTCCCGCCCGATCTCAAGCTCGTCGAGGTCTCGCGCCACGGCAACAAGCTCCGCACCGGCCACTTGCGCGGCAATCGCTTCACGGTCGGGCTCACGGGCGTCGTCGAAAACGCCGAAGCCCATGCGCGCGCGATTCTCGAGCGACTCGACGAGCGCGGGCACGTGAATTACTTCGGCGCGCAGCGCTTCGGGCGCGACGGGCGAAACCTCGCCGACGCGCTCGCGTGGCTCTCCGGGACCGCGCCGTTGCCACGCGGCCGCGAGCGCTTCCTCGCGAAGCTTTACGCGAGCGCACTGCAATCCGAGGTGTTCAACCGCTATGCGACGCGACGGGTCGGGCGCGGACTCGACGCGCTCCTCGCGGGCGAAGTCGTGCGGCTCGCCAACGCGGGCGCTTCGTTCGTCGTCGAGGATCCGGTGCGCGAGCTTTCGCGCCTGCGCGAGCGCGACCTTTGCCTCACGGGTCCGATGCCGGGACCCAAAATGCGCGAAGCCGCGGCGGACGCTCGGGCCCTCGAACACGAGGTGCTCACCGAGCTCGGGGTTTCGGAGGCGGCCCTGCGCGAGCTCGGGCGACACGCACCTGGCACGCGCCGCGACCTCGTCGTGCGCCCCGACAACGTCGAGGTGAACACCGAGGGCCAGCGCTTGTGGCTGCGTTTTTCGCTGCCGGCGGGGAGTTACGCGACGATGCTCGTGCGCGAGCTCACGCGGACGAACGAGGCGGCGGTCCGGACCGACGGCTGATCGGTTTTTGGCCCCCTGGCCCGCGGCGTGGAACCCTGACGCTCGGGATGCAACTCGGATCCCCGTTTCTCGCTCTCGCCGCCGGCGTGCTCGCCGGCTGCGCGACGGTGCCGCCGCTTCCCGCCCCGACGCCGGAGTTGCCGCTCGCTGCGTGGGAAGGTGGCACCACCGCGAGCAAGAACGCCCCGCAGGGAAGCGGTGGACGCCGCGCGCCCTCGCCCGCGCTCGCCAAGACGGCCGAACGCGGCACGGCGGACGCGCCCTCGAGCCCGCGCCTCGCCCCGCGCGCGACCACCGCGCCGAGCCCGATCCCCGGCGGCGCAACCTGTCTCTCCGAGCTCAAAGAGCTCGGCGTGCCGTTTCGGACGAGCGAGCCCGTGCTCGGCATCGCGACGCCGATCGTGCTCGCGGGAAACCTCGACGGCATTCGCTTCTACGCCTCGGATCATCGACCGTTCTTGGCGGATTGCCGGCTCGTGCTCGCCTTGCGCCGGGTCACGCCCGATCTCCGCGCACTCGGCGTGAGCTCGGTGCGCTTCTCGGGCGCCTACGTGTACAAGCTCACGCACCCCGGGCGGATGAGCATGCACGCGTTCGGTCTCGCGGCGGATCTGCACGCGTTCGAGATCCACGGCACCACGCTCGAAGTAAAACGCGATTTCGCGCGCGGAATGGGCTGCCGCGACGGCTTGCCGGTCTTGAACCAGATCGCGTGCCGCATCCGCGCGCGCGGCCTGTTCAAAGAGCAGCTCGGCCCGGACGACAACGCCGCGCACTTCGATCATTTTCACGTCGGTCTGAAGCCGCTCCCGGGAGAGCTCGCCGACGATCTGCCGCTGCCTGCCGCGCCGAAACCCGTGAAGCGCGCGACGCGCGTCAACGCGCCAAGGCGTAATGTGTCCGCACGATCCGCGCGGTGAAGAGCGCGCGCAGGTAAAACCCGCGCGGCAGCGCGGCGAACGCCACGCCGTCGCGATCGAAGGCGCGGCGGCGCGCGTGTGAATCCGCGGCCTTCGGCCGCACCTGCAGGTAGCGGCCGAGGTGTCCGGTGATGCTCTCCACGTCGCCGCGCCCGATGCGGCCGGCGAGCTCGTCCCAGTCGAACTTCAAGTCGCGCTCGTCCTCTTCGTTCGGGCTCCAGACGAGCGGCGCGCCGAGCCGCCGCTCCGCCACGGGTCGCTCGCGTTCACCTTCGACCGGAACGAAGAGGACGCGCGCGAGCTTCGCGCGCACGGGAGAGCGCTCCCATTCGACGTCACCCACGTCCGGCAGCGAAATCGTGCAGACGAAGGTCGATTCGACGGGTCGGCCGCGCGCATCGACCGGCAGCGTCTTGAGCTCGATGCCGAGGTGCGCGAAGTCGGGTCCGGCGCGCGAGCCGGCCGTCGCCCCGAGTCCGAGCTCGACGAGCTGCCCGACGAAACCCTTCGCCCGCCTCAGGTCGCCGGGCACCGGGCGACCGAGCCGCGCGGCGAGCTCTCCCAAGCTCACGCCGGCGAGGCGGGCGGCGCGCTCGACGAGTTCGCGCTCGTTCGCCGGCGCGGGTGGAGCGCTCGGGGAGACGGACGCCATCGCTCGCGGCCATGGTGTGCCCCGAGGGCTCGGAGCGCAAGCGTCCGCTCAGCGCGTGAAGCGCGCCGTCGCGTCGAGACGCTCCGGCCCGCTCTGCTCGATGCGATGGCGCGCGAGCGGGGCGTGGCGCAGCAAGCGGCGCTCGAAGTCGGACATGTCTTGACAGAGCTCGACGTTCTGCCCGATGGCCGCGGCGAACGCGTGCGTCGCGGCGCTCATCTCGGCGGGCCAGAGCAAAAACGTGAAGGACTCGAACCGGCGCCGATTCGCGAGCGCGACCCGGACGAAGGCGCTCCGCGCGAGCAAGTCGTAACGGGTGACGCGCGACGCGTCGGCGAAGTAGTGCACGCCGGAGACGCCCACGACGAGCTTTTCGAGGTGCGCGGCCAAGCGCGCACCGAGCTCCCCCGAAAGTCCGCCTTCGATGCGCGCGTACACGACCGAGTCGCCGGCCCAGCCGACGACCACCGAGCCTTCGTCGTCGCGCATTCGTTCGAACGTGAGGGGCTTCATCATGGTGGACGGGGGCCGCCTCGAAAGGGACCCGGTAACGCTCAGAACGGCACCGGCCGGCTCCGAGTTTAGGTGCGATAAGGTGAGCCGATGACGGCGGGCGACGCCTTCGACGGCAAATTCTACGAAGCGGATCCGCGCTTTTGGCCCATCGCGGCCGCCGCGCGCCGTTTTGCCGAGCACACGGACTTCCCGGCCCCGGCGGAGCTCGCCGCGCCGGGCGTGACGTTCGTCGCGGCGCCGAAACCAAGACGTGCTCGGCGACGCGCGCCGGGGCCGGCGGACGGTTACGACGCGCGGGTCGTGCGCGGCGAGGTGCCCACGCGCCCGCGCTCGTGGCACGACTTCCTGAACGCGCTCGTGTGGGCGACCTTTCCCGCGAGCAAGCGCCGCCTCCACACGCTCCAGGCCGAGGCGCTCGGCCGCGCCCTCGCCGACGGCGCGCGCACGTTGCCGAACGCGCGGACGCGGGCCCAAGACGCGCTCGCGCTGCTCGACGAGGGGGGCGTTTTGGAACTCACTGCCCAGGGTGAAAGTCTCGTGCTCGGTTTCGGGCACGCGCTCTACGAGGGGCTCGTGCGCGGCGGCCCGGACGCGACCGCCAGCTGTCTCACTTTCGAACTTCCGCGGCTCCCGCCGCGCGGAGCCGCCGCCGAGACCGCCGATCGGTTGCTCGCGGCGCGGCTCGAGGCGCCGCTTCCGCCCGAAGCGCTGTCGCGACGCGCGTTTTGAGCCGCCTGCTGCTAATGACGGCTGAAAATGAGCCGTACTGACCCGTCGTGGTTTTGCCGAGCGCCGACCCGTACGTCGAGGTGAACCGGCGCTTGAACGCACTGAACGGCGCCGGCGCCGCCGCCATCACGGCGCTCACGGCGGCGTCGATCTGGGGGCAATGGCGCGCGCTCGCCGTCGTCGCCGGAATTCAAGTTCTCGTCATTCCCTTCAACCTGTGGGTGAACCTGGTTTACCTCCCGAAAAAGGGGCGGGTCGCCGAAGTGCCGCGCGTGCTCGTCAACATCGCGACGTCGTTGCTCGTCAATCACGTCGCGGGCTGGCCGGCGCCGGCCTGGTTGTGGCTGCCCTTCATCGCGCTCGCCTTCGATCAGTTCGATCGGCGCGTCGCGAACCTCACGCTGCTCGGGTTCTGCTTTTCGTTCGACCTCACCGCCCTCGTCGAGCACGTTCCGCTCGTCTTTCCGCTGTGCTCGACCGCGCTCGCGCTCTTCAGCGCCGAGGTGTCGCGCCTGCGCTTCAGCGTGATCCGCGACATGCTGCTCGCGAGCGAACGCCAGCGCCGGGAGCTCGAGCAGGCGCATGCCTCGCTGCACGAGGCGCACGTCGAGTTGAAGCACGAGGCGCTCGCGCGACAAGAAGCCGAACGCGAGCTCCAGCACGCGCACAAGCTCGAAGCGGTCGGGCGGCTCGCCGCGGGCATCGCGCACGAGATCAATTCGCCGGTTCAATTCGTCGGAGACAGCATCGCCTTCGTGCGCGACGCGACGGCGGACGTAATGCAGGTGCTCGAGAAGCACCAGGCGCTGCGCCGAGCCGTGCTCGCGAGCGCGCCCGAGCCGGAGCTCGCGCGCCTCGCGGGGGTCGCGGCGGAGTGCGAGGCGAGCTCGGACCTCGCCTACGTCGTCGAGCACGCGCCGAAGGCGCTCGAACGGGCGCTCGACGGACTCGGCCGCGTGACGACCATCGTGAGCTCGATGAAGGAATTCGCGCATCCCGATCGCAAAGAGATGACGCCGGCCGACATCAATCACGCGGTCGAGACCACGCTCACCATCGCGCGCAACGAATACAAGTACGTCGCCGACGTGACGACCGAGCTCGGGGTGCTCCCGCCCGTGCGCTGCCACCTCGGCGACGTGAACCAGGCGATCTTGAACGTGATCGTCAACGCCGGCCACGCGATCGCGGAAGTCGTCGAAGGCACGGATCGCCGCGGCCGCATCACCGTGCGCACGCGGCGGGACGGCGGCGACGTGGTCATCGCGATCGCCGACACCGGCGGCGGCATTCCCGCGCCTATCCGCGAGCGCATTTTCGAGCCGTTCTTCACGACGAAAGAGGTCGGCAAAGGGACCGGCCAGGGGCTCGCCATCGCGCGGTCGATCGTGGTCGCGAAGCACGGCGGCGCGCTCACCTTCGAGACCGAAGTCGGCAAGGGCACGACGTTCTACCTGCGCCTGCCGATCGGCGGGCTACGGGCGGCGGAAACCGACGCGGCGGCGTGACGGCGACGCTCAGTGCCCGAGCGGGCTCGTGATCGTCGTCGGACGGGCCTTGTCCGGCGCCCCTTTGCGCGAAGCCGCGGCGCCGCCCGCGTTGCCGCTGCCGACGCACACGCCGTCTCGCGCCGTGCAGAGCTTCACCTGGGCGCAGACGGACGACGCCGCGCAGTCCCCGCTGCTGCCCGCGATGCAGGCGCCGTCCTTCGCCGTGCAAGTGCCTTCGAGCTTGCAGCGCGCGGCCTTGCGGCAATCGTCGTTGCCGAGCGCCGCGCACGCGCCGTTCTTCACGCTGCATTTGCCGTCGCGCGAACAGCCGGTCGACTTCTTGCAGTCGTCGGCGCTCGCGACGCAGGCGCCGTCTTTCGCGCCGCATTGCGAGCCCTCCTTGCAGGCGAGCGAGTGCGCGCAGTCGTCGTTCGTGGCGGCGACGCAGCGGCCGCCGTCGGCCTTGCAAAGTCCGAATTTGGCGCACGGACTCTCCTTGTCGGGCGTGTCGTCGCTCGTGCCCGCGCAGTGGCGGCGCGAGAGCGCGACGCACTTGCCGTCTTTCGTCACGCAGCGGCCTTCGCTCTCGCAGCTGCTCGCGCACTCGGGCTCGGTGATCGTCTCGAGGTTCACGCAGCCGCCCTGATAGGCGCTGCACGCCCCGCTCTTCTTGCAATCGTCGGCCGCTTGGCAGCCGGCGTCGTTCGCGGCCGCGCACACGCCGTCCTTCGCGCTGCATTTGCCGTGGAGCTTGCAAGCTTCGGAGCCGGCGCAGTCGGCGTCCGCCTGGACGCGGCACATCGCGTTCGCGTCCGACGTGCACCGCCCGTCGCGCGCGCATTCGGCCGATTTTTTGCAGGCGTCGCTGGAATCGCAGGCGACGGCGAGGCCGAACGAGCTCACGCAGACGAGTGCCGCGAGCGCGGCGCGGAACGTTCGAGAAACCATGGCGCGCGACGATAGCCGAATTGCGAGCGCACGGGCCCAAAACGAAAGGCGATGATACGGTCGCCGGCGCAACCATGAACGGCTATTCGACGAGCGGGTGGGAGAACTTCTTCGTCGCCGAAGTCGGCGCCTCGGCGGCGCTCACCGGCCTCTTGTTCGTGGCGGTGTCGATCAATCTGAGCCGCGTGCTCGCGTATCCGCAGCTGCCCGGCCGCGCCGCGGAGACGCTGATCGTGCTCGTCGGCGCGCTCGCGGCGTCGTCCTTCGGGCTCGTACCGGGACAGCCGGTGCGCGCCCTCGGCGCGGAAATCCTCGGCGCGGGGGCGCTCATGTGGCTCGTGCCCGTGCGCATGCAACTCGGCGTGCGGGCGCGACCCGGCGACCCGCGGAGCTGGATGCTGACACGCGTCGTCACGCACCAGTTCGCGACGTTGCCGTTTCTGGCCTGCGGCGGGTCGGTCCTTGCCGGCACGGGCGGCGGACTTTACTGGCTCGTTCCGGGCATCATCTTGTCGTTCACGGCCGGCATCGCGAACGCGTGGGTGCTGCTCGTCGAAATTCAACGCTGACGAACCCCTGCGCGTGTCGCGGACGCGAAAGTCCCCTCGCAGGCCGGCGCGCCCGGCTCGATGAAGCACTACGTCGCGGACACATCACGCCCTGCTCTGGTTTTTCACGGCGCTGCGGCTGTCCGCTTCATTAATCACGAAAGACGAGCGGCTCGGGCGCTCGCGGCGGGTCCGCACGCTCTGGTAATTTGGGCTGGCCAAAGCGGCTCGGCTACCGTTTCCACGTGAAGCTCGAGCGACGGCTGGCCGTGGGCGCGTGCGTGGCGCTCGCGAGCGGCTGCGCGTCCGAGCGAGCCCCGACCGCGGCCGAAGGCGCGTTCGTGTCCGTCGAGCAGCGCGCTCTCACGCGACCGCCGCGGCGTGGAACGGTGACGAAAACGGCGGTCGCCCCTCAATCCTCCCCCTCCCCACGTCTCTACGCCAAGGCGCGCTTCGTCTGGATCCAGTCGCGGCCCGATGCGAGCGGCGATTGGCTCGGGTATTTGTGGACCGGCGGCTCGGTCGCGCTGCAGAGTGACGAGCCGCGCTTCGGCGCGGGCTGCGACGGGCGCTGGTACGCCATCGAGCCGCGCGGTTTCGTGTGCGTCGACGGCAAGCGCGCGACGGTCGATACCGACGACCCGGAGGTCGAAGCACTCCGTGCGTTCACGCCGAACATGGATTCGGCTTGGCCGTTTCGGTACGGCGAGTCGCTCGGGCTCGTGCGCTACCCCGAGCTTCCGACGCCGGACGTTCAGGCGCGGAACGAAACGGACCTGGCCGGGCACCTCGCCGACGTCGCGCGGGCGCGCGCGGGCGAGGACGTGGCGGCGCTGCGGGGAGTCGACGTGTCGCTGCCGGAGCTCGCGCCGCCCCCGCTGCCGCTCCTCGCCCGCACGGTGCACGAGGCGCGGAGCGAGCTCAAGCCGCACTCGACCGTCGCCTTCACGACCGAAGCGCGCTGGGGCGATCGAGCGTTCTTGCTCAGCGCCGATTACGGCTGGATTCCGAAGGACCGAGTCAAGGAGTTCGGCGAGCTCGCCTTTCACGGCGTGCACCTCGGGGCCGAGGCGACGCTGCCGCTCGCGTTCTTTCGTACGCGGGACCGCCCGCGCTACGCAAGGCTCGGCGATCGGGTGACGCGCGCGCCCGGCGTCTTCGCGCGGCTCTCCTTCGTCGAGCTCACCGGCAAGCGCGTACGGCAGGACGGCGTGACCTATCTCGAGACGCGCGAGCCGAACGGGTTCGTCGCGGCGGACGACGCCGTGGTGCCGGAGCTGCCGAAAGCGACGCCGTGGGGCGAGCCGCTCGCGGACGCGACGCCGAGCGCCGGGCGCGACCACGCGACGTGGATCGACATCAGCGTCGACGGGGGTTGGCTCCTCGCGTTCGAGGGCACCTTGCCGCGCTACGCGACCTTGATTTCACCCGGGCGCGGGGGCACGCCGGTGCACGGCCGGCCGCTCCTCGAAACCTCGTCCACGCCGCTCGGCATGTACTCGATCAACACCAAGATCGTGACGGCGACGATGGAGGCGCCGAACGAGGCGGTTCACTCGGACGTACCCTGGGTCCAGAACTTCACCGGACCCTATGCCCTCCACACCGCGTATTGGCACGACGATTGGGGCGACGCCGTGAGCGGCGGCTGCGTGAATCTCTCGCCGCTCGACGCTCGCTACCTGTTCGACTTCACCGAGCCGAAACTCCCGGCGGGCTGGCACGCGGTGCGGCGCGAGGCGCACGGGCCGATGACGCGCATCGTGCTTCACCCGTGAGGGTCGCCGCCGGCGGGCGATTCGGCCACGGTTGGAACCCCTCGGGGCTCGACCCGATCCCGCGAGAGAAATGTGGGTCCGTGGGCGTTCACGGTGGGGATCGATATACTGGCTCGTCCGTACTTGGCTGGGTGGTCGTGCCACGCCGAGAGGGATAGAGCGCCGTGACCAATTCGTTCGTCGTCTCCGAGCCCGGGCATCAGGTCGCCGGGGTCGTCCCCGGGCAGATCCTGCTCGGCAAGTACCGCATCGAGCGCGTGCTCGGCATGGGCGGGATGGGCGTGGTCGTGGCGGCGACGCACGTGACACTCGAAGAGCGCGTCGCGATCAAGTTCCTCTTGCCGCAAGCGCTCTCGAACGGCGAAGCGGTCGCGCGCTTCCTGCGCGAGGCGCGGGCCGCGGTGCGCATCAAGAGCGAGCACGTGGCGCGCGTCACGGACGTGGGGCAGCTCGAAAACGGCGCGCCCTACATGATCATGGAGTACCTCGACGGCGCCGATCTCGGCACCATCGGGCAGCGGCGGGGCGCCTTGCCGGTGGAAGACGCGGTCGAGTTCGTGCTCCAGGCGTGCGAAGCGATCGCGGAGGCGCACGCGCTCGGCATCGTGCACCGCGATCTCAAGCCGGCCAATCTCTTCCTCGTGACGCGCGCCGACGGCACGCCGTCCGTGAAGGTGCTCGATTTCGGCATTTCCAAGGTGACGGGCATGAGCTCGTCCGGCGCCGACCTCGGCATGACCAAGACGACGACGGTGATGGGGTCGCCGCTCTACATGTCGCCCGAGCAGATGGCGTCGTCCCGCGACGTCGACGCGCGCACCGACATTTGGGCGCTCGGCGCGATCCTGTACGAGCTTTTGACCGGGACGGTGCCGTTCCAGGCCGACACGATCACGCAGCTCTGCGCGATGATTCTGCAGCAGCCGGCGCCGGCTCTGCGCAACGCGCGGCCCGACGCGCCGCCCGGGCTCGATCAGGTCATCGTTCGGAGCCTCGAAAAGGATCGCACGCGGCGTTTCTCGAACGTTGCGGAATTCGCGATGGCGCTCGCGCCGTTCGCGCCGCGCCGCGCTCGGCTGTCGGTCGAGCGCGTGAGCCGCGTGATCGCCGGTCTCGCCGGCTCCCAACCGAACTTCGAGGACGCGATGCCGCCGAGCTCGGGGCTCGGAACCGGGACGGGCTCCGCCTGGGGCGCCTCCGGCATCGAAAAGCGCGGGAGCGGGCGCGGCGTGGGCATCGCCGTGGGGCTCGTGCTGCTCGCGGGCGCGGCCGCGGGCGCCGTCTTTTTCTTGAAGGGCCGGGGGAGCGAACCGCCACCGGCGCCGGCACTCGAGGCCAAGGCCGCCACGACCGGAGCGAGCACCGCGCCGACGTCGTCTCCAGCCGCGCCGACCTCGGCCGCGAGTGCGGCGACCGCGGCTCCGTCGGTCACGCCCGCCGCACCGGCCGCGACCCCGGCGGTCGAGCCTGTCGTCACGCCGAAAGCGCTCGCGGCGCCGAAATCTCAGCCGGCCAAGGCCACTCCGAAGAGCGGAACGCCCGCCCACGCGGCGGCGGTGGCCGCGCCCGTGCCGGCACCGGCGCCCGTCCCTCCGCCCGCGGCGAAACCTGCGAAGAAGGTCAATCTCTACGACGACCGCAAGTAGCGGCGCGCTCGGGTAGTCGAAAAGACGACGCTCGGTTTATAAGGGAGCTTCAGAAGGAGCTTCTCGGTGAAACGAGCGCGGTGGAAGAGCGTTTGCCTCGTGCTGTCGGTCTCGGCCGTCACGTCGCACGCCCTCGGGCAAGACAACAAGGCTGCAGCGGAAGCGCTCTTCGACGACGCGAAGAAGCTCATGGCGGCCAAGCGTTACGCCGAAGCCTGCCCCAAACTCGCGGACAGCGAACGGCTCGACCCCGGTGTCGGCACGCTCTTGAACCTGGGCCTTTGCTACAAGCAAAACGGCCAGACGGCGAGCGCGTGGTCCGCGTATCGGGAGGCCGCTTCGCAGGCGCGCGCCGAAGGGCAATCCGATCGCGAGGACCTGGCGCGCCAGGAGGCGGCGACGCTCGAGCCGCAGCTCACCAAGCTCGTGATCGAAGTGCCCGCCGACACGGCCGCGATCCCGGGTCTCGAGATCAAGCGTGACGGCGACGTCGTGCCGCAGGGCCTCTGGGGCGTGCCGGCGCCGGTGGATCCGGGCATGCGCTCGATCGACGTCGCCGCGCCGAACAAGAAGCCGCTGCATCTCGACGCCAAGACCGAGGGCGCGGGTGCGACGGCCAAGGTCGTGATTCCGCCGCTCGAAAACGCCCCCGCGGCGCCGCCCGTCGCCGCAGGGGCGAGCGGCACCGTCACGCCGCCGCCCGATCAGGGTGCGGCGACGCCCGATGCGCATCCCGGGCGCACCCAGCGCATCATCGGGTTCGTGGTCGGCGGCGCGGGCGTGGCCGTCGGCGCCGTCGGCACCTGGTTCACGCTGCTCTCGGTCGCGCAAACCAAGGCTTCCCAAACCACGAACAACGAGACGAAGAAGGCGAACGACAAGAGCGACGCGGACAACAGCCGAACCATCGGGTTCGTCGGGCTCGGCGTCGGGGCCGCCGTACTCATCGGCGGCATCGTCATCGTCGTCACCGCGCCGAGCGGTTCGCAAACGGCCCTGTCCGTCACGCCCGTGCTCGCGGCGAACGGCGGCGGGCTGAACCTCGGCGGCACGTTCTGATTCTTACGAGCGGCGGCGCGAGGGCCGCAGTTCGTCAGTGCGGTTCGTCCTTGCACATGAGCGCCGGGCCTTCGACGACGTTGTTCGCGTCGTTGCACTCTTGGATCGTGTCGTCCGGATCGGCGATCGCCCAAATCGTCACGTTCCGGCTCAGGCCGCCCACGTTGATGGTCGTCGAAGCGCTCGCGCCGGCGGCCACCGAATCGATCGTCGTCTCGCCGAGCAGCATGCCGCCCGCGGCCGGATCGCCCGCGTAGACGCGCACGACCACGTTGCTCGCGTCCTTTGCGCCCTGATTCGACACGGTCACGTCGACCTTGCCCGCGCAGTTGGCGTCGTCGACCGCGGCGACGAGATCCGCGAGCGCCTCCCCCGGGTTCACGTCGTGGGTGAGCTCGTTGTTGTCCTCGCGGCACTCGCGTTCCTTGCCGTCCGGCGCGTTGTTGCCGCCGTCGATCGTCACGCGCACGCTGTCCGGGAGGGCGGTGTCGTCCGGCGCGGGGTCGTTGCCGACGTCGTATTCGACGGTCACGAGGGTCGAGGCACCCGGCTCGAGGCTCTTGTCGAGCACGACCACGATCGGGTTGCCCATGCCGTCGTCGAGCGGGGCTTCGGCCCCGCCCCACGTGCCGTAGAACGCGACCTCGACTCCGGGACCGACGCGGAGGTCGCCCGCGTTCTTGACCACGACGGTGATCTCGATTTTTTCCGAGAGCACGCCGCACATCGCGTCCGGCGACGAGATTTGAATCGCGGTGAGCGTGAGATCGGGAGCGACGCCGTAATTGCGCGGCTGCGAGCGATAAGTGTTGTAAACGCGGCCGTTCAGGCTCTTCCAGCTCTCCGGTTCGTGGAGCGGGATCGCGCCGCTCTCGAGCACGTTCGTCACGTGATAGGCGTGCTGGTTCCACACCCGGCGGGCCGTCACCCAATTGTCCGTCGGGTCGCCGAGCACGGTGATGCCCGTCGGCAGTGAGTCCTTCGCGACGGTGCCGGTCGGCCATTGATTCAGGGTGGCCCCCGTCCAATCGCCCATGGTCGTGTTGCCTTCGTCGCACTGCTTGAAGTGGTTGTTCTGCACGAACACGATCTCGGCGTTGCCGTCGTTATCGACGTCGGCGATGACGGGATTCTCGAGCACGGTGCGGCTCACGGACGGGTACGCGAGGTAGATGTTGCCGGTCGCGCCGTCGTAAATGCGGAAATAGCATTCGTCGCCGTAGGTCACCTCGGCCGCGCCGTCGCCGTTGAAGTCGAAGACGCTCGACGAGGTGACACGGCTCGAATCGTCCTCGGTCACGCGCTTCCAGCCGTTGTGGAGGCACACGCACTGACCCGAGATTTCGTTGCACGTCGTGCCCGAAAGCGTGCAATCCGCGTCGGTCTTGCAGGCGCCGCCGGGATTGCGCGGCGGATTGGTTTGCGGCGGCGGGTTTCGCTCGTCGAGCACGGTGTCCCAGGCCGGACAATTCGTGGGGTCGGGCGTCTGCAGGTCGATGACGCTGTAGAAACTCGCGAGCGCCGTGGCGATTTCGGGGAAGCCGTCGCCGTCGAAGTCGTCCACGTTCGGCGCGCCGCCCGAATCACCGCCACCGAGATCCTGGTCGACGAGCACGGTGCCGCTCGCGCCGTCGAGGATCACGAGGTGGCCGTTCGAGATCAAGACGACTTCGGGCTTGCCGTCGAGCGGGTTCGCCGGACCGGGCGGGTGCGCGCTGCAGTCGGCCTTCGAAGTGCAGGCACCGAGCACGTCGGCGATGGCGCAAAGCCCGTCTTGCTGCTGCGTGCCGAGGTTCGCGCGAGCGTCCCACACCGTATCGAGCGGGCACGGCATGGCGACGGTGCCGCAGCCGGCCGGCGGTGAGGCGGGCAATTTGTAGAGCGTGGGGCCGGCCGCGATTTCGAGCCCGGCGTCCGGCGTGAGATCCGCGACGCACACCGTCGGCCCGTAGATGAACGAAGCGCCAGCGCCCATCGATTGATTCTGCGAGCCGCGTGCCCCGGCGCTCGCCTCGTAGATCTTGTCGATGGCGAAAGCGCCGTTCGCGTCCTTGGTCAGCGCAATCACGCGATTGCCGAGAATGATCTCGGGCATGCCCTTGAAGTCGAGGTTCGCGATGGCGGGCGCCGGCGCCACGTACTCGGCGCCCATCGGTTCGAACACGTCGTCCGGGCTCGTGAACAGCACCTCCCCGCGATTGCTCAGGATCTGAAAGCCCTTCGTCTCGAGCGGGACGACGATTTCGGGGAAGCCGTCGCCGTCGAGGTCGCCCGCCGCGAGCGCGCCCGACGGCCGAGCGAGCCCGCCCGTGTCGTTTTCGTCGGTATCGCTGCAGTTGCTCGTGACGGCGGCGCCTTCGCTCCAATACGCGCCGTTCGCGTCCGCGTACGTGGCGGCCGGCGTGGCCGGGCGCGCCGGACCGCCGCAGAGCGCGAAGAAGTCCTGCCCCTTGTTCGGACCCCCGCCGTGGACCGCGCGCACGATGCCGTCCGTGTCGCGGTTGTCGCCGCTGTGCGTGATGAAGAGGATCTCGGGGAAATCACGCTCGTCCGCGCGCCCGTCACCGTTGTCGTCGTCGAGATTGATGACGAGCGGCGGCGAAACGACTTGAGCCGACCACGGAAACGCCTTGCCCATCGCCCAATCGAGCTCGTCCGTCGCCGTGTAGGAATGCTTGGTGCCGTCACCCCACCGAAACTCGACCTGCGGCAGGACTTGCGTGAACGGCGTCGCGGGCAGCGTGCAGGTCGGCGCCACGCCGGTGCCGATGCACGTGCCCGCCTCGCACGTCATGTACGCGGGACAATCCCAATCGTCCTCGCAGGTGCACGCTCCCGCGCCCGCCATGTCCGCCGCGCATTCGCTCGTGAAGTAGCCGGCGCTGCCGCACGCGATCGGATCGCCGGGCGAGCCGTTCGAGGCGCACACGCGAATCGTGTCGTCACTGCCGCACGTGCGCGTGTCGGGCGTGCAGTCGTCGGCGACGCACTCGCCGCTCGTCGTGTCGCAATGGAGCGCCTCGTCGCACGCGGCGTCGGAGGTGCACTTGTCGACGCACACGTGCCCGCCGCCTTCTGCGGATTGGCAGAGCTCGCTGTCGTCACAGGCGATCTCGTCGCAGGTCTTGTCGACGCAGCTCGCCGTGCCGTTCTGATTTTCACAGCGCTGGCCGACCCCGCAATCCGTGCTCTTGCAGGGGTCCTCCGCGGGCGCGCCGCCCGTTCCGGCCCCGGTCCCGCCGCTACCGGCGAGGACGATGCTGCCGCCCGTGCCGAGGTGTGCGCCCGTCCCGCCCGTCGTGCCGCCGTCCGCGCCGGTGCCGGCGCTGCTCGTGCCGCCCGTCGTGGGCGTGAGACTGCCCTCGTCGCGCTCGGCGTTCGTTCCGGTGCCGCACGCGGCGAGCCACGATCCAATGACGACGAACCCAAAACCCCGACACCACCGCGTGAACATCGTGGCGAGTGTAACCGATTGTGCTCGGCTTGCTTCCGTGAAGTTCGCGTTGCGCGGCGTGACTCGATGTCACGGCGGCGTGAGCCGGAATTGTTCTCGTCGAACCACGTCGTTACTCGCCAGTTTTGCCAAACGGCTTCCGCGCTCGTGCGCATTTTCGCGTGGGAGATGAACCTCGTTCGTGCCCGAGTGCCAACCAAGTAGGCTGACCGTCACTCATGCCATGAGCGGTAGTTCATCGAACGAGTCGATGGCTCGCAGTGTGAAAACGATTCCAGGTGTCGAGCGGGCGTCGCGGGGAGTCGACGACGATGGAGCGAAGAGCGCGTTCACCGCGCCTTCACGACACGCGCCGAGGCGGCGAAGGGACGCACTCGGGTCGACGCGACGCGAGCGCCGCTCCGTGCCGCCGACGGATCCGTCGCGTCGAGCCGCCGTCGTTTTCGCCGCGGTCGTCAGCCGCCTTCGCCGCAGCCGTTGTCGTCTTCACCGCGGCCGTCAGCCGTCGGTGATCGCGCCGTCACGGCTCCGTCTCGCGCGCGAGCACGGCAATACGGGCGATTTGGGCGGCACACTCGCTCGCGTCGCGCGACCAGATTATCCAGTTTTTCTACATTAATCTGTAAGATAGAGTAGCTTGTTTTCATTATCGCGGCGGCGCAGGTTTGAGCGCAGAGGAGCTCAGCATGAACACCGCCGCGACGACCCGCGAATCCGAGACGGACCGAGAATGGAACGCCAAGCGCTACGCCACGGAGGCGCGCTTCGTCATCGACGGCGGAGCACCGCTCGTCGAGCTGCTCGCGCCGCGCGCCGGCGAACGCGTGCTCGACCTCGGCTCGGGCACCGGCGCGCTCACTCGCGCCATCGCGGACCGGGGCGCGCGCGTCGTCGGCCTCGACGCTTCGACCGCGATGCTCGCGGAGGCGCGGAGCGCGTACCCTGACCTCGACTTTCGCGCCGGACGCGCCGAGGCGCTCGCGTTCGAGCATGAGTTCGACGCCGTGTTCTCGAACGCCACGCTGCACTGGGTGCACGACGCCGCCGGCGTCGCCCGCGGCATTCGGCGCGCGCTCGTGCCGGGCGGCCGCTTCGTGGCGGAGTTCGGCGGCCACGGCAACGTCGCGGCCGTGCGGGCCGCCGTGAATCACGCGCTCGAGACGCTCGCACTCCCCGGCATGGCGCGGCCATTTTCACCCTGGTATTTCCCGCGCCTCGGCGCCTACGCGAGCTTGCTCGAGGAGCACGGCTTCGACGTGCAGAGCGCTTGGTGGTTCGCGCGGCCGAGCCCGATGCCGGATCGCGACGGTCAGAGCGGCGTCGCCGCGTGGCTCGCGATTTTCGCGCGCGACCTCGTCGCGTCGGTTCCCGAGCCGGCCCGCGGCGACTTCACGACGCTCGTCGAAGAGCACGCGCGTCCCGCGTTGTTTCGCGACGGCGTCTGGTGGATCGACTACGTGCGCCTCCGCGTCGTCGCGACCACGGCTCGCTGAACGACCGCCGTCGATTGCGTCAGCGCACGTGTTCTTCCCACCAAACGAGCAAGGCGACGACCGCTTGCGCGAGGTACGCCGCGCGGACGCCGCGCGCGGAGAGCGCCGGCGCTTCGTCTTCGAACGAGCGCGAGGGAAAGACGGCGGCGAGCCGGCGCTCGAGCGGCACGGCGAGAGCGAGCGTCGCGAAATAGCAAACCCAGCTGCTCGCGAGCGCGAGAGTATTGAGCCAGCGCGGTTCGACCACGACGCGCCAGCCGCCGAAGAGTGCGAGCAGCACGAGCCCCGCCTTGCTCGCGCCGTTGCTTCCGAAATACGAACCCAAGAGGCCGGCCGTGGCCATGCCGAGCGGCACGATGACGCCCGCGAGCAGCGCCGTCGCGAGGCGCCCGACGACGAGACCCTTGAGGCGCGTCCAGCGTTCGGCGCGCGGCACCCCGCGCCTGACGACGAACCAGGTCGCGAGCACGCCGGGTAAGAAACCGGGGCCGAACGCCGTGAACGAGACGAGCACGTAGAACGGGCCGCCGGTCATGGTCGAGCCGCACGGAGTACGACCGCGGCGCGACGCCGGGCAAGCATTTTCGTCGCCCGAGCGCCCCCGGGCGTCGGACGGAGCGCCTTCCGAGCCTACGGCGCTTGGTCGGACGCCTCGACGGGGCGCACGCGCGCGGCGCAGTGCTTGTACGACGGCTGGCGCGAATGCGGGTCGAACGCGGGAAACGTGAGCTGATTCGCCTTCGCGTAGTGCATCGGCACGAAGAGTTGCCCGGGCCGGACGACGTGCGTCGGGTGCGCGCGCGCCTTGAGCTTGCCGCGGCGCGATTCGACGATCACCCAGCTTCCCGGCGCTATCGCGAGCCGTTCGGCGTCGGTCGGGCTGAGCTCGACGTACGGCTCGTTCGGGTAGAGCCGGCGCAGCACCGCGGATTTTTCCGTGCGGGTTTGCGTGTGCCACTGACTCGACGAGCCGCGCCCCGTGAGCAAGACGAACGGGTAGTCGGGCGTCGGTGCCTCGGGCACCGGCCGCGGCGCGTCGAAGAGCAGCTTCGCGCGGCCGTCCG
This sequence comes from Polyangiaceae bacterium, assembly GCA_035499895.1. Taxonomy (GTDB): domain Bacteria; phylum Myxococcota_A; class Polyangia; order Polyangiales; family Polyangiaceae; genus PMG-095. The sequence goes on along the minus strand of DATJXW010000332.1, from coordinate 68,894 downwards.
CGTGAAAGAAACGCCCGTCGGCGAAGAGGCGCCGCTGGCTCTCCGCGACCACGCGCTCGCCCGTTCGGAGCGGCCATTGGATGCCGCGCTTGTCGTCGAGCATCGCGTAGTCCTCGATGCCGGTGATGTCGCACGGCTGGCCGCGCGAGAGCTCCTTCATGATTTGAAAGGTCGCCTCGGGGTCGGACCAGCGCCGGAACAGATCGCCCACGCCCCACGCTTCCGCGAGCAACTTGAAGATCGCAAAATCCGACAGCGCCTCGCCGGGCGCACGCGCCACCTTCTTGAGCAGCCCGAGGCGGCGCTCGGAGTTGATGAAGGTGCCTTCTTTTTCGCCCCAGCCGGCGGCCGGCAGCACCAAGTGCGCGACGCGCGCGGTATCGGTCGTCGTGTACATGTCTTGGACCACCAAAAAATCCAAGCGCTTCAGGATGTCGACGGCGTCGGCCTGATTGATCCAGGAGTGGGCGGTGTTGGTGGCGACGATCCAGAGGCCCTTGATTTTGCCGGCGAGCACCTGCTCGAGGATCTGATCGTAGGCGAGGCTCGGGCGGTCGGGGATGCGTTCGACGGGGATGTTGAGCACGCTCGCGACGTGGGCGCGGTGCTCGGCGTTCGTGAAGTCCCGCCCGCCCAAGAGATTCGTCGTGTTGCTGAAGAGGCGCGAGCCCATCGCGTTGCATTGGCCGGTGACGGAGTTCGCGCCCGTGCCCGGACGGCCGATGTTGCCGGTGATGAGCGCGAGGTTGATCAGCGCTTGCGCGAGCCGCACGCCCTCGTAGCTCTGGTTGACGCCCATCGTCCACCAGATGCTCACGCGCTTGCCGGTGCCGATGAGCTGGGCGAGCCGCGCGATGGCGTCCGCGGGCAAACCCGTCGCGTCGGCGGCCCGAGCGAGCGTGAACGGCGCGACGTGGCGCGAGAGCTCCTCGAAGCCCGTCGTGTGGGCGTCGATGAACTCGCGGTCGATCCAGCCGCGCGCGATGAGGTGCTGGGTGACCGCGTAAAACAGCGTCAAATCCGACTTGGGCGCGAGCGGGAGGTGCAGGGTCGCGTTCATCGCCGTCTCGGTGCGGCGCGGGTCGACGACGACGATCTCGGGCCGGTGCGGGTTTCGGCAGACGTGCTCCCACAGGATCGGGTGCGCGATGCAGAGGTTCGAGCCGACGAGGACGATCACGTCGGACTGCTCGAAATCCTCGTACGTGTAGGGCGGCGCGTCGAAGCCGAACGACTGCTTGTAGGCGACGACCGCCGTCGCCATGCACTGGCGCGTGTTGCCGTCCCCGTGCACGACGCCCATGCCGAACTTCGCGAAGGCGCCGAGGAGCGCGAGCTCTTCGGTCGGGATTTGTCCGGTGCCGAGCCAGGCGACCGACTCCGGGCCGTGCTTCTCCTGAATCGCCTTGAAGCGGCGCACGAACGCCTCGAGGGCGCGATCCCATCCGACGGGAACGAGCACGCCTCGCTCGTTGCGCATCAGGGGCTTCGTGGCGCGATCTTTCGCGCGGAGCGGCGTGAGCGCTTCCCAGCCCTTCGGACACGCCATGCCGAAGTTCACCGAGTAATCGCGTGCCGGCGTGAGACCCACCGCCTCGCCGTCGCGCAGGTGAAGCTCGAGGCCGCAGCCGGTCGAACAAAAGCCGCAGACGGCCGTCGTGGTCGCGTCCGGCTTTTGCGAGAGCGGGACCTGCCCGATGCCGAAGCCGGCCGGTTTTCGCAAGAGCTCGGCCGTGAGCGGGCCTTGCTTTTGGTGCAGGAGCTCGAGCGCTCCTTCCACGAGCTCGCGCGGCCCTTTCACGGCCCGACGGCTCCCGGCATCTTCGGCGCGCTCTGCGCGCTGAAGAACAGGAGTCGTTCGCAGATCTCGCCCGCGAGGAGCAAGAGCCACGCGCAGGCCGAAAGTCCGAGCTCGGTCTCGGCCCCGATGCCCGGCGTGCCCGCCGTGAGGACGAGCAGGAGCAGCGCGCCGAGACCGAAACCGAAGCGCGCCGTCGCGAGGGGTCGGAGCTCGCCGACGAGGAGCAGCGCCGTGCGCCGGAGCTCGCCGAGGCCGCGCTCCTTCAAGTGCAGGAAGATCTCGGCGTCGAACACGAGCTTCACGGCGGTGAGCACGGCGAGCGGCGCGAGCAGGCCGAATGCAGTCGACCGCAACGCCGAGTCACGGCCTTGGCGGAGAGAAGCGAGCGTGAGCGCGACGCTCGTCGTCGAAACGCCGAGCACCGCCGCGGTCAAAAAGAAGCGACCGCTCGTGCGCGCCGCGCTCCACCAGCGGCGGGCCGTGACCTGATAGAGCATCATCGAGCACAACACTCCGGCGACGCCGCTCGCCGCGACGACGAAGCCGAGCACCGAGCGTCCCGTCCCGAGCAAGGCGGCGGGCGGCGCCGGCAAGCCGAAGCGTGCGGCGAGCGGCTCGACCCAGAAGAGCGACGCATAAACGAGCGAGCACTTCGCGAACAAGCCGAACGCCAGGACCTCGCGACTCATCCACGACGTGCGGAGTCCGAGAATGGCGCGGAACGCGTACTTGGGCCGCCCGAGGTGGAAGATGCTCGCACCGAGCGCGAGCAAACCCATCGCCACGGCGACGAGCGATTGGTACGGGCGCGCCTCCTCGAGCGTCCGATACCCGCCGAACCGCTCGAGCACGAGGTCCACGACGAAGGCGCCGACCGAGAGCTGCGTGAGCACGAGCAAGAACACGAGCGGTACGTGCCGGTGCGAGCTCCGCACGCGATGAAAATCGGCCGGCAGCACGTTGCGCGGCAGCGGGCGCGCGCTCTTGTACGTCGTCGTCGGGACCGTGATGGTGGGTGAAGGCGAGCCGGGCAAGAACGCTTCGGCCCCCGCGTCTTCGAGCGCACGCGCCGTGTCGACGATGCGGATCGAGATGGCTTCGTTCGGGCACGCTTGCACGCACGCGGGCGGCTCGCCCTCGGCGAGCCGGTCGCTGCACATGTCGCATTTGCGCACGATGCCGCGCTTCTTGCTGTATTGCGGCACTTCGTAGGGGCACGTGAGCGTGCAGTATTGGCAGCCGATGCACTGATCGTCCAAGTGCTTGACGATGCCCGTCACCGGATCTTTTTCGTACGCGCCGACGGGACAGCCCTTCATGCACGCCGGATCGACGCAGTGGTGGCAAGCGGTCGTCACGGTTTGTTGGACGGGCGCTTCCGGCGTGCCGCCGTGCAAGAGTCCGACGCTCCGCCACGTTTCGCCTTCGTCGTCGTCGAGGCCGTTCAGGCGATGGCAGGCGGTGACGCACGCCTTGCAACCGCTGCACGCGTCGAGGTCGACCTGGAACGCGAACTGCTGTCCCGGACCGGGCCGTTCGAGCGGAATCAAGTCCTGGTAGTAGCGGCGCCCGGGCGCGAGCGCGTCCTTGTCGTGGCGCTGCGAAAAGCGCTCGACCGCAGTCAGGCGCTGCTGCTCGCGCAGGTAGTGCTGGAGCAACGGCAGGCGATGCGGCTCGCGGCGGCGGGACGAGCTGCCCGGAAAGACACTGGCGGCGTCAGCGACCATGGTAGACCGAGTGGTTGGGGCGGCCGCTCATTCGGCGGCCGGGCACGCCATTTCGGCGATTTTGACGGGCACGAGCTTGTCGACTTCACGCGCGCTCGGGAGCTCGACGAGCACGTCGCCGTTCTCGATCCGGATCGGGAAGGTGCGGATCTTCAGCTGATCGCCGCTCAGGCACTCGCCGTTCTTGAGTGAAAACGTCTTCTTGTGCTGGGGGCACGCGACTTTGGGGATGCCCTGTTGATCGCCCAGCAAGCCGCGCGCGAGCACCATGTCGCGCATGTGCGGGCACATGTTCTGCGTCGCGTACCACTCGCCGCGCGAGCTGAAATTGTACACGGCAATCTGTGCGTTGCCGTGACGCACCGCCATGCCGCCGTCGAGCGGAAAATCCTCGACCCGCCCGACCCGCACCCAGCTCGTCTGGATGAGCGGCAGGTGCTTGCGGTCGCGCAAGGATTCCGGCTTGTCCTTCACCCAGTCGCGCGGCCGCGCCTGACCGCGCTCGGTCATGAACTCGACGCTGTCGTCGGGCTCCGCCGTGTTGGCGAAATGGCGGAAACGAGCGCGTTTTTCCGGGTCCTTCACAACCTCGGCCCACTCGCACTTGTACGTTTCGACCAAGAACTGCATCTGCCGTTCGAGATCCTTCGCGATGCCGAGACGGTCGTCGATCACGACCTCGCGCAGGTAGTCGATGCCGCCGTCGAGCTTCTCGAGCCAGGTCGCCGTGCGCGTGAGGCGATCCGCGGTCGAGATGTAATACATGAGGAAGCGATCGATGTAGCGAACGGCCGTCTCCTTATCGAGATCGGCGGCGAGCAGCACCGCGTGCTTCGGCTTCATCCCGCCGTTGCCGCACACGTAGAGGTTCCAGCCCTTCTCCGTGGCGATGAGTCCGAAGTCCTTGCCCTGCGCTTCGGCGCATTCGCGCACGCAGCCGCTCACGGCGCTCTTCAGCTTGTGCGGCGCGCGGAGCCCCTTGTAGCGATTCTCCACCTCGATCGCGAACTTGACCGAGTCCTGCACGCCGAAGCGGCACCACGTCGTTCCGACGCAGCTCTTCACCGTGCGCAGGGCCTTGCCGTAAGCGTGACCGCTCTCGAAGCCCGCGTTCACGAGCTCCTCCCAGATGTCCGGCAATTGATCGAGGCGCGCGCCGAACATGTCGATGCGCTGGGCGCCCGTGATCTTCGTGTAAAGGCCGTATTTGTGCGCAATCTGCCCGAGCGTCACGAGCTTCTCGGGCAGGATTTCCCCGCCGGGGATGCGCGGAACGATCGAGTAGAGGCCGCCGCGCTGGAGGTTCGCGAGGTAGCGATCGTTCGTGTCCTGGAGCGAGGCGTGCTCGCTCTTCAGGATCATCTCGTTATAGAGGCTCGCGATGATGGAAGCGACCGCGGGCTTGCAAATCTCGCAGCCGTTGCCGGAGCCGTGCGACGCGAGCACCTCGGCGAAGGTTCGGTAGCCCTTCACCTGCATGATCTGAAAGAGCTCCTGACGCGCGAACGCGAAGTGCTCGCAGAGCTGCTCGCGCACGACCTGGCCGGCCGCGCGCTGCTCGGCCTTGAGGATGTCGGCCACGAGCGGCACGCAGCCGCCACAGCCGGTGCCGGCACGGGTCTTCGCCTTGATCTCGCCGAGCGTGGAGCACTCACCGCGGCGGATCGCGTGGCAGATGTCGCGCTTGGTGACGTTGTTGCACGAGCACACCTGCGCCGACTCGCCGAGCCCGGCGGCGGCCGATTCCTCGCCGGCGCGGGCGCCGAAAATCAGCTCTTCCGGCGCGTCCGGCAGCGTCGAGCCGCTGCGCATGATCTGCGTGAGCTTCGGGTAGTCGCCGGCGTCGCCGACCAGAATGCCGCCGAGGAGCCGCGTGCGATCCTCGCTGATGACGAGCTTCTTGTAGACGCCCTTGACGAGGTCTTCGTAGAGGATGCTCGCGCCGCCGGTCGTGTCGGCGAACGGATCGCCGAAGCTTGCCACGTCGACGCCGAGGAGCTTGAGCTTCGCCGAAAGGTCGGAACCCTCGAAGCGAGCTTGGCCGTCGCCCGTCAGAATGCGCGCGAGCACGCTCGCCATCTCGTAGCCGGGCGCGACGAGACCGTAGAGCACGTTCGCGTGGAGGGCACACTCGCCGATGGCGCGAATCGACGGATCGCTCGTGCGGAGCTGGTCGTCGATGACGACGCCGCCCCGGTCGCCGACGATGATGCCGGCCTCGCGCGCGAGCTCGTCGCGCGGACGGATGCCGGCCGCGACGATCAGCATGTCGGCCTCGAGCGGGTCGCCCTCGCTGAACTCGATGCCCTCCACGCGGTCGCGCCCGAGCACGCGCTGCGCCGAGACGTTCAGGTGCACCTCGACGCCGAGCGCGCGAATGCTGCGCAGGAGCAGGCGCGACCCGGCGCCGTCGAGCTGGCGCGGCATGAGCCGCGGCGCGAATTCGACGACGTGCGTTTCGAGGCCCATCTCGTGCACGGCTTTGGCGGCTTCGAGGCCGAGCAGGCCGCCGCCCATCACGACCGCGCGCTTGCTCCGCTTCGCGTAGTCGCGGATGCCGACGAGATCCTCGATGGTGCGGTAGACGAAGACGCCGGCCTTGTCGACGCCGGGGATCGGCGGCACGAACGCGTTCGACCCCGTGCAGAGGATGGCCACGTCGTACGGCACGCGCTCGCCGCTCGACGACTGAATCACCTTGCGCCGGCGATCGATCATGGTCGCCCGCTCGCCGAGGAGCAGGCGGATACCGTGCTGGCGATACCACTCGGGCGCGACGAGCAAGAGCTCGTCCGCGCTCGCCTTTTCGTAAAAGCTCGTGAGCCCCACGCGGTCGTAGGCGGGGCGCGGTTCCTCGCAGAACGCGACGATTTGGTAGCGACCCTGCTTGTCGAGCTCGCTCAGCCGCTCGCACAACTTCCAGCCGACCATGCCGTTGCCGACGATGACGAGCTTCTGCTTGGCGCCGCCGCCGGCGAGCTTCACGGGCGTGCTGCTCTCCGGGCTCGGAGCGCCGTTCACGGCGGGGGGCTCACCCAAGCCCAAAACGCGGACGAGCTCCCCGAGCTGCGGCCGCACGAAGGTGGAGCGCGGGGGCACGTCGTCCACGCGGAGGCCGTGCTGCTTGAGCGCGAGCTCGACCGCGGTGCCGAGCGCGACCATGCGGAGCTTGCCGAGGTCGGAGCGGAGCTCGTGGGTCGTCCCGTGCACGCACGCGATTTCCCAGAGCGCCTCGACCTGCGCCGGGGAGCTCAACACGATGGCGCGCAGGGCGCCGCTGCGTACCGTCTCGTAGAGCGCGAGCGCGCCGCTGTCCGAGCCCGGCGAGCTCGAGAGCAGCCGCGCGGTGGCGCCCTTCTTCTCGAGCATGTCGAGCAGGCGCGGATCGGGGCGGAGCGACGCGATGCCGACGACGCGCCCCTGGAGGTCGAGCGTGTCGAGCACGCCGCTCAGGCTCTCGAACGACGAGAGCGGCGCCGGCGCGTCCGCTCGGAGCCCGATTTCACGCAGCGCGCCGGCGGGCTTCGGCCCCTGCGTTATTTTGCGGGACGAGCGCAGGGCCGTCACCACTTCCTCTTCCCGATCGAGCTGGCGCGCAAATTCGATGATCAGCCGCACGCCCTGCGCGGTGAAGAAGACGATGTCGTCGAACTCCCCCCGCGTAAGCTCCATGATCCAGCCCTCGAGCGGGCGCGAGCCGGATTCGGTCGGCGCCACGTCGAAACGGCTGAGCTCCGCCCCTTCCTGCCGGAGCAACCGTGCCGCCGCGTCCAAATCCGAAACGTTCGGAAGCGCGACGCACCAATTCGAAAATACACCTTTATCGGCCATCGACGCGGACCTCGCCGTGATGGGTCAACCACCCGAAGGGCCGTCGCGCACCAGCTCTCGCGTGGGCACGACGAACGAATCAAGAACTCGGTTTTCAGTCTACGCGCCGCGACTTGATCGTCAACGCGTCAGATCGAGCAAAATCGGCCCAAAACACGTGTGTCGAAGCAACACAGAAACGACCAAGAAACTCCGAAACGTCGCCGACAAACTTGTTCATCGTGAGGAAACGAACGGACGCCTCGTCACGCGGATGAAACGCTCGCCCGGTGGTCTCACCCTCGGGAGTAACGATCGCCGAAACGCGACGGCTCAATTCGGGAAGCGCGTGTCACCCGCCCGAGACGGGAGGTATCAGCGCCACCACGTCCCCCGGCATGAGCTTCCGCTCGAGCGAAACGAACTCGTCACCCACCGCGAAGCGCACGCTCCCGAGCACCCCGCGCAAAGCGGGGCGAGATGCCTCGAGAAAAGCGGCCAGCTGGCGGACGGTGTCGACCGTGTCCGGAAGCGGGATCCGCTCGGCAGCGAGGCCCATTCTCTCGCGAAGAGCCGCGAAATAGAGGAGGTCGATCGGTCTGGTTGCGGCCACGGTGTACGCTCCGACGTAGCACCGATGGCCGGCCATGCAGCCAGCGATCCAGACTCCCAGGCTCGGGCCGCCGAAGCGCGGCGCGCGATCCGCATTCTCACCGTCACGGTGAGCGACACCCGTACGAGCGGCACCGACGAGTCGGGGCCGAAGCTCCGCGCGCTGCTCGCCGCGGCGGGCTTCACGCTGGCCGAGCACCGGATCGTGAAGGACGAGCCGGCGCTCATCGCGGCGGTCGTGCGCGCCGTTTCCGCGCACGACCTCGCGGACGTGCTCGTCACGACGGGCGGTACCGGCATCGCGCCGCGCGATTGCACCATCGAGGCGATCGGGCCGCTGCTGGAAAAGACGCTCGACGGCTTCGGGGAAGCGTTCCGGCGCCTCTCGTGGGACGACGTGGGGCCGCGCTCGGTGCTCTCGCGCGCCATCGCGGGCGTCGCCGGCGGGCGCGTGGTGGTCGCGCTCCCGGGGAGTCCGCGCGCCGTGGCGCTCGCCGTCGAGAAGCTGCTCGCGCCGCTCCTCGAGCACGCGGTCGCGCTCTGTCGGGGCGAGACCGGCGGGCACGGTCACGGAAAGCACGGCCGCTGATGCTCGACTTCGAAGACGCGCGGGCCCGTTTGCTCGCCGCGGTCGAGCGGCTGCCTTCCGAACGCGTCGCGCTCGAGCGGGCGCACGGTCGCGTGCTCGCCGAGCCCGTGATCGCGGCGAGCCCGCTTCCGCCGTTCTCGTACAGCGCGATGGACGGCTACGCGCTCGCGACGAGCGACCTCGCGGGTGCCGGGCCGTTCGAGCTCGGCGTGCGCGGCGAGAGCCGCACCGGGCGACCCGCCGAGCCGCTCGTCCCGGGCGCGGCGTGCGCCATTTCGACCGGAGCCGAGCTGCCGAGCGGAGCGGACGCCGTGGTCCCCCGCGAAGACGCCGAGCGCACGGGCGACGCGATCGCGCTCACGCGACGACCCAAACCAGGCCAACACATCCGGCGCGCGGGCGAGGATCTCGCGGTGGGCGGCGTGGCACTCGTGCCCGGCATGCGACTCGGCCCCGCCGCGCTCGGCCTCGCCGCGTCCCTCGACGCGACGGAGCTCGGCGTCGCCGTTCGGCCGCGCGTCACGATCCTCTGCACCGGCGACGAGCTCCGCGCGCCGGGCAGCGCGCCGAAGCCGGGGAAAATCCCGGAATCGGTCTCGCCTTCGCTCGCGGCCCTCGCGGCGCTGACGGGCGCCGAGGTGCGCCGGCTGCCCCCCGTCGCGGACGAGCCCGCGCCGACCCGTCGGGCGATCGCCGAGGGGCTCGGCGAGACCGATCTCTTGCTCACGGTCGGCGGCGTCAGCGTCGGTGAGCACGATTGGGTGAGGCCGGCGCTCGAAGCCGAAGGGGTGACGCTCGACTTCTGGAAGGTCGCCATCAAGCCGGGCAAGCCGCTCGCCTTCGGCCGGCGAGCGGGCGGAGGCGCTTGGGTGCTCGGCTTGCCGGGCAATCCGGCGAGCGCGGTCATCACGTTCATGCTCTTCGGAATGCCGCTACTCCGCGCGCTCCAGGGCGATCGCGAGCCGCTGCCGAAGACGCTTTCCTTGCCGCTCGCGGCGCCTTTCGAGCACAAGCCCGGACGCCTCGAGTTCGTGCGCGCGCGCATCGAGCGGCACGCGGGGACGCAGGCGGTCGTGCCGCTCGTGAATCAGGCGTCCGGAGCGCTCACGAGCCTCGCCTGGGCCGACGCGCTCGCGCTGATCCCTGCGGATCTCGCGGCGCTGCCGGCTGGACAGCCCGTCGAGGTCCTGCGCGTTCAAGACTTGTGAGGGCCGTGATCGTGCCCGTGCTCGTGACCGGGCTCGCAGCGCGCGTCCTCCCACCCGACCCAATACGGTCCGTCCGGCCCGTGCTCGCGCTTCCAGATCGGCACGCGCGCCTTCACGCGATCGATGACGAGGCGGCACGCAACGAACGCCTCCTCGCGATGCGGGGCGCTCGCCGCGCAAACGACGGCCACGGCGCCCACCTCGAGCTGACCCGTGCGGTGATGAACGGCGACGCGCACGCCCGGCATTTCGTGCTCGATCTCGCCGAGGATCCGCCGCATCTCGGCGAGCGCGAGCGACGGGTACGCTTCGTATTCGAGCAGCGTGACGGCATGTCCGTCGTTCGTCTCGCGCACCGCGCCGATGAACGTCGCCACGGCGCCGGCACCCGCGTGCGAAACGGCAGAAATCACGCGATCGAGCACGAGCGGCGCCGCCGAGAGCTCCACGTCGCGCGCCCCGGCCGGCGCGGGATCCGACGAGCGCTCGGTCGGCGGCGGCACGGACGGCAGCGGTTGCCTCGGGGCTTTCATTTGGCGTCCTCCCGTCGAAAGTCGCCGGAACGACCGCCGGATTTCTGCGTGAGCTCGAGATCGGTGATCGTCATGCCGCGGTCCACCGCCTTGAGCATGTCGTAGATCGCGAGCGCGGCGGTGCTCGCGGCGACGAGCGCTTCCATCTCGACGCCGGTCCGATCGTAGGCACGGGCCGTCGCCGTGATCGCGACCCCGGGAGGCTGCGTTTGCGTTTCGAGCGCGACCTCGACGCCCGTGAGCGCGACGGCGTGACAGAGCGGGATGAGCTCGGGCGTGCGCTTGGCCGCCTGGATGCCGGCGATGCGCGCCACCGCGAGCACGTCGCCTTTCGGTGTGTTCCCGGCAACGAGCGCCGCCACGGTTTCGGCCCGCATGCGCACGAACGCCCGCGCGACCGCGCGCCGGGCCGTCACCGGCTTCAGCGAGACGTCCACCATGTGCGCGTCGCCGTCCGCGTTGAGGTGCGTCAAATCGCCGCGTTTTCGCGGCAAAATGTCGTCGCACGCCCGCGCGAGCCGCGCCGCGCGTTCGGCGGGCTCCGCCTTCTTGCTGCGGGCGAGCTTCACGAGGGCGTAGCGTTCGAGCGGGGTGAGCGCGGGCCAGGCGAGCTCGACCTCACGGCGCCGTTCACCCAGAGCGGCGACGAGTTCCGGCGCCACGTCCTCGGGGTCGTGCTCGGGTGCCACGCGCTCCGGGGCGGGCTCGACCCGTGCGGTGATGCGCTCGACCGTATCGACCGAGACGTTCGTCGCCGTCCCGGCCGCGACGAGCAAGCGGCGCTCGGCGAGCGGGAGCTTCCGCCACGCGTCGAGCGACAGACGAACGCCGGCCGTGTCGAGCGCGCGGCGCGCGGCGAGTGGCAACAGCGAGAGCCCCGGGTTCGGCTCTTCGAAGGCAAACTGCTCAAACGTGCTACGATCGTCCACGCGTGCGCTTTCGGCATTGTTTCATGCACGCTTCGCCGCGCAAGGTCCAAATTGAGCCGATTTCTGCCGATTTTTGGTGAGCTCGAGCGCGCGGCCGCGGCCGAGGTGACCGCGCTTTCGCCCGCGAGCGTCCGCATTTCCCTGACGGACCGCTGCGATCTCGCGTGTGTCTATTGCCGTCCGTCGCGGAGCGACGGCTACTTACCCGATCGCCTCGACGAGCCGGCGCTGCACACGCTGATCGAAGGGCTCTTGCTCGCGGGCGTGAGGCGCGTCCGCTTCACCGGCGGCGAGCCGCTGCTCTCACCGCACGTCGTCGGCGCCGTCGCCCGCGCCGCGGCGCTCGGTGCCGAGGACATCGCGCTCACGACCAACGGCACGCGCTTGACGAAGCTCGCGCGCCCGCTCCGCGCCGCCGGCCTCAAACGGCTGACGCTGTCGCTCGATTCGCTCGACGCCGCGCGCTTCGAGCGCATCACGCGCGGCGGCAAGCTCGACCGCGTGCTCGACGGCCTCGCCGAGGCGCGCGCCACGGGCTTCGACGAAATCAAACTGAACACGGTGGTGCTGCGCGGCGAAAACGACGACGAGCTCGAGCGCATCACCCTGTTCGCGTGGAAACACGGCCTGATCCCGCGCTTCATCGAGGTCATGCCCATCGCCGAAGGCGCGCGCATCGTCGGGGAACGGCTCGTCCCCGCGAGCGAGATCCTCGAGCGTCTCGCGCCGCTTTTGTCGGACGCGCGCCCGGCCGTCGACCCCGAGCGCGGTCCCGCCAAATACGTCGCGAGCCGCCACGATCCGAAGCTCCGCGTCGGCGTCATCACCGGCACCACGGATACCTATTGCAAGGGCTGCGACCGGCTGCGCGTCTCCGCGACGGGCGTGCTCCGGCCGTGTCTCGCGACCGATCGCGGCGTGGGCGCGGCGGCGGCGGCACGGGCGGGCGATCCCGCGCTCATCGCGCAGAGCGTCGCCGAGGCGTGGAAGCTCAAGCCCGACGGCGACGTGTGGCGTGGTTGCACCGAGCCGACGGCGAGCGACGTCTCGATGCGCGCCATCGGCGGCTGAAAGAAGCGCGCATTCAGCCGGGCGCGTCGCCCGGCTCGTCCCAATCGCGGAGCTCGGCGCGCTCGTGCTCGTTCACGTCGAGCGCGACGGCTCGCTCGCCGAGGCGTGCGATGACCGCTTGCAACGCGCGCTCACCCGCGAGCATCGCCGCATCGACCGCGTCGAGCGCGTCCACCGCGTAGCGCGCCACGAGCGCTTCCCAAAACTCGCCCGGTCGGGGCGCGAGCAAGCTCGCCCGCGGCGCCTCGGTCGCGAGCCGCGCGACGAGCGGCGCCTCGAGGTAGGGCAAATCGCACGCGAGGGCGAGGGCGTGCGCGTGACCTTGTGCGCGCGCGTGAAGGACGAGCGCGCGGAGCCCGCCGAGCGGACCGATGCCGGGCGGAGCGTCCGCGAGCGCGGGCAAGCCGAGCTCGGCGTAGGCGTCGGCCGCGCCGACGAGGACGAGCGGCGCGTCCGGCACCGCCGCGCGGCACCGAGCAACGAGCCGCCCCGCGAGCGTTTCGCCGTTCGCGAGCCGGAGCTTCCCCTTGTCGACCCCGCCGAGCCGCCGCCCGCGGCCACCCACGAAAATGCCGACCGTGAGCGACGCGCGTTCGCTGGGCATCGGGTCTTTCAATAACCGGAATCGAGACTCGAAGCACGCGCGCTCCCGAGGTAACAGTCGTCCGTGCCGATCGCGAACCCGAGCAGGCGTCATTTTTGTTGGGCGCTCGGCGTCGCGCTCCTCGGCACGAGCTGCCGGGCGCCGAACGAGCGAACGGCGCCGGCTGGACCGAGTACGAGCGCCCGGGCGCCGGCCCCTCCCGCCGAGCCGCGCGACGTGACGGTGTTCGCCGCGGCGTCGCTCCGGGAGTCGTTCACGGCGCTCGGCGGCGCGTTCGAGGCCGCGCACCCGGGCGCGCGCGTCGTCTTCAATTTCGCCGGCAGCCAGACGCTCCGCGCGCAGATCGAACAGGGCGCGCCCGCGGACGTCTTCGCGTCGGCCGACGAGCGTCACATGCGGGCTCTGGTCGACGCCAAGCGCGTCCTCGAGCCGCGCGTGTTCGCGACGAACGACCTCGTCGTCGTGGTCGCGAAAGCCGACGAGACGTCGCTGACGACGCTCGCGGCGCTGCCGAACGCCGCGCGCATCGTGCTCGGCGCGCCGGAGGTGCCGGTCGGCGCGTACACCGAGCGCATGCTCGAGCGCGCGCAAAAGACGCTCGGCGCGGACTTTCGGAGCCGAGTCGAGGCGCACGTGGTTTCGCGCGAACCCGACGTGCGGCAGGTGCTCGCGAAGGTGTCGCTCGGCGAAGCGGACGCGGGCGTCGTCTATCGCACCGACGCGCTCGCGGCCAAGGGCAAGGTCGCCGTCGTGCCGATCCCGCCCGAAGACGAGGTGCGGGCGACGTACCCGGTCGCGGTGACCGCGAGCGCGCCGGCGCCCGATCTCGCGCGGGCGTTCGTCGAGCTCCTGTCGTCGCCGGCGGGACAGCGCGTGTTCGCCGAGCACGGGTTTCTCCCTCCCGAAGGCGCCGAGGCGAACGCTCGGTGAGCGCGCGTCTCGTGCGTGGCGCGCGCCGCCCGTGGCACGCGGTGCTCGGCGCGCTCGGCGGCGCGCTGATTCTCTTCTTGGTGCTGCCCGTGGTCGGGCTGCTCTCGGGCACGACGCTCGCCGACGTGCGCGCCGGGCTCGAGCATCCGCTCGTGGCGCCCGCGCTCGAATTGAGCTTTTTCACGACGACCGTGAGCGCCGCCGTCGTCATCCTGTTCGGCACGCCGCTCGCTTGGATCATCGCCGAACGGCGGGGCGGCGGCGCCCGGTTGCTCGAGTCGGCGTTGAAGCTCCCGGTCGTGCTGCCGCCCGCCGTGGCCGGACTCGGCTTATTGCTCGCGTTCGGCCGCACGAGCGTGCTCGGCGCGCTCTTCGCGCGTCTGGGCGTCGGCGTGCCGTTCACGAGCGCGGCCGTCGTGCTCGCTCAGGTCTTCGTGTCGGCGCCGTTCTACGTCGAAGCCGCGATCGCCGCGTTCCGCCGGCTCGACGCGGACTTGCTCGTCATCGCACGCTCGCTCGGTGCGGGCACGGCGCGCGTGCTGTTTCGAGTCGCGCTGCCGCTCGCCGCGCCCGGACTGCTCTCGGGCGTCGCGCTCGCTTGGGCGCGCGCTCTCGGCGAGTTCGGCGCGACGCTCATGTTCGCCGGCAGTCTCTCCGGTCGTACGCAAACGCTGCCGCTCGCGATTTACGCCGCGCTCGAGAGCGATGTGCGCGCCGCGCGCGCGTTGTCGCTCGTGCTCGTGTGCATCGCGTTCGTGCTGCTCTTCGCGGTGCGGAGCAGCGAGCGCGTGCACGGACCCGGGCCGGGGGCGCGACCGTGACCCTCGGCGTCGAGCTCGAGGGGCACGTCGGTCCGCTCCGGCTCCGGGCCGCCTTCGACACGACGCGCGGCACCGTCGTTCTCACCGGACCGAACGGCGCCGGCAAGACCAGCGTTCTCCGCATGATCCTCGGCGCCGTCACGCCCGAGCGCGGCCGCGTCCGCCTGAACGGCGCCACGCTCTTCGACTCCGAACGGGACGTGAACGTGCCGCTCGAAGAGCGCGCGATCGGCTACGTCCCGCAAAATTACGGGCTTTTTCCGCATCTCAGCGCCGCCGGCAACGTCGAGTTCGCGCTCGCGTGCCGCCGGCCCGCGCTTTCGCGCGAGGAGCGTCACGGACGGGCGCTCGACCTCCTCGGCGAGCTCGGTCTCGCAAACCTCGTCGCTCACCGGCCGCACGCGCTCTCCGCGGGCGAGCGGCAACGTGTCGCGCTCGCGCGCGCGCTCGCGTCCGAACCGAAAGCGCTCCTGCTCGACGAACCGTTCGCGGCGCTCGACGTCGGCACCCGCCGCAAGCTGCGCGTGTTTCTGCGCGAACGGCTCGAGCGGCTGTCCTTGCCGACGGTCGTCGTGAGCCACGACGCCGAGGACGCGCGAGCCGTCGGGCACCACATCGCCGTCGTCGAGGACGGCTCCGTCGTGCAAGCGGGCAGCTGGGGTGAGCTCGCGCGCGCGCCCGCGACCGAGTTCGTCCGCGAGCTCACGCTCGAGCGCGAACGCGCGCCGTGACGAAAGCCTTCACGACCGCTCGACGTCGCCGCGCTCGAGCTCGGCGAGCTCGCGTTCGAACCCGCCCGAGAGGATCGGAAAACGGTACCAAGTCTTCGGGTCGAGACTCTCGTCGTCGACGTGAAAGCTCGGCGCGTAGCGCTCGCGCTTCCATTGGTTTTGCGCGAACAATCGGAAAAACCGCCGCACCCAGACGGCGAGCGTCGCGCGATCGTACCCGGGGAAATCGGCGCACAACGAGCCCATGATCTCGCGCGGCGAACGCTTGTCGCGAATCGCGGCGCGTTCGATGGCGTCGAGCACGTCGTACGGCATGAGATCCCCCTCGTCCGTCTGCGAGCGCGCGGGCGGACGAAGCTCGGCGGTCGGCGCCTGCTCGTTCACGGCCTCGAGCTCCGGAATCGGACCGAGCCCGACCGGGCCCTCACGCTCGAGCCAGCGCAAGTACGCGCGCACGAAATTCTTGTCCACGCCGGCGATGGGGCTCAGGCCGCCCGCCGTGTCGCCGTCCATCGTCGCGTAGCCGACCGCCGCTTCGGAACGATTGCTCGTGGAAAGCAACAGCTTGCGTTCGACGTTGGCGACGAGCCAGACGCTCGGCGCCCGCACGCGCGCTTGAATGTTCTGGAGCGCGAGATCGTCGTGCTCCCAGTCGAGCCGCCGGCCGAGCGCGGCCTCGATGCGACCCCGGTAGCCTCGCACGAGCTCTTCGACGTCGAGCTCGAAGTGTCGAGCGCCGAGCGCGCGCGCGACCTCCCGCGCGGCCGAGCGCGTGACCTCGGAGCTGTTTTCCGTCGCCTGGTACACGGTCGTGAGCAACCGCTCGACGAGCTCCGCGGGCGCGCGTGGCGGCGCGTCCGCGAGGAACGGCAGCCGTTCGACGAGCCCGCTCGGACCGAGCGCCCCGAGCGCGAGACGCGCCGTCATCGCCACGAGCGACGCAACGAGCGCCGAGTCCGCGCCGCCGCTCAGCGAAACCACGAAACCACGTGAGCCCGTCTTGCGCAGGTAGTCGAAGAGCGCGAGCGTGAGCGCCCGCGTGAGCTCTTCTTCTTTTCGGTGGGGTGAGCGCTCCCAGCCCGTTTCTTCCGGCGGGCGCGTGGCGACGGCCGCGTGCGGATAGCTCATGGGCGCGCGCACGCGCAGCTCGGCCGCCTCCTCGAGGTTCGGCTGATAACTCGAGAGCGCGCCTTGCCGCACGTCGCCGAGATCGAGATCGACCACGGCCGCCGCGAGCTCGACCGTGCGGAGCGAGAAGCGCGGCGCGCGCGCGACGATCGCGCCGCCCGCGGCGACGAGCGCGTCGCCGTCGTACACGGCTCGCCCCGCTTCGTTCCCGAGCAGGTTCGAGTACACGTACGTCACGCCGAACGCGCGCGAGCCCTCGAGCACGAGCCGCTTTCGCACCTCGTGCTTGCCGAACGCGAAGTGACTCGCGCTCGGGTTCAAAATCACGTCCACCGCGTCGAGCGAGAGTTCCGCGCCGGGCCGCTTGGCCATCCACGCGTCCTCGCAAATCTCGAAGCCGACGCGCACGCCGCCCACGTCGAAGACGTAGTCGCCGAGCGGCAGCTCCTCGCCGTGAACGTCGACGCGCGCGCGCACGCCCGCCGGCCACGGCTTGAACCAGCGGGGCTCGTAGTGAATGCCGTCACCCGCAAGCGCGCGCTTCGCGACGAAGCCCAAGAGCTTGCCGTCCGCGACGAGCGCCGAGGTGTTGAACACGGCCTTCGCGTGCTGGAGCGGCAAACCGAGGCTCACGACGATGCCGCGCGTCTCCGGCAAAATCTCCTTGAGCACGGCGAGCGCCGTCTCGCGCACGAACGGTGCGAGAAACGCGTCCTCGCAGCCGTAGCCCGTCACCGAAAGCTCCGGCAGGCACAAAATCCCCACGCCCGCGTCGCGCGCGCTGCGAATCGCACTCACGATGTTCCGCTGATTGGCCTCCCACGCGAGGGGCGTTTGGTTCAGCGCGGCGGCGGCGACTTTGAGGAGCCTCAACCTGAGCCCGTCTTACCACGAGCGCGCACTCACGTCGCGAACCCGCGCGCGCTCGCGCACGCGACCTAGCCGAACGTGAACGTGGCGCCGAGCGCGTAATGATACGAGAGATCGCGGCGCGGGTGCGGTCCCACGTCCCAGCCCTCGCGCGTGAAGCGATGAACCGCGCGCTCGACGCGGAGGTTCGAGCCGTTCGCGCGGACGAGCACGTAGTCGAGCTCGTTTTGGCTCTTCGTGTCGTCGACGGCGAGGTCGTCGAGACAGCGATCGTCGGCGCACGTGATGCGCACTTCCGCGCCGTTCTCGACACCGAGCGTCGCGAGCAGGCGCTCGTAGGCGGGCGTTTCGCAGCGCCCGTCTCCGCTCAGGCGCGGCGTGCCGAAGTCACCGCACACGACGAGGGGCACGCCCGGCTCGCTGATCGGATCCAGCACCCGCCGGCGGATTTCCGCCGTCTGGCGGTCGCGGATCTCCTGATTGGTGCGCGTGACGCGAGGCCCCTCCTCACCCTGGAGGTGAGTGCCCACCAACCGAAACGGCATTCCCCCGCACGTCCCGGAAACCAAGAGCGCGCCCTTGCGCGAAAAGCACTCGACGTTGCCGCACTCCCCGAACTCGATGGCGCGGTAGTCGGCGAGCGGCCGCTTGCTGAGGACCCACACCCCGCTGTTCAAGAGCAACGAGCACCCGCCGTTCGCCGGGCCGTACCGCCACGGGTAACGCACGCACAGAGCCTCCGCGAGCACGTCGCGAGCGCCGCCGTCGAACACCTTCTGCAAGCAGACGATGTCGAAGTCCCGCTCGAGCAACGCGGCCGCGATCGCGCGAGCGCGCGGCTCGTTCCGCGGGCTCGTTCCCGTCCAGGGCGGCATCAGCCAGACGTTCCACGTGAGGAGCGAGAAGCTGCGCTGCGCAGGGCAAGCGTCGAAACGCAGCGGATCGGGGCGCGACACGGGCCGCACCGGCGCGCTCGAGACGCAGCCGCCGAGTGCGCTCGCGGCGCCGGCCAAGAAAGCACGGCGAGAAACCGTGTCGCTCACGACCGGAGAGCTTTGCGAAGCTCCGCCCGACCGGCAAGCACGCCGTCCCGCTGCCGGTAAAAATACTCACGAGGATCACGATTGGCAGCGTCGGGCGCGCCGACTACCCTCGCCGCTCATGAAGCGATCGGTTGCGCTCGTTCTCGCTTGTCTCGGCCCCGCGTGCGCGAGCTCGCCACCCGCCCCGGCGAACGAGCCGGCGCCCGCCGTTCCGGCCGCCTCCGTGTCCGCGGCGCCCGTCGCGGTCGACCCGCCGCCCGCCGCGCCCGCACCGGCTGCGCCCGCCACGGCGAGCGCCGAAAGCAAGCCCGCGCCGCCCGAGACGCCGGACGCAATCAAGGTGCCGAACCCCGCGTCGGTCGCGTACAAGGGCAACGCGGTGGGCGTTCAGATCTACGCCTGCGGCCCGAGCAAGGAGTCGAAGAAGAAGTTCGAGTGGACGCTGAAGGCGCCCGACGCGAGCCTCACCGACGACGCGGGCAAGCCGTTCGCCAAACACTACGGTGGCCCGACTTGGGAAGCGACCGACGGCAGCAAGGTCGTCGGCGCGATGAAAGCAAAAGTCGACGCGCCCGACGCGACCGCGATTCCGTGGCTCCTCGTCGAGGCCAAATCGAACGAAGGACAAGGCGTCCTCGCCAACATCGGCTGGGTGCAGCGCGTCCAGACCGTCGGCGGCAAAGCGCCGAGCACCGGCTGCGACAAAGCGCACGACGGCGCCGAAACGCGCGTCGATTACCGCGCCACCTACTACTTCTACGCTCGCTGAACGCCTGCGGCGTCGCCGCAGGGCGCCAGCGCCGCGAGCCCGGCGCCGTCAAAGCGCGTCGCTGTCGTGGACCTTCGGGTCACCTGCACCCGGCGCGCGTCGGAGGCTGAAAAGCATTACCGTACGGCTCCACGATGGATCGCTTCGCGCTCGCGCTCTCGCCGTCGGGTCGGGTGCGCCTCGACGCCGCGGCGCCGGATGCAGCGCTCGTCGCGCCGGACGCCGCGGCGCGCATCGAGCGCGCGTTCGAGCGCGGCTGGGCCGAAGGCGTCCTTCACCTCGGCGCCGCCGAGATCCGGACCGTGCTCCCGCCGAGCGCCGCGTGGTTTCGCGAGCTCGCCGAACGGCTCGTGACGGCGCTCTGCGCGACGCCCGAAGACGCGGGTGAGGCCGAGCTCCCGCCGCTCGAGCCGAACGCCGAGCTCGTCGCCGAGCTCATCGCGGGCGCGCCGCCGTTCGTCGGCTCCGAGCTCTTGACGCCGGAGGTCGTGCGCGGCGTCTGGCGTGAGCTCGAAGGGGCGTTGAGAAAAGAGGTCGCCGCGGAGTCGGGCTCGGTGCGCGGCTGGCTCGCGAAACAGGACGCCGTGTGGCACCGCGTGGGGCGCGTCGTGCTGCATTTGGCAGAAAACAAGCGCGATCGCGCGTTGCCGTTCGCGTTTCTCGCGACGTACACGACGCGTGTGGGGCGCGGCGGAGCGCTCGAGTACGTGCCGCTCGGCCGCGCCGTCGAGGCGTCGGCCGGCAAGCGAGATCGACGCGCTCTGCTCGCGTTGCTCGAGCCGCTCGAGCGCGCGAGCAAGCAAAGCGAGCTCTTGCAAACGCTCGTCGCGTCGGGGGACGTGTTTCACCCGCTCGCGTGGGATCCGCGGCAGGCTTACGCGTTTCTCCAGCAAATCCCCGTGCTCGAGGCGAGCGGCGTCGTCGTGCGGGTGCCGGACTGGTGGAAGTCGCGCCGGCCGCCGCGGCCGAAGGTCAACGTGACCGTCGGCGGCAAGAAGCCGGGCGGGCTCGGCGCGGAGTCGCTCGTCGCTTTCGACGTGAGCGTGACGCTCGACGGCGAGGCTCTGCGCCCCGAGGATTGGGCGCTCGTCGAGCGCGGCACGAGCGGGCTCGCCCTCGTCCGCGGGCGCTGGGTCGAAATCGATCGCGACCGGCTCGAGGCGACGTTGTCGCACTGGCGCGCGGCGGAGCGCGCGGCGGGCGCGGGCGTGTCGTTCCACGACGCGATGCGTTTGCTCTCGGGCGCCGGAGCGGCCGAAGACGCGGACGAGGGCGCCGCGTGGTCCGACGTTCACGCCGGCGCCTGGCTCGGCAAGACGCTCGAACGCCTGGAAAAACCCGCGGAAGCGCGCGCCGTCGAGCCCGGTACCGCGCTCCGCGCCACCCTGCGCCCCTACCAAAAAATCGGACTGCGCTGGCTTGCGTTGCTCGACGAGCTCGGCCTCGGAGGCTGCCTCGCCGACGACATGGGGCTCGGCAAGACGCTTCAAGTCATCGCGCTGCTCGTCCTGAAAAAGGAGCACACGGGCCGCGTGAACGCGTTGCTCGTCGTGCCGGCCTCGTTGCTCGCCAATTGGAAGAGCGAGCTCGAACGCTTCGCGCCGTCGCTCTCGGCGCTCTTCGTGCACCCGAGCCAGCCGTCGAACGCCGGCGCAACACCGGAAGCCGCGGCCGAGCACGCCGATGTCGTCCTCACGACCTACGGCATGCTCACGCGCCAAGCTTGGTTGCGCGAAAGGGCGTGGAGCATCGCCGTGCTCGACGAGGCCCAAGCCATCAAGAATCCGAGCGCGAATCAGACGCGGGCGGTGAAGCGGCTCCACGCTCGGTTTCGACTCGTGCTCACTGGAACCCCCGTCGAAAATCGCCTGGGCGACCTGTGGTCGCTCTTCGACTTTGCTTGTCCGGGGCTGCTCGGCTCCGCCAAGGAGTTCGGCGCGCTCGCCAAGCGGCTCGAGCGGAGCGAACACGCCGATTTTTCGCCGCTTCGGCGGCTGCTGCGGCCGTACGTCCTCAGGCGACTGAAGACCGACAAGAGCGTCATCGCCGACCTGCCCGACAAGACGGAAGTCGTCGCTCATTGCTCGCTCACGAAAGCCCAGGCCGTGCTCTACCAGCAGGCGGTCGATGAGCTCGCGCGCGAGCTCGCCGCGGCCGAGGGCATGAAGCGGCGCGGCGTCATCCTCGCCACGATTCTGAAGCTCAAACAGATCTGCAACCACCCCGCGCATTGGCTCCGGCACGGCGGCTGGGACGAGAGCGAGAGCGGGAAGCTCCTCCGCGTGCGCGAGCTCTGCGAGCCGATCGTGGCGCGACAGGAACGCCTGCTCGTGTTCACGCAGTTTCGCGAAGCGACGGCGCCGCTCGCCGCGTTCTTGCGCGAGCTCTTCGGCCGCGAAGGACTCGTGCTGCACGGCGCGACGAGCGTCGCGAAACGCAAGGCGCTCGTCGACGCCTTTCAGCGCGACGACGGCCCTCCGTTTTTCGTGCTTTCGCTCAAGGCGGGCGGCACCGGGCTGAACCTCACGGCGGCTTCTCACGTCGTGCACTTCGATCGCTGGTGGAACCCCGCCGTCGAAGCGCAGGCGACCGACCGCGCGTTCCGCATCGGGCAAAAGCGCAACGTCCTCGTGCACAAGCTCGTGTGCCGCGGGACGGTCGAAGAGCGCATCGATCGCATGCTCGAATCGAAGCGCTCGCTCGGCGAGGCCGTGCTCGCGGCGGGCGCCGAGACCCTCCTCACCGAGCTGCCGAACGACGAGGTGCTGAGACTCGTGGCGCTCGACCTCGCGAGCGCGCTCGGAGACGCCGCCGCTTGACGCCGCGCCCCCGCGGAGCACGGTTACGGAACGCCGATGGCCCGCTATTTCCGCCCGAGCGACTTCGACGACACCGGCGTCTTCCCGGCGTACGTCTCGGTCACGGAGCGCCGGGCCCAAGCCGCGCGTGAAGCGAACGCGCGCGCCGCCCGCGGCGAAAAGCTCGAGCCGGTGCAGAGCACGGGCAAGCACGTCGCGAGCACGTTTTGGGGCCGCGCCTGGTGCGAGAACCTCGAGCGTTACAGCGACTACGCGAACCGCCTGCCCCGCGGGCGCGCTTACCTGAAGAACGGCTACGTCGTGCACCTCGGCGTCGCGCCGGGCAAAGTGAGCGCGCTCGTGCAGGGGTCGAGCTGTTACGAGGTGACGATCGGCGTGCGCCTGCTCGACGCGAAGCGCTGGGCGAAGGTCGTCGCACGCTCGGCGGGGCGCATCGGTTCGCTCGTCGAGCTCCTGCGCGGCCGCCTGAGCGGCGAGGTGATGCAGCTCGTCACCGAGCGCGACCAGGGGCTCTTTCCGTCACCGGACGAGATCGAGCTCGAGTGCAGTTGCCCGGACAAGGCAACCATGTGCAAACACGTGGCGGCGGCGCTTTACGGCATCGGCGCCCGGCTCGACACGCGGCCGGAGCTACTCTTCACGTTGCGCGGCACCGACGCTTCGGAGCTCGTCGCGACGGCGACGCTCGGCGGCGAAATCGTGCGTCCGCTCAGGCCGCGCTCGCAGGCGCTCGCCGGCGCGAACCTGTCCGAGCTCTTCGGCGTGCCCATCGCCGAGGACGCGGGCGCGACGGCCAAAGCGAAGAAGCCGTCGCGCCGCGCCAAATCGAGCCGAGCGAAGGCCCGGCCCCGGCGCTCAACCTGAGGTCTTCGGCGCGCCCGCGTCGATCCACGCGGCGATGCCGGCAACCTGGTCGCTCGTGAGGAAGCCGCCCGTCAACGGCATTTGATTACCGCACGAGGGGCTCGGCAGGAGCTTCTCGACGAGGAAGCTCTCATCCGAGTGGCTCGGGACCACGAGCGTCTTGCCGGAGCACGACGGAGTGCCCGAGAGCGACGTCGTGAGCGTCGTGTAGAGGTCGTCGTCGCTGAGCGTGCCGGTGCCAGCCGCGAGCACGACCTTCGTGCCGGCGTTGTTCGTCGCATGACAGGTTGCGCAGTGCGCGTCGAAGATGTCGGTGCGGAGCTCCGCGAACGTGATGGCGCTCACGCTCGTGCTGCCGGCGATGCCGCCGCCACCGGCAGTACCGGCACCACCGCTGGTTCCGGCGACACCGCCGGAGCCCGCAGTGCCGCTGCCACCCGCCGTGCCGCTGCCGCCCGCCGTGCCACTGCCGCCCGCGGTGCCACCGCCGCCTGCGGTGCCGCCGGCGCCGGCGCCTGAGCCCGCGGAACCGCCGGTCGAGACGCCGCCCATGCCGCTCATGCCGGCTTCGCCGGACTCACCGCCTTCGCCGCCCTGACCGCTCTGACCGCCGGCACCCGCGGGTGCGCCGCCTTCGCCAGTCGAGCCGCCGGTCGTCGTCGAACCACCGGTGCCCGACGTGCCCGTGCCGCCGCTGCCGCCCTTACCGGTGCCGCCGGTGCCCGACGTGCCCGTGCCGCCGCTGCCGGCTTTGCCGCTCGAGCCGCCGCTCGTCGCTCCGGCTTTGCCCGCCGCACCGGCGTTGCCTGCCTTGCCCGAAGACCCACCGGTCCCGCCGGTGCTGCCGTTGGTATCGTCGTCGCCACCGCAGCGGATCGCCGCCATGCCGAGAAAGACCAGAATCACCGCTGAATAAGAGCGTCGCATGAGCTTTTTATCTCCTCCTCCGTCGGCCCGTACCGCTACATCGACTTTGCGCGGATGGGAAGATGCGGATTTGTCACACCGGAGAGGTGAAGTTCTTTCGCTCGGCGCGCGCATGACGAGTCGTGTCCGGCCGGACGCACTCGTCCGATCGAATTAGTCTTCATCCTGAAACGACCCTATTGAAAAGAAGCGACGCTCGAATTGCCTCAGCTCGAACCTGCGTGACCTGCCGTACCTGCTGCGCCGCCACCGGCGACTCCGCCGGCGCCCGCGCCACCGGAACCGGCACCAGCACCACCCGAACCTGCGCCACCGGCGACTCCGCCGGCACCCGCGCCACTTGCACCTGCGCCGCCCGAGCTCGTGCCGGAGCTACCGCTCGTGCCCGCGCTGCCCGCGGCTGCACCCCCGGCGCCCGCTGCGCCGCCACCAGCGTGACCCGCCAACCCCGCTCCGCCGGCAACACCGGCCGAGCCACCCGCACCGCCGTGGCCCGCGCTGGTTCCAGCGGAACCACCGGTCGACGTCGTGCCGCCCGTGCCCGTCATTCCGGCTTCGCCTGCTTCACCGCCCTGTCCGCCGAAGCCGCCTTCCCCGCCCATCGCGCCGCCTTCACCCGCGGCGCCCGCTGCGCCGCTGCCGCCGGCCACGCCCGTTCCGCCGCTGCCCGCGGTGCCCTTACCCGCGGTGCCCGTGCCCGCGCTGCCCGCGGTGGACTTGCCGCTCGAGCCGCCCCCAGCACCCGCTTTGCCGCCGGCACCGGCTTTCCCACCCGCACCTGCCTTCCCCGCGGAGCCACTCGTGGCGCCCGTCTCGGTTCCGTTGTCGTCGTCGCCGCCGCAACGAACCGTCGCCAGCCCCAAGACCATCAACATGACCGCCGTGTGTGAGCGTCGCATGACTTTGGATCTCCTCCTCCGTGCCGGGTCGTACTGCTACATCGACTTCGTCTCGCTGTGAAGATGGGGATTTGTTGAGTTAGCGTCTTTGATTAGCGACAACTCCCACCTTGCGCATGTTGTGCAATACCCGCATGCCGGTGACGGGAGTGTCTCGATATCGAGTCCGGAGCAGTCACGGTTTTATCGTCCGGACGGCGAGCGCCGGCGGCTCGGGTGAGATCGACTTCTCGGCAAAGAGACTCACGACCTCGAAGTGCGGCGGGCGGCGCTCACGCGACGTGACTTCGGCGAGGTCGACGCGAAGCCGCGCCGCGCGCGCCAGATCACGGAGCCGGCCGGGCGAAAAACCGGCGTTCGCGTGGTCGTAAGTTCGGGTCACGGCTTCGTGCTCGTGTTCAGCGAGCGTCACGACGCAAAGGCGCCCGCCAGGACGGAGCACGCGCGCCGCTTCCGAGATCGCGACGTGCGGTTCTTCGGAATGCGCGAGCACGTGCAGGAGCAGCACCTGATCGAAACTCGACGGCTCGAACGGCAAGCGGTGCATGTCGGCCGTGACGAACGCGGCATTCGCGTGCGCCGCGAGGCGCCGCCGCGCGACGGCGAGCCGACGTTCGTTCACGTCGAGCAACGTGACGCTGCGCGCGCGCCGCACGAAGAGCTCGGCGACGGTGCCGTCGCCCGAGCCCACGTCGAGCACGTCGCCGAAGTCGACCACGCCGAGCAAGCCACGCACCGTCGCGTCCCACGTGCGACCGGGCGAGTAGTGGCGCTCGAGGTCGCCCGCGGGCTCGGTGCCGGCGCCGGCTCGCCCGCGCACGAGCTCGTCCCGGCGCCGCCGATCGGCATCGAGCAGCCGATCGCCGAGCGAGCCGCGTACGACGTCCCAGAGCTCGCGGGCGCGGGGCGGTGTGGCGGCTCCGCTCAAGGCGTAGAAAGTCGCTGTCCCCGCGCGCCGATCGCGCAGCAAGCCGGCTTCCTTCAGGCGGGCGAGGTGGCTCGAAACCCGGGATTGCGGGAGCGCCGTGATGCTCGTGAGCTCGGCGACGGTCAGCTCCTGCTCGTCCTGAAGGAGCTCGAGCAAGCGCACGCGCGTGGGGTCGGCGAACGTTTGCAGCAGAAAAACTGCGCCTTCAACGCTCATGACCGCGCTCGAGAGTCGCTTTTTATCGGTCAATCCGGATGGAGCATTTATCTGCTCCAGGTGCTGACTTGCCAATGGAAAAATTCGCTCAATGGGTTAGAGACCGAGCCGCCTTCGCTTTAAGGAGCCGCGCAGCGATGACCCCCGAGACTCATCAAACCATCAGCCAGACAATCCAAGAGAATCCGGTGGTGCTGTACATGAAGGGGACGCGCCGCATGCCGCAATGCGGGTTCTCGGCGCGGGTCGTGGAGATCTTGAACGGCCTGCTCACGGACTACGCGACCGTGAACGTGCTCGCGGATCCGGCCATCCGTGACGGCATCAAGGAGTACTCGTCGTGGCCGACGATCCCGCAACTCTACGTGCGGGGCGAGTTCGTCGGCGGCTCGGACATCGTGGCCGCGTTGCACGAGTCCGGTGAGCTCGCGGAGAAGCTCGGCGAGCTCGTATCCGTCCGCACGCCGAAGGTGACGCTGACGGACGCGGCGCGCGCGGAGCTTTCACAGGCGATCGAGAGCGCGAACGAGTGCATTCGCCTCGACGTGAGCCCGACGTTCGAGCACGACCTCGCGGTCGGCGTGCCGGATCCGCGCGACGTCGTCGTCGACGCGGGCGGCGTGCGCGTGTCGATGCCGCGCGGCGCGGTCGGTCGCGCCGACGGCATTCGCATCGACCTCGTGCAAACGCCGGACGGCCCCGCCTTCAAAATCGACAATCCGAACGAGCCGGCTCACGTGAAGCGCATCAGCCCGGCCGAGCTCCACGCGCGGCTGACGCGCGGGGACGACCTCTTGCTCGTCGACGTGCGCACGCCCGAAGAGCGTGAAATCGCCGTGATCGAGGGCGGTCGGGCGCTCGATCCGACGCTCCACGACGAGATGGGCAAGGGCTCGCGCGAGCGCGCCATCGTCGTTTATTGTCACCACGGGTCGCGCAGTCAGCGCGCCGCGGAAGAGCTCGTCGAGCAGGGGTTTCGCGACGTGTACAATCTCGTCGGCGGCATCAACGCCTGGTCGATGGACGTCGACCCCGACGTGCCGATGTATTGAAGGGCCGCGGCCCCTCGCTCGACGCCGGCGTCACGGGGCCGGCGTCAGTCGCCGAGGAAGGTGGGACCGGGGCGCGCGCTCGCCGCGTCCCGCGCGTGCGGGAGCTCCTTGTTGGCGCGGAGGCAATCCCAGCAATCCCCGAGGTCGACGAAGCCGCAACCGCGCGTGAGCTTGAAACGATCGAGAATCGGCACGAGCCGGTCGTCGCCGTAGTCGAGAACTTTGGGGATGAGCGGCTTCGCCTCGCTGCAGCGCTTGCGCTTCTCGGCGTGTTCGAGCTCGAGCACGAGCGCGAGCTCGCGTGAGGCGTGCTCGCGCACGGCGCTGTCGTCGAGGAACTGCCGCGCGCGGTGATTCACGCTCGAAAGCTCCGGTTTTTGCCACGTGCTCTGCCAAACGTCCCACAGCAGATCGAGGCCGGTCGGGCCGAGCTGATGCGCGGCGAGCCGGAGCGCTTCTTCGGACGCCGCGGGATCGAGCGCGGCTCGGCGCACGTCGGCGAGCAGCGTCGGGTCCTTCTGCAGCGCCGGGAAGGCGAGCGCCGCGGCTTTGTAGGCCGTCACGCAGCCGCCGAAGTCGCCCTTCACGCAACGCCCGCGCCCGAGCGCCCGCGCGTCCTCGAGCTTGCGCTGGCGCACGGACAGCGCGTCGAGCGCGGCGAGCGCCGTCGGGTCGCCCTGCGCGGCGCGCCCCACGAGCTCGCGATGGCGCGTCTCTTCGGAGCTCTCTGGAGCCGCGGCGGACGCCGTCGCGGCTCCGCCCTCGACGGCGCGATGCTTCGCGGCGCGCGCGGGGACGAGCAAGAGCGCGAGGAGCGCACCGAGCAGGGCGAGCGAGACCGCGCCGCCCACGACTGCGAGGAGCGGCAGCGTCGCGCCCCCGATCGTCACGGGACGATCGAGGAGCGGCGCGCGGCGCACGAGCGCGCGGTGCACGCCGCCGAGCCCAGCGAGGAGCGCGCCGAGGCGCTCCTTCGATGAAGAAACGGGGCCTTCGCCCGCAACGACCGAGCGTGGCGCGTCCGGCGCGGAACGCGACGCGCCACGCGACGCGCCGCTCGACGTGCGCGCCAGCGTGGCGGCACCCGCGTTGAGCTCGTCGATGCGCTCGACGAGCCGGGCGGCGCTTTCCGGACGATCGTCGGGCTTTTTTGCGAGGAGCTCGGACACGAGCGCGCGGATCGGCGCGGGCACCGAAGCCGGCAACTCGGGCGGCGGCTCCGTCACGTGGCGCGTGATGACAACGACGAGATCGTCGGCGTCGAAGGGCCGCTTGCCCGCGAGCATCTCGTGGACAATGACGCCGAGCGCGTAGAGGTCGGAGCGCGCGTCGACCGGCCGCCCTTGCCCTTGCTCGGGCGACATGTACTGCGGCGTACCGAAGATGGTGCCGATCTGCGTGAGCGGTTTGTGACCGCTGCCCTCCTCGAGGTGGAGCTTCGCGATGCCGAAGTCGAGCACCTTGACGATGTCGCGGACGCCGTCGCGCTCGACGAGCATGACGTTGTCCGGCTTGAGGTCACGATGCACGATCCCCGCCGCGTGCGCCGCCGACAGGCCCTCGGCGATCTGCCGCGCGATCGCGAGCGCGCGGTACGGCGCGAGCGGGCCCCGGGCAATCACGTCCGCCAGGTTTTCGCCCTCGACGTACTCGAGCGCGAGATAGAACGAGCCGTCGTCGAGCTTGCCGAAATCGGTGGCGGCGGCGACGTTCGGGTGCTCGATGCGCCCGGCCGCGACCGCTTCGCGCTCGAAGCGGGCGACGACCTCCGCGTTGGTCGTCATGTGCCGGTGGAGGATCTTCACCGCGACCGGCTTTTTCATGTGCACGTGCTCCGCCCGGTAGACGGAGCCCATCCCCCCCGAACCGAGCAAACTCACGATGCGGTAGCGCTCGGCGAGAACGCGGCCGACGTGCGGATCGGCCTCGAAAGTCGTGGGATCGCTCACGCGCCCGCCATTCTGGTCGGCGGGTCACCCCACGTCGAGTGGAACGCGACACGGCCCGCCGCGCGGGGCATCTGACGCGGCGCGGCGGCCGGCGCGCGAAATGAGGTGACGCGAGGCCGCTCTCGGCGCGAAAGTGTCTCCTGGGTGCCCTACCCGTTTTGCGGGTCCGCGCGCCGAGGCGAGATGGGGTTCGAAATCGACGAGTCGAATTGGCCGATCGTGGCCGCGCGCTGGCAAGGCACCGTCAGCGACGGCGAGCTCCGCGTGGCGTTGAACCGCATCACCACCTTCCTCGAACGCGGTGAGCGCTTCGGCCTGATCATCGACTCGCGCGGCGGCGGCGGCCTCTCGCCCGAACAGCGCGCCGCGATCATCGCGCACATGAGAACACACGCGGCGCTCAGCAGGCGACTCTTGGTGCAAGCGGCGGTGGTCGACAACCTGCTCCAGCGCACGCTCTTCTACGCGGTAAACCTCGTCTTCCCGAACCCGTTCCCGAGTAAGGTCTTCGCGGAACCCGAGTCCGCGCGGCGCTGGGTGACCGAACGGCTCGCGGCGCCGCCGCCCGAGTGAGCCCGCTCGTCACGGCCCGTCGAGCACGGCGCGCACGGCGTCGAGCAACGCGTCCGGCGTGAACGGCTTCGGCAGGAGCGCGATGCCCGGCTCGAGCACGCCGTCCGTCACGATCGAGCTTTCGGCGTAACCGGACATGAAGAGCACGCGCACGCGGGGCCGCAGCGACGCGAGCCTGTCGGCGAAGGTGCGACCGTCCATCTTCGGCATCACGACGTCGGTGAGGAGCAGGTGAATCGGTTCCGGATGCGCCTCTGCGAGCGCGAGCCCCTCGTAGGGCCCGCTCGCTTCGAGCACGCGATAGCCGTGACGCTCGAGCACGATGCGCGCGAGCGCGCGCACCTGCGCCTCGTCCTCCACGAGGAGCACCGTTTCGGAGCCGGGCATGCTCGAGCGAGGCGAGGGCACCGCGGTCTCGGCTCGAAGCCGCGGCTCGAGCATGCGCGGCAGGTAGACGTTGAAGGTCGTTCCGGAGCCGGGCTCGCTCGACACCGAAATGTGGCCGCCGCTCTGGCGCAGGATGCCGAAGACCGTCGAGAGGCCGAGCCCGGTGCCGCGCCCCTGCTCCTTCGTGGTGAAGAACGGCTCGAACACCCGCGCGCGCACCTCGGGCTTCATCCCCTCGCCCGTGTCGGTCACGGCGATGCGCACGTACGGCCCCGCGATCACCTCGGGGTGCTCGTGGACGTACGCTTCGTCGAACTCCACGTTCTCGCTCCGGATCCAAAGCTGACCTCCCTTCGGCATGGCGTCGCGCGCGTTGATGGCGAGGTTCATCATCACGAGCTCGAGCTGCCCGGGGTCGGCGCTCACCTTGCCGAGATTGGCCGCGAGCTCGAGCACGAGCTCGACGCCCTCGCCGAGCAGCCGCAACAGCATCTTCTGCATGCCGCAGAGCACGTCGTCGAGGTCGAGCACGCGCGGCTCGAGCATCTGGCGTCGACCGAACGCGAGCAGCTGCTGCGTGAGTTCACGCGCGCGCTCGCCGGCGCGGCGGATTTCGACGATATCGGCGTGCGCCGGCGTCGCGGGATCGAGATCGCTCAAGAGGAGGTCCGCGTAACCCAAGATGACGGACAGGAGATTGTTGAAGTCGTGAGCGACGCCGCCGGCGAGCTTGCCGATGGCTTCCATCTTCTGAGCCTGATACAGGCGCTCCTCGGCTCTTTCGCGTTGCTTCACGCGGTAGTCGAGGTCGTGGAGCAAGACGTTCAGCGCGACGGCGAAGCGCGTCGGCGCGTCGGCGAGGTCGGGTTCGTCGGGCAACGCGACGCGAGCCGTGGCGTCGCCGAGCGACGCGGCGGACATCACGCCGAAGATGTCGTCGAACGTCGGAGCCCGCGTCATCGCGTGCTTCGATGATACCCGAGAGCGCGGCAGTGAGCCGACTCAGGTCTTGCCGGGCAAGAGCCGCGGGGTGCCGCCGCTCGCGCCGGCCTTCACGCCGCGGTGCACGACCAGGCGTTTTCCGGCCTCGCGCCCCCTCGCGTAGGCTTCGGTGCCGGTGTGGGTTCTATGGTGCGTCATGCGGATATGGGGGTGCCGAGCACGGAAAAAATCGTGAAGCGCGCCGTCGCCACGCCAGACGAGGCCCTCCGCGCGGCTCCTTTTGCGCTCTGCTTCGAGCTTTTCACGAAACCCCGCCATCAACCCGGCGAGAAAGCGCTCGCGCTCGCGTGCTCCGCGCCGCGCGTCGCCGGCTCGATATTCGCGAAAGAGCCGCTCGCCGGTGTGATTCACGAACACGTGCACGTACTCGGCGAGCTCGAGATTCTCCGGCGAGCCGCACACCTCGAGCACGCTCCCGCGCTTGCCTTCGAGCGGGCGCCACACCGGCACCCAAATCACTTCCACGAAGAAGTGATCGGCGAGAATCGAGGCGAGCAAGCGCTGACTCTCACCGATGCGTCCGCTCGGAGCGCCCAGGTGCCGAAAGTCGTAGTTCGGGCGCGCCTCGCGCGCGACGCTCTCGAGGTTGTGCTTGAGCATCAGCCGCTGCGCGGCGCTCATCGCGGCTTGCGCCTCGTGTTCGTTCTGGCTCCCCGCGAGCGCGAGCAGCTTCGCGACGCGCTCGAGCACGTGCTCTTCCGCGGCCGAGGCGCGTGGAGCCCCGGCGGCGCGCGGATCGATGCCGCGCTCGGCGCACACGCGCCGAAAGGTCGGGCCGTGCGGTCCTTCGTCGCGCACGCCGAGCACCTCGTCGGCGTACTGGTGCGCCATCTCGTGCTTCAGCACTTCGACGAGAACGCCCCAGCCGTGCTCGACGAGCAGCGCGCGCGCGAGCTCGATGCTGCGTGGCGCGCCCGCCCAGCGCCCGAGCCGCCCCGTCGCGTCCGCGAGCTCGAACGCGGGCGTGCGCAGCGCCCCGCGAAAGAGCGAGCGATTCAAATCCTCGTAAACGCGCCGCACGGCGCGGAGCGCGAGCCGTTCGAGCTCGGAGCTCAAGCGCTCGCGCGGAGATTCCGGGTGCGTGCGGCCGCGCGGCATGCGTGTCAGTGGCGCACGCCGGGGGCTTCGGCGCCGGTTTGCTCGACGTACTCGCCGTAACCGCCCCCGTAGGTGCGGACGCCGCCGTGGTCGAGCTCGAGCACGCGGTTCGAGAGCTTGCGCAAGAAATGGCGATCGTGCGAGACGAACAGCATCGTGCCCTCGAAGCCGGAGAGCGCTTCGACGAGCATCTCTTTCGTGTCCATGTCGAGGTGGTTCGTCGGCTCGTCCAGGATCAAGAAATTCGGCGGCTCGTAGAGCATGAGCGCGAGCACGAGCCGCGCCTTTTCGCCGCCGGAGAGGAACTTGCACGCCTTCTCCACCGCGTCCCCGCCGAAACCGAAGACGCCGCCGAGCGTGCGGAGCGAGCCGACCGACGCCGTCGGGAAGCGCGCGACGAGCGTCTCCCACACCGTTTTGTCGGCTTCGAGGAGCTCCATGGCGTGTTGTGCGAAGTAACCGACTTGCACGCTCGGACCGAGCGTGATGCGGCCGCGGTCGGGCGCGGTCGCGCCCGCGATGAGCTTGAGCAGCGTCGATTTGCCGGCGCCGTTCACGCCCATCACGCACCAGCGTTCACGCCGGCGTACGAGCCAATCGAAGTTCTCGTAGATCTTGCGGGGGCCGTAGGCCTTCCCGAGCCCCTCGACCTTCACCACGTCCTCGCCCGAGCGCGGCGCGTCGGGGAAGTCGAAGTGGAGCTTTTGCCGGCGCTTCGGCGGCTCGACGCGCTCGATCTTCTCGAGCTTCTTCACGCGCGACTGGACCTGTGCCGCGTGGCTCGCCCGCGCCTTGAAGCGGGCGATGAACGCCTCTTCCTTCGCGAGCATGGCCTTTTGCCGCAAAAATTCGCTCTCTTGTTGGGCGTCGAGCAGGGCGCGCTGGCCCAAATAAAACTCGTAGTTGCCCGAAAACACCGTGAGCTCGCCGCCGTCGATCTCCACGATCTTGTGCACGATGCGGTTCATGAATTCACGGTCGTGCGACGTCAGCATGAGCGCGCCCTCGAAGTTCTTCAAAAACTCCTCGAGCCAGAGAATGGACTCGATGTCGAGGTGGTTCGTCGGCTCGTCGAGCAACATCACGTCGGGCTTCATCAGCAAAATGCGCGCGAGCGCGACGCGCATCTTCCAGCCGCCGGAGAGCGCGCCGACGTCGCCGTCCACCACGTCGTCCGCGAAGCCGAGCCCGGCGAGGATCTCGCGCGCCCGCGCGTCGAGCGCGTAGCCGCCGAGCTCCTCGAAGCGCGCTTGCGCCTCACCGAAGTCGGCGATGGACCGTTCGAGCTCGTCGGCGTGCGCCGGATCGGCGAGCTTTTGCTCGAGTGTTTTCAAGCGCGACGCGACCTCCGCCACCTCGCCCGCGCCCGCGAGCGTCGCCGCGACGACGCTCATCCCGTGCATGTCGCCCACGTCCTGGCTGAAGTAACCGATGGTGGTGCCGCGATCGACCGCGACTTGCCCGCCGTCCGGGTGCTCTTCCTTCACGATCAGTCGAAAGATCGTCGACTTGCCGGCGCCGTTCGGCCCAATGAGCCCGATCTTGTCGCCGCGAAAGATCGCGCACGACGCGTCGAGAAACAAAATCTGGCTCCCGTGCTGCTTGGTCACCGAATCGAGACGAATCACGGGCGCCGGGCTAGCACGACTTCAGGCATGGAGCAGGGCGAAGTGAACGACGTAACTCACGAGCGCGAGCGGCGCCGTGTAAACGCCGCTCCAGACGAGCGCCCAGGCCGCGGACCGTCCGAGGCGATACGCGCAGCCGTGCTCGTCGTTCGTCACGCGGGCGAGTGCGCCGCGGAGCAACACGTACGCCAGGAAGAACAGGGCCGGAAACGCGAGGTCCACCAGCAACCACGACGCCGCCACCGCGATGAGCCCGAGGGCGAGCACGCCGAGGATCCCGTCGAGCCCGAAGCAGCCGCCGAGCTCGAGCGCCACGTCGACCGGCACGCCGCGCACGCGCGACAGCCCGCCGAGCTCGAGCCCCCGCAGCGAGAGCGAGTGATCGTCGGCCAACCGAGCGCCCCGATACAGCAGCACGCCGAGCACGACCCACAATATCGCCCACCACGATCCGAGCACGAGCTCGAACTCGACGAAGCGGGGGAGCGCGAGCGCCTTCGGCAAGAGCAACCCGGTGAGCAAAAAGCTCGTCACCACGACGAGCACCGTCGTCCGCGCCGACCACGACGGCACGACGCCGCGCAGGAAGCGCCGGGTCGCTCGCCGTAACCGCTTCGTCCGTCGAGGCGGCACGCCCGGTTCGACCTCGACGATTTCGCGCCGCGTGAGCGGCGGCTCGCCGCGAACGAAGCGGACGATCTCGGCCGTTGCGAAGCCGAGCGGCACGCCCCCACCGAGCAGCCACGTCCAGCTGAGGTGCGCCGCCCTCACGGCGGCGAGCACGAACCCGAAGCCGACCGCCGCGTTGGCGAGAGCGAACGCAAACGGAAAGCGATCCTTCCGCTCGCTCACGAGCGAAACGCAACCCGCACACCAGGGCGAACCGTCGACTCGAAAGCGAAAGCAGTCGGCGCAGAGGAAGCGCGCGCAGCTCATGCAACGCTCGGAGGCGCCGACTCCCGGATGCTCCGTACACCGTGGCGGCGAAAGATCGGTGCCCACCTGCCTTCGGACACGCAGTATGGCTTGTTTTCAGGCGCGAGCGAGCGTGATGGCCTTTTCGGGGCAGGCCTTCACGCACAGGCCGCAGCCGTGACAAGCGTCGGCTCGCACCGCGAACGCCTGCCGGTAGCCGTGCCCGAACGCCTTCAGCTTCCCCACGAGCGACAGCTGCCCGCGCTCCGTCCGACCGAGCACACCGAGCTCGAACACGTCATAGGGACAAACGCGCACGCAATCCTCCTTGCCTTCGCAGCGATTGCGGTCGATGACGGGCGCGAGGAGTCCTGGCTCCTTGCACTCCGGCGGTGCTTCCTTCATGCCTGAGTGCTCGTAAGCCGAATCGACTCGGCGTCAAGCCGGGCATCCGCGCGCGCGACGGCGACCCGCTGTCCTCACGACCGTTTCGACGCTGTACCTGCCGTTTTTGCGGCGCCGCTCTACGCTCCGAGACATGCGCGTCTGCCACCGGGGCTTCGTCATCGACGACCGCGTCGAACGTTTCGATTTCGAACGCGTCCACGCCTGGCTCACCGCGAGCTATTGGAGCCCCGGGATTTTACCCTCGGAGGTCGAGCGCGGCTTTCGTCGCTCGTCGTTCGTCGCCGGCGCCTACTCGGGTCTTCTTCAAATCGGCTGTTTGCGCCTCGTGACCGACTTCACGCGCTTCGCCTACCTCATGGACGTCGTCGTCGCGCCCGAAGCGCGCGGCCGCGGCCTCGGGCAGGCCCTCGTGCGGTTCGCCCTCGCGCACCCCGAGCTCTCGCTCGTCTACAAGTGGACGCTCGCCACGGCCGACGCCCACGCCGTCTACGAGCGCGCCGGCTTTCATGCGCTCGCGGCACCGGAACGCTGGATGTCACTCGAACGCCCGCGGCCGTGGCTGGCGGCAGGACGCTGAAACGGCACGTCGCCGAGCGGCAAACCGAGCGGCGAGTTTGGGACCATTTCCGTCGCGGCAGGTCGCGCTCTATGCTCGGCCCGCGCGCACCAAAGGCGCGAACGGACGACCATGAAAGACGAAGACGCGCTCCGGTATCACGCGAGCGGACGGCCCGGAAAAATCGAAGTGGTGTCGACCAAGCCGGTCGCGTCGCAGCTCGATTTGTCGCTCGCGTACACGCCGGGCGTCGCCGCTCCGTGCCGCGAGATCGCTCGCGACCCCGAGGCCGTGAACCTTTATACGGCGCGGCGCAATCTCGTCGCGGTCGTGTCGAACGGCACGGCGGTGCTCGGGCTCGGCAACCTCGGCCCCCGTGCCGCCAAGCCGGTGATGGAGGGCAAGGCGGTGCTGTTCAAGCGCTTCGCCGACATCGACGTGTTCGACATCGAGGTCGACGAGACGGATCCGATGCGCTTCGTCGAGGTCGTGCGCGCGCTCGAGCCGACGTTCGGCGGCATCAACCTCGAGGACGTGCGGGCGCCGGACTGCTTCGTGATTGAGCGGGCCTTGCGCGAACGCATGTCGATCCCCGTGTTTCACGACGACCAGCACGGCACGGCGATCATCTCGGCCGCCGCGCTGCGGAACGCGGCCGAGCTCCAGGAGAAAGCGCTCTCCGAGCTCAAGGTGTGCTGCATCGGGGCGGGCGCGGCCGCGACGAGCTGCATGCAAATGTGGGTGCGCCTCGGCGTTTTGCGCGAAAACGTCACGATGGTCGACGTGAACGGCGTGCTCGTCGAAGGCCGCCCCGATCTCGACGAATTCCGCGGCAGCTTCGCGCGCCCGAAGAGCGACCCGCGCCGCACGCTCGGCGAGGCGATGGTCGGCGCCGACGTCATGCTCGGCTTGTCGGCGGGCGGCCTGGTCACGCCCGCGATGCTGAAGACGATGGCGCCGAAACCCATCATCTTCGCGCTCGCGAACCCCGATCCCGAGATCGGCTACGAAGAAGCGCTCGCGACGCGCCCCGACGCCGTCGTCGCCACGGGGCGCAGTGATTTCCCGAACCAGGTGAACAACGTGCTCGGCTTCCCGTTCGTCTTCCGAGGCGCGCTCGACGTGCGCGCCCGCTCGGTGAGCGAGGAGATGAAAGTCGCGGCGGCCGAGGCGCTCGCCGAGCTCGCGCGCGAGGACGTGACGGACGAAGTGCTGCGCGCTTACGGCCGCTCGCGGCTCCGTTTCGGGCGCGACTACGTGATCCCTAAGCCGTTCGACAACCGCGTGCTCTATTGGGTCGCACCGGCCGTCGCGAGGGCGGCGATGGAATCCGGCGTCGCGCGCGAGTCGTTCGACATCGACGAGTACAAGGCGCGCCTCTACCACACGATTTCGCCGACGCGCCGCGTGCTCTGGAACATCACCGAAGCGGTGAAGGCCAAGCAGAAGCGCATCGTGTTCCCGGAGGGCGACAGCGATTCGATCTTGCGCGCGGCTCACGCCGTGCTCGACGCGGGCGTCGCGGAGCCCGTGTTGCTCGGCGTGCGCGAGCGCATCCTCGAGCACGCCGAGCGCCTCGGCTTCTCGCTCGAAGGCGCGAACATCGTCGATCCGCGCGAGTGCGCCGAGCTCGAGCGCTACGTGGAGAGCTACTGGCAGAAGCGCCAGCGCCGCGGCATGACGCGCCTCGCCGCGCACAAGGAGCTCCGCCGTTCGCGCACCGCGTTCGGCATGGTGATGGTGGCGGAGGGCGACGCCGACGGCTTGGTCGCGGGCGTACGCCAGCCGTACCCGGCCACCATTCGCCCTGCCTTGCAGATCGTCGGGATGCGCGAGGGCGTGCGCCGCGCGGCGGGCATGTACATGGTCGTCACCAAGGAAGGGGTGCGCTTTCTCGCCGACACGACGATCAACATCGACCCGAACGCCGACGAGCTCGCCGAAATCGCGCTCCTCGCGGCCGACGCCGTCACCGAGCTCGGCCTCGAGCCGCGCATCGCCATGCTCTCGTTTTCGAACTTCGGGGATGCTCCGCACCCCCAATCCAAAAAAGTCGCCGACGCGACGGCCAAGGTGCAAAAGCTGCGCCCGAGCCTCATGATCGACGGCGAGATGCAGGCGAACGTGGCGCTCGACGAAGAAGCGCGCGCCGTTTATCCGTTCTCGAAACTCAAAGGCTCGGCGAACGTCCTCATCTTCCCGAACCTCGACGCGGGCAACGCCGCGTACAAGCTGCTCTCGGTGACGGGCAACGCCGACGTGATCGGTCCGATGGTGCTCGGCCTGCGCCGGCCGGTGAACGTGCTGCAGCAAGGCGCGAGCGTCGACTCGATCGTGCACATGACGGCGATCACGGCGTCCCAGGCGATCCGGCTCGACGCCGCCGGCCGCGCTTGAGCCGCGACGGCTCGCTCGAGCGACGCACGCTCACGGTCGTTCGGTGCAGGGCGCGCAGCGCCAGTCCCGATGCGTGAGGTCGAACCCGCAGATCTCGAGCCCGTCCGAACAGTCGCTGTCGTCGAGGCACGTGTCGTTCGGCGTGTGACAGAAGTAGCCCGTGCCGCAACTGTTGCCGCAGGCGCAGCTGCCGGGCGGCTCGCAGGCGTTCCCGATGAGCGCGCAATAGTCGCTGCTGAGGCAGACGTCACAGCTTTCGTCGAGATCGCTCGGTGAGCAGTAGCCGCCCGGTCCGCAATCCGCGTCGACCAGACAATTGCCGTTACCGACGCACTCGGTGGGATAGGTATCGGTCGGTGCGCGACGGCACTCGCAAGGGCCCATGTCGCCGCAATCGGCGTCAC
The DNA here is from genome assembly GCA_035499895.1 of Polyangiaceae bacterium. Classification (GTDB taxonomy): domain Bacteria; phylum Myxococcota_A; class Polyangia; order Polyangiales; family Polyangiaceae; genus PMG-095. The sequence continues at coordinate 30,696 of DATJXW010000332.1, read as the reverse complement.
GCGAGCACTGGTCGTAGGAGCAGCTCCCGGAGCACCCGGACGAGCCCGAAAGACAACGGCCGTTCATGCCGTCGACGCAGTCGGAGTCGCTCTGGCAGGGCGCGGTGGTGCATGCGGGCCCGCTCGGTGGCGGGTTCGAGCCGCGTTCGACGGGACACGCCGACCCGGAGCTCGGACGGTGCTGCGCCGGCACGCGTCCGGCGATGACTCCGGCCGTGCCCGCGGCGCTCGTGCCGTCTCCGCTGCTCCCTCCGCTCCCAGCCCTCGCCGCCATGCCGCCGGAGCCGCTGCTCGCGCTCGTCCCCGCCGCCGCGCCCGCGCCGGAGCCCGCGGTCGCGCCGCCTGCTCCCGCGCCGGCGGCGCTCGCGTCGTTGGACCGCGCGGAACGCGACTCACCGCCGCACGCGACGGCGAGACCGAGCGCCGCCAGGACGACGAAACGCATCCCACGAAAATAGCACGCCGGAGACGACGACCGGCTCGCACGGCGCTGACGGCTAGTCTAGGGAGTGTCCTTAATTTCTCGAGCTCGCAAGGCGGCGGGCGGTGGATGAGGCGAGCACAGGCAGGTTTCTAGTCGCCCTTCGAGCCCGCACCTGCCGGCAACCTGCGCTCTTCGAGCGCGAGCGTGACGCTCTGGCCGGGATCGCGCGCGGAGCTCGCGAGCGTGACGCGGTAGCGGCCCGCGGCGACGTGAAAATCCGAGCGGGCCGCGTCCCAGAGCGCAAAGAGCCTCGGATCGAGCGTGACGATCACGTCGCGAGTCGCGCCGGGCGCGAGCTCCGACTTCGCGAAACCGGCGAGGTGCTTCGGGCTTTCCCAACCGCCGCCGAGGGGCCCGACGTAGATCTGCGCCACGTCCTGACCGGGGCGTTTGCCGCTGTTTTTGACGCGGAACCGAACGCGAAGCTCGCCGTCTTCGAGGCGTGCGACGAGGCCCTGACGCGTGAAAGTCGTGTACGCGAGACCGTGGCCGAACGGAAACAACGGCTCGGCGTGGCGCGCGTCGTACCAGCGATAACCGACGGCCGCGCCTTCGTCGTAGTGCACGTCGAAGACGATGTCGGGGGTCGCGCCGACGCCCTCGGTCTTCGCGCGCGGCAGTTGGTCGGCCGTGCGCGGGAAGCTCACGGGCAGATGACCCGACGGATTCACGGCGCCGCTCAGAATGCGAGCGATGGCCGGCCCGCCGCGCGTCCCCGGGTACCACGCCTCGACGACCGCGTTCACGCGCGCGAGCCACGGCATGAGCACGGGACCGCCCGTCTCGAGCACGACGATGGTGCGACGGTTCGCGCGCGCCACGGCGTCGATGAGCGCGTCTTGGTCGTTGGGCAGAGCGAGCGGGAAGTCGAGCGACTCGGCGGTCCATTGCGTCGCGAACACGATCGCGAGGTCGGCGCCCGCCGCGGCTTTGGCGGCGGCGGCGCGATCGGCGCCGTCGTTGAAGTCGAAAGCGGTGTTCGGAAGCTCGCGCTTCAACGCCTCGAGCGGCGACGAGCGGGCGTAAACGTGCGGGCCGGGCCAATGCGGCGGGCCGAGTCCGCGCACCGCGTTGCCTCCGGGCGAGTAAACCTGGGCCGAACCGCCCCCCGTGAGCACCCCCACGTCCGCGTGGCCGCCGATCACGGCGATGCGCTTCACGCGCGCGTCGAGCGGCAGCGTGCCGGCGTTTTTCAAGAGGACGATGCCGCCCTCGGCGTCGGCTTCGCTCACCGCGGCGTGCGCGGCAAAGTCGATGGGACCCGGCGTGACCGGATCGTCGACGGCACCCTTGGCGATGAGCGACCGGCTCACGCGCAGGGCCATGTCGTCGAGCCGCGCCGGCGAGACGGCGCCGCGCGCGACCGCCCCGGCGAGCTTGTCGAGGAACTGGTACTCGCCGCGCCGAAACACGCCCGTCTCCTGATCGAGACCGTGGTTCGCGTCGGCGACGCTGTCGTGCTGGGCGCCCCAATCCGACATCACGTAACCGCGAAAATCCCAGTCGCGCTTGAGCACCCGATTCAGGAGCCAATCGTCCTGACAGGCGTGGACGCCGTTCACGAGGTTGTAGCTGCACATCACCGAGCCCGGATCGCCGCGTTCGATGGCGATTTGGAAGGCGAGCAGGTCGGAGATGCGCGCCGCGCTTTCGTCGATGAGCACGTTGACCGAGCGCCGCGCCGTCTCCTGATCGTTCAGCGCGAAGTGCTTCACCGTCGCGACGATGTGGTTCGACTGAATGCCGCGCACGAGCGCGCCGACCATCGTCCCGGCGAGCAGCGGGTCCTCGCCGCCGTACTCGAAGTTGCGACCGTTGCCCGGTTCCCGCATCAAATTCACCCCACCGGCCAGCATGACGTTGAAGCCCGACGCCCGCGCTTCACTGCCGATCATCGCGCCGCCGCGCTCCGCGAGCTCCGGATCCCACGTCGACGCGGTCAGGATGCCCGAGGGCAGCAACGTGCGTTCGAGCTCGGGCGGCGCCTCACCCTGCGTCGCCACGCCGCTCCCGGCGTCCGACTGCCACTCCGGCGGGAAGCCGAGTCGCGGCACGCCGAGCACGACGCCGGCCGACTGCGGTCGCGCCTCCGGAAACCGGTACTCGTTCCACGATTGCTGAACACCGAAGTAACCCGTGACGAGGGCGAGCTTTTCGTTTTCGGTCATGGCCGCGACGAGGCGGCGCGCTCGTTCGTCGGGCGTCGCACTGCGATCGAGCCACCCGCTCACGGGCGCCGCCGGCACGGGCGCTGCGACCGTGGTCGCGACCGCCGCCGGTAGGGGCGCGGACACGGGCGGGCACGGACGCGGCGGCGCGTTCGGTCTTGTGGAGGCCGAACACCCGCCGGCAAGCAGGGGGCCGGCGAGCAGAGCCAGGAGCAAGCTCGTCGATTTCAGCATTGCTTCCGAGCGTGGCAGAAGTCGGCGGCGGATGGAACCGGTTCCGGTAGCCACGCCGACCCGTGATTCCTCCGGCTCCAAAAAAAGGCGTGACGCGCTCGGGCGAGGGCGCCACATCTGTCGGCGGAGAAGCGCATGTCGTCCCTCCTCGCCGCGCGCCTGCAGATGGCGGTGTCGCTCGGCTTCCACATCCTGTTCGCGGTCGCGGGCATGGCCATGCCGCTCCTCATGCTGCTCGCCGAGTGGCGCTACGTTCGCACCGACCGCGCCGAATACCGCGCGCTCGCGGAGCGCTGGGCCAAGGGCACGGCGATCCTGTTCGCCGTGGGCGCCGTATCCGGAACGGTGTTGAGCTTCGAGCTCGGCCTCTTGTGGCCGCGCTTCATGCTGCACGCGGGGCCGCTCATCGGCATGCCGTTCAGCCTGGAAGGCTTCGCGTTCTTTCTCGAAGCGATCGCGCTCGGCGTCTACCTCTACGGGCGCGAGCGCGTGCCGCGCGCCGTCCACTTCGCGAGCGGCGCCGTGGTCGCGCTGAGCGGCGTCGCGAGCGGGGTCTTCGTCGTGGCGGTGAACGCTTGGATGAACACGCCGCGCGGCTTTCGCCTGCTTGCGAACGGTGATTTCACCGATATCGATCTGGCGCGGGCCTTTTTCACGCCCGCCTTCGCGACTCAGGCGACGCACATGGTGTGCGCCGCGTACTCGAGCATCGCCTTCGCGGTGCTCGGCATCCACGCGTTCCGGCTGCGCTCGCGGCCGAGCTCGGACTTGCACGCGGCGGCCATCCGCGTCGTGCTCCCCCTCGCGATCGTCACGGCGCCGCTCCAGGCCTTCACCGGCGACGCCGCGGGAAAGCAGCTCGCCGTCTATCAACCCGTGAAGCTCGCGGCCGCGGAAGCGCTCTTCGAAACGGCGCGACCGGCGCCGCTCGTCGTCGGCGGCTTGCCCGACATGGACGCGCGGCGCGTGCGCTTCGGCATCGAGATCCCCGGCGGGCTCAGCCTGGCCGCGTTCGGCGACCTCCACGCCGAGGTGCGCGGACTCGAAGCGTTTCCGCGCGACGATTGGCCCGCGGTGCCGCTCGTCCACCTGGCCTTTCAAGCCATGGTCGGCTGCGGCACGGCGCTCCTCGGCGTCGCGCTGTGGGGCGGATGGCTCTTACTGCGCAAAAAGCCGCTCCACGCGCAAAAGCGGTTTCTCCTCGCGTGCATGCTCGCGGGGCCGCTCGGGCTCGTCGCGGTGGAAGCCGGCTGGATCGTGACGGAGGTCGGTCGTCAGCCGTGGATCATCCAGGGCGTGCTCCGCACGCGGGACGCCGTGACGCCCATGCCGAACCTCGTCGTGTCGTTCGTGGCGAGCGCGGTTTTGTACGCATTTCTCGGCGCGGTGGTGAGCCTCTTGCTCGCGCGCTACGTGCTCGGCGACGACACGCCGCTGGAGACGCACGCATGACGGACGGCGTATCGCCCTGGGCCGAAGTGCTCTACGCCATCATCGGCCTCGGGCTCGTCGTCTACGCGGTGACGGGCGGCGCGGATCTCGGCGCCGGGCTCTTGAGCTTGTTCGCCCACGGGCCGCGCAAGGCCGACCAGGAGCGCGCGGTTCGCCGCGCCATCGCGCCGATCTGGGAGGCGAATCACGTCTGGCTGATCTTCGTCATCGTGCTCCTGTTTTCCGGCTTTCCGCAGGCGTTCGCCGCGCTCGGGGTCGCGCTCCACGTGCCCATCGCGCTCGCGCTCGTCGGCATCGTCTTCCGTGGGGCCGCCTACGTGTTTCACGCCTACGGCATTCAGACGGCGGAGGCGCGAGCAGGGTGGGCTCGCGTGTTCGGCTGGGCAAGCGTGCTCACACCGCTCGCGCTCGGCGCCGTGGTGGCGGGCATTTCGAGCGGCGACGTGCGAGTGAGCGCCGCCGGCGTGACGACCGGCTTTCTCGCGGGCTGGACCACGCCGTTCGCGCTCGCGGTCGGCTTGTTCGCCCTCGCGCTCTTCGCGTTGCTCGCCGCCGTGTACCTCACCGCGGAGACGAGCGGCGCGTTGTCGGACGACTTTCGACGGCTCGCCGTCGTCTTCGAGCTCGTCGCGGGCGCGTGCGCCCTCGCCACGTTCTTGCTCGCCGGTCGCTACGCGCCGGCGCTCTTCGAGAACCTCCGTTCGTCGGCCTGGACGTGGCCCATTCAGGGCGCCACGGCCGCCGCGGCCGCCGGCACGCTCGGGTGCCTCGCCGCGCGGGCCGTGAGGCTCGCGCGGCTGACCGCGGCCCTCCAAGTCACGCTCGTGATGTTCGGCTGGGGTCTCGCGCTCCGCGGGCACTTCATTCTGCCCGACGTGTCGCTCGCGACCGCGGCCTCGCATCCCGAAGTGTTGCCCGCGCTCGTGATCGCCGTCGTCGCCGGGTCGCTCGTGCTCGTCCCCGCGCTCGCGTATCTCTTCTGGATCTTCAAGCGCGAGGACGACGCTAGCTACACCGGAGACCACTCGGATCGATCGTGAATTTTGGAGCCCCACTTGGGTGAGGCCCGCAAAATTCCCTAGCTTTTGGCGTGGTCTGTCTCGTCGGTGCTTTTTTGTTTCGGTATACCCAAGCGAGCTTGGGTTTAGCTAAAGCGGCTTGCCGTCGACCGTGACGTGCGCGGAGCCCGTGATGACGATGGTGTGCGTCGTCGTCGCGGGGGGCGGCGTGGGCTGGGGCTGCGGTTGCGGCTGCGGCGCCTGGGCGCCGAGCGCTTGAAGGAGCTTCGTGAGGAGCGGCACGCCGAGCCCGGTGCAGCAGTCGTAACCCGCCCGCGCGGTGTACGTGCCATTGTTGCCCGATTGGATGTCTCGGTTCCAACCCGGCAGTGAGTAGAGCGCGTTGTTCAAGAAGCCGACGTTCTTGCCGAGTGCTTGCGAGAGCACGGCTGCGGCCGCCGCCCACATGGGAGCGACCGCGCTCGTGCCGCCAATCACCATGGATTGACCGTCGACCACGATGGTCCACCCCGTCTCGGGGTCCGCGTTGCCGGCGACGTCCGGCACGCCGCGGTACTTGCTGCCCGGCACGTTCGAGAGCTTTTGGTAGTCCGGCAAGAGGAACACCGTGCTCACGCCGCCGCCCGTCGCGCCGCCCTTCGAGCCGTCGTTCCACACCACTTCGTTGATGGGCGACGTGCTGGTCAACGACGTGCCGCCGCAGCCGAGCACCCACGGCGACGACGCCGGGAAGTCGACGTGCTGGCCGGGCTCCCCGTCGCCCGAGCCGTTGTCGCCGGCGGCGGCGGTCACGGTGATGTTCGCGCTCGCGGCCTTTTGGAAGGCGTCGTTGAACTGCTGAATCACCTTGGCGTCCCACTCGTTTTCGGCGCCGCCCCACGAGATGCTGATCGCGTCCATCTTGTCGGTGATGGCCTGATTGATCGCCGCGAGAAAGCCCGCGTCCGTGTTCGGGGCCGTGTAGCAGTGAAGCTCCGCACCAGGCGCCATGCCGCCGATCACGCAGAGGTCGAGCATCACCTCGCCGTCGGCGCCGTTCGGACCGTCGGAGGTGTTTTGCGCGCCCTGAATCGAGTGAAAGACGACCGGCTTTACCTTGAGGCCGAGGCTCGCGAAATACTTGTCGAGATCGGCCTGGTTGTACGCGCCGCCGAGCTCGATGACGGCGACTTTCTTGCCGCTGCCGTCGGACGTCTTCGGAAACCCGTAGATGCCGGCGAGCTGCTTGGGGGTGTAGCTCACGCCGGCGGTGTTGTGCCTGTAGTGCCGGTGCTTGATGTATGAACGAAGCTTCATTCCCATGCGTCCTTGTTGACGGGACCCGCGCCCCTACTACAACGGGTACTCGCGACGCACACCTAGAACCATGGTCAAATCTTTGTTCGGGGTGCGGGGCGCTCGCGGGGCGAAGCGCAACAGCTGCGCGCTCGAGCGCCAGCGCGGCGAAATTCTTTCGTCGGCAGCCGCCGCGGCAAAGGAGCCGCGCGCGCAGGCGGCCGCGAAATTTCGCTAACCCGACGCGAACCCTTTTGGCCCGGCGCTGGCTCTTGATTTGCAGGAGCAAGAGTCAGCCATGTGCCAGCGAGTCACCTGTTCGAGCTGTGGTAAGCCAACCTACGCCGGATGCGGCCGGCACGTCGAGGCGGTCCTCGGCGACGTTCGCCCGGAGGACCGCTGCCACTGCCGCGAAGACGCGCGCCGAGCGGGCGCCGGGAACCCCAAAGAGCCGACGGCGAGCCAGCTGAAGGCCTTGTTGCGACATCTGTGGGGGTCGTCGTGAAGGCGCTCGTCGAATCGGCCGGCGGTGTCGCGTCGCAAGCGACCCTCGACGGGCACACTCTCACGTTCGACCAAGTTCCGCCCACGCCGGGCGGAGAGAACCGCGGACCGTCCCCGCTCGACGTGATGGCGCTCGCGGTCGGAGCGTGCGCGCATTACTACGCGGCCGCGTTCCTCTTCGCGCGCAAGCTGCCGACGGAACGCTTGCGCGTCGAGGTCGAGTTCGAAAAGGTGCGCGAGCCCGTGCCGCGCATCGGTCGCCTCACCCTTCGCGTGATGCTGCCGGCCGGGCTGCCCGAGCATTACGCGACGGCGATCGAGCGAGCCGTGCGCCACTGTCCCGCGTACGGCACGCTCTTGCATCCGCCGGACGTCGAGCTCACCTTCGAACCGAAGGCCGCGCAGGTGAGCGCGCCGGCCGCGTGAGAACCGCTGCCCACCGCGCCGAGCGGCGCGTCTAGCATGACCGAGCTCGAAACGGACCTCTTGCCACGAGCCCAACGCGGCGAACCCGCCGCGGTCGAAGCCTTGCTCGGCGCGATCGCGCCGCGGGTTCGTCGCTTCGCTCAGCGCCTCTGCGGGTCCGCTCCGGACGCCGACGACGTCCTCCAAGACACGCTGCTCACGGTGGCGCGGCAGGTCGGGCAGTTCGACGGCCGCGGCTCGCTCGCGAGCTGGGTCTTCACGGTCACGCGCAACGCGTGCCTCCGGCGCCGGCGCGGCCTCAAGAACGCGCCGCCTCGCGCCGACGACCCCGAACTGCCCGACGACGAGCCGAACCCCGAAGCGCGGGCCGCGGAAAGCGAGCTCGTCGGCGCGCTCCGCGCCGCGCTCCGCGAACTGCCGCTCGAAGCGCGCGAAGTGATTCTACTCCGCGACGTCGAGGGGCTCTCCGCGGCGGAGGCCGCCTCCGTGCTGCGAATCTCGCAGCAAGCGCTCAAAAGTCGGCTGCACCGCGCACGGAGCGCGCTGCGCGAACGGCTCGAACCTTGGCTCGAACCGAGCGCCCCGCCGCCGTCGGCGAGCTGCCCGGACGTGATGGCGCTCTGGTCGAAGAAGCTCGAGGGCGACCTCAATCAGCTCGACTGCGCCACGATGGAAGCACACGTGCTCGGGTGCCCGGCGTGCGGCAGCGCCTGCGCCGCGCTCAAGCAGGCGCTCGACCTCTGCCGTAGGAGCGCGAGCGAAACGACCGTCCCGCCGAGCGTCCAGGCTCGCGTCAAAGCCGCGACGCGCGCGTGGGCCGCCGAGCGCGCCCACTCCGGCTAGCGTCCCTCAAAAATCGGCCGAGCCGGGCGTGCGCGCGAACGGCACGACGTCGCGAATGTTCTTCATGCCCGTGAGGTACATGAGCATGCGCTCGAGGCCGAGCCCGAAGCCGGCGTGAGGCACCGAACCGTACTTGCGAAGCTCGAGGTACCACCAGTACGCGTCCTCGTTCAGATTCTGCGCACGAATGCGCTCGCGGAGCACGTCGGTCCGCTCCTCGCGCTGACTGCCGCCGATGATTTCGCCGATGCGCGGCGCGAGCACGTCCATCGCCCGCACCGTCTTGCCGTCGTCGTTCATCCGCATGTAGAAGGCTTTGATCTCGCGCGGATAGTCCGTGACGATCACCGGGCGGCGAAATTTCTCCTCCGTGAGGTAACGCTCGTGCTCGCTTTGGAGATCGGCGCCCCAATGGACCGGGAATTCCCAGTTCTTGCCGGCCTGCTCGAGGATACGCACGGCTTCGGTATACGTGATGCGCTCGAAGGGCGAGGTCGCGACGTGCTCGAGCGTCGCGAGCACGCTCTTGTCGATGCGCTCGTTGAAAAACTCGAGGTCCGGCCCGCACTGATCGAGCACGTAGCCGATGACGTATTTCAAGAAATCCTCGGCGAGCTCCATGTCGTCGGCCAGATCGCAGAACGCCATCTCGGGCTCGATCATCCAGAATTCGGCGAGGTGGCGCGGCGTGTTGGAGTTCTCGGCGCGGAAGGTCGGGCCGAACGTGTAAACGTTGCTGAGGGCGAGCGCGAAGATCTCCCCTTCGAGTTGGCCGCTCACCGTGAGGTAGGCGGGTTTGCCGAAGAAATCGCGCGCGTAATCGACCTTGCCTTCGGCGAGGCGCGGCACGTTCATGAGGTCGAGCGTGGTCACGCCGAACATCGCGCCCGCGCCTTCACAATCCGAGGCCGTGATGATCGGCGTGTGCACGTAGACGAAGCCGCGCTCGCGAAAGAACGAGTGAATCGCGAAAGACAGCGCGCTTCGCACGCGAAACACGGCGCCGAAGGTGTTCGTGCGCGGGCGGAGGTGGGCGATGTCGCGCAGGAACTCGAACGAATGGCCCTTCTTTTGTAGCGGGTAGCTCTTCGCGTCGGCCGGTCCGATGACGGTGAGCGACTTGGCTTGGAGCTCGACGCGCTGTCCCGGCGCCGGCGACGCGACGAGCTCGCCCGACACCTCGACGGAAGCGCCCGTCGTGGCCGCGTGGAGCACGTCCTCGGCGACGCCGCCCTCCGCGATCACGACCTGCAAATCGCGAAAACAACTACCGTCACTGAGCTGCAGGAAGTGAACGCCCTTGCTGTCGCGACGCGTCTTGATCCAGCCGCGCGCCGTGACGTTCTTCCCAGGATCGGAGTGCAGGATGTCGCGGATGTAATCGCCGGGCTTGAGCACGCATTCCGTCGTACGCCGCCGGCCGCGGCGCCGCAACCGCTCCGCGCGTCACTCGGCGCGCGGCTTGCGCATCGCTTCCCACTCTTCGAGCGTGCGGGGCCAGTCGTCTTTCAAGAGCTGCGACAGCGAGCGGTCGGCGAGCACCTTGCCGTCCGTCTGGCAGCGAGCGCAGTAGTTCGCCTCGTTCTCCGCGTAGACGATGCGCTGCACCGGCGCGCCGCACACGGGGCACGGCTCGCGGTACTTGCCGTGCACCGCCATTTCGGGACGGAAAGCGGTCACCTTCGTCGGAAACGCGTCGCCGGTCTCGGCGCGCAGCCGTTCGAACCATTCGCGGAGCACCTTGCCCGTCGCGGCGTGCAGGCGCTTGATCTCGTCGTCGTCGAGCCGCGTCGTCCACTTGAGGGGCGAAACCTTGGCGCGATGCAAAATCTCGTCCGAGTACGCGTTGCCGATGCCGCTGAAGACGCGCGGGTCGGTGAGGGTGCGCTTGACCGTGTGGTTTTCACGCGTGAGCGCCGCCCGAAAATCCTTGAGCTTGATGCTCAGCGGATCGAGGCCGCCCGGATCGTGCTCGCGGAGCGCTTCCTCGCCGCGCACGACGTAGAGGGACGCGCGCTTCTTCTTGCTCGCTTCGGTGAAGCCGAGCGTCCCGTGCTCGAAATCGAACGCGGCGAGCGCGATCTTGCCGCCGGGTTTGGCCGCCGGGTTCTGCGGTTCCCACCACTGAAAGCGACCCGCGACCATGAGGTGAATCACCACGAACAGATCGCCCGCGAGCTCGAGCACGATGCGCTTGCCGAGGCGCCGGAGCCCGCCCACCGTCTCGCCGTTGACGGCCGCGAGCGGCGGCTCGAAGGAACGCAGGACGAAGGGCGAAAACAGGCGGACCCGTTCGAGTCGCCGGCCGACGATGCGCGGCCGGAGCGCCGCAATGTAGAGCTCCACGTCGGGCAGCTCGGGCATGACGCGAGGGAGATTAGCAGCCGTTCGCGGTGGAGCGCGCTAAGCTCGAGGACTACGAATGCACGACGATCGGCCGTTCTGGCGCTCGGGGAGCGTCGTCCTCGCCCTGGCCGGACTCGTCGTCGTGGTCGTCACCGACGCCGTGCTCCGTCACACGGGGGGTAAGCCCGCGGATTTCACGCTGTTCGTCGGGCGCTTTCACCCGCTCGTCGTGCACTTGCCGATCGGCTTCGTGCTGCTCGTGGGCGCGGCCGAGGCGGCGACGCTCTCGCCGCGCCTGCGCGCTCGCCTCGATCCGGCGGTCAAGCTCGCGCTGCCGCTCCTCGTGCTCGCGACGACGGCCGCGTTCCTGCTCGGCCACCTGCTCGCGCGTTCGGGCGATTTCGCGCCGGGCGCGCTGAACGTGCATCGCCGCTTCGAGCTTTTTGCCGCGGTCGGCATCTGTCTATGCCCGCTCGCCTGGGAGTATCAGGAGCGCGCGGATTCGGATCGCGCGCGCTGGCTCTACCGCGGGTTGCTCGGCGTGGCGCTCGGCGTGTTGTCCATCGGCGCGCACTTCGGCGGCACGCTCACACGCGGCGACACCTATCTCACGCGCTACGCGCCGGGGCCTCTCAAGGAGCTCCTCGGCGGCACGCCCGCGCCGGCCGCCTCGGCCTCGAGCGCCGCCAAGGAGCCGGCACGGGAACCGCGCCTCTACGCGGACGTGATTCAGCCGATTTTGAACGAGCGCTGCGTTCAGTGTCACGGCCAAGAAAAGGTGAAGGGCAGCCTGCGCCTGGATTCGCTCGCCTCCCTCGAGAAGGGCGGCGAAGACGGCTCCGTCGTCACGCCGGGCAATCCGGACGACAGTCCGCTGCTCACGCGGACGCTCCTGCCGACGAGCGACGACGATCACATGCCGCCCGAAGGCAAGCCGGGGCTCACGGCGCCGGAAACCGCGACCGTCCGATTTTGGATCGAGCGCGGCGCGAACGACACGCTGCTCGTGCGCGACCTGCTCGCACCCGAGGACGCGCGCTCGCTGCTCGAGCACGCGCTCGGCAGCGCGCCCGCGGCCAAGCTCCCCACGCAGACCACCCCGAAGAGTGACTCGAGCGCGCCGTCGTCGGCCGCGCCCGAGCGCGCCGAGCCGGCGCCGTCCGCGTCACCCGCGCCCGGTGCGCGCCCACCCTCGAGCGCGGCGCCGCCGGCGCAAAAAGCCTCCTCGGCGACGGCGATCCTCGCCGAGCATTGCGTGAAATGTCACGGCCCCGACAAGCAAAAGGGCAAGCTCAGGGTGGACTCCCTCGCGGCGCTCGAACAGGGCGGCAAATCGGGGCCGGCCGTCGTCCCCGGTGACTTGGCCACGAGTCTCCTCATCGAGCGGATTTCGTTGGGCGCCGGAGACGACAAGCACATGCCGCCCGCCAAGGAAACACAGCTCACCGCTCACGAGTTTGCCGCGCTCACCGGTTGGGTGCTCGGGCTCGGACCGTCAGCCGCGCGCGTCGTGCCCGCCGCGCAGGAGAAGCACGCCGAGACCGGCGCCCACGAAGCCCCCGCTCGAGTTGCCCCCGCGCCGCCCTCGCCCGACCTTCTCGCCAAGCTTCCGCCGGATCTCGCGCTCTATCGGACGGAAGTCGCGCCCCTGCTCCACAGCTATTGCTCCGGGTGCCACTCCGGACAGGCGGCGGCGGGCGGCCTCGCGATCGACGACTACGGCGCGCTCCTCAAAGGCGGCGACACCGGCCCTGCGATCACGCCGGGCAAACCGGAGACGAGCTTGCTCGTCCATCGCATCGGCTTGCCGGTCACGGACGACGACCACATGCCGCCGAGCGACGAACGCCAGCTCACGCCCGACGACATCGTGCTCGTGACCGCGTGGGTCGCGCAGGGCGCCGGGGCCTCGGAGGAGCTCGCGCTGAACGGCTTGCCCGGCCCCGCCGTCGCGGCGATCGCCGCCCACCCGCCCGCGAGCACGCCGAACCCGGCGGCTCCGGTCAACGCGCCGCCGCGTGCCGCAAGCGACGTCGCTCGCGCGACCCCCGCCCCGCGGAGCGCCGGCTGCGGTGCGTGCGCGCTCGGCGATCGTCGGGGCGCGCCAGCCGGTTCCGCTCTCGCTGGCTTCGCGTTGCTCGCGTGGTTTTCGGCGCGCAGACGGCAGGCCGGCCTGCGGCGTCCGTCGAGCCACGCGCAGCCCTAGTGCCCGCGACCCCGGAGGGTGGCATGCTCCCCGCGCATGTCCGACGAGAGCTTTGCTTCGCTGATGAATCAAGCCGCGAAGAGCGGCAGCGCCACCGGCCGTCGCCTGCACCCGGGCGACGTCGTGCGAGTGAGGGTGATTCAGATTGCGGGCGACAGCGTGTTCGTCGACGCGGGCACGCCGGGCGACGGACGCATCGCCCGTTCGGACGTGCTCGACGAGGGGGGCGAGCCGTTCGTGAAACCGGGCATGGTGCTCGAAGCGACGGTCGTCGATGCACGGCCGGACGGGCCGCGCTTCAGCGTGTCGCGCCGCGCGTTCCTCGAAGAGCAGCGGCGGGCGGCGCAGGCGGAAGCGGCGGCGCGCGTGGTCGCGGGCGCCGAGCTCGACGGCACCGTGACGGCCTTCAACCGCCACGGCGCGGTCGTCGACCTCGACGGCGTGGAGGGCTTCGTGCATCTGTCGGAGCTCGCGTGGCGGCGCGTGGAGCGCGCCGAGGACGCGGTGCAGCTCGGTGAACGCGTACGGGTTCGCGTGCTGAGCGTCGACGATTCCGAGCGCGGACCGCGCGTCCGGCTCTCGCTCCGCGCGCTCCAGGCGCCCGATCCGGCCGCGACCCCCGCGCCCGAAGAGGTGTTGCGCGCCAAGGTCGTGGCGTGCGTCGGCGGCGGCATCACCGTGACCACCCCGAAGGGTGACGGCTTCGTGCGGCTCGCGGAGCTCGGTTTGCCGCCCGGGGCCGATCACCGGCGCGCTTTCCCGCCGGGCAAGGAGCTCGACGTCGTGCTCGTCACGAACGCCGGCGGCCGCTTGCGCTTCAGCGCCACGCAGGTTGCGCGCGTGGAAGAGCGCAAGAATTTCCGCGACTACTCGAGCGGCGCGAGCACCCCGCAAACGAGCTTCGGGCACCTCGGCGATTTGCTGCGCGAGCGCCTCGGTTTGCCGCCGGCCGAGCCGGAACCCGCGCCGGCGCCCGTTCCACCCGCGCCTCTGGCGGCCGCCGAAACGAAGACGCACGCAGAGCCGCCTTCCGTGCCGGCGCCGAAACCGACGGCAGCGCCCGCGCCGGCGCGTGCCTCCGCGGCCAAACCGGAAGCGGCGCGCAGCGAGCCGCCGCCGGGCATCGTGCGGCGACGGCGCTGAGCGCCGCTTCGTTCGAGACCGGCCTGCGGCCGAGCTCGCTCAGGCGCGCTGTTCTTGCAGGGCGCGAATGCGCTCTTCGATGGGCGGGTGGGTGCGGAGCAAGCCGACGAGACCGCCGCCGCTGATGCCGAAGGCCGCCATCGCCTTGGGCAAGCCCGTTTCCTCGCCCTGCCCGAGGCGGCGGAGCGCGCTCACCATGGCCGCGGTGCTCGCCAGCGTGGCGCCGCCGCGATCGGCCCGGTACTCGCGACGCCGGCTGAACCACGCGACGATGAGCGTCGCCAGGAGGCCGAGCACCGACTGCAGGATCATCACGGTGATGAAGTAGCCGAAGCCGCCGCCGCGCTCACGGTCGTTGCGGCCGCGCAGGGCGCCGTCGATGAGCGAGCCGATGACGCGCGAGAGGAAGATGACGAAGGTGTTGAGCACGCCCTGAATGAGCGTGAGCGTGACCATGTCCCCGTTTTCGACGTGCGTGATCTCGTGGCCGAGCACGGCGTCGACCTGCTGCCGGTCCATCGACCGCAGGAGCCCGGTGCTGACGGCCACGAGCGCGTGATTGCGGGTCGCGCCCGTTGCGAAGGCGTTCATTTCAGGCGAGTCGTAAATCGCGACCTCAGGCATGCCGATGCCGGCGCGGTCGGCGTGACGGCGCACCGTGTCGAGCAACCAGGCCTCGTCCGCGTTGCGCGGCGCCTCGATGACCTGCGCCCCCGTCATCCACTTGGCCACGTACTTCGAGAGCAGGAGCGAGATGAACGCCCCGCCGAAGCCGAACAGCACGGAGAACGCCATGAGCGGCCCGTACGAGCCGAGCACTTCGGTGTTCCGGATGACGCCGGAGGCGACGACGATCTGCCAGATCACCGTCAAGGTGAGCATGATCGCGAGGTTCGTGACGAGGAACAGGACGATGCGCTTGAACACGGCTGGGGGTGCCTCCTACGTGGACCTTAGGCGTAGCTATAAGCACGCGCCATGACGTTGTCCACCGCGCGATCGAGCGACTTTTTTGCGGAAGGATCGCTCCGGCGACGGGAATGTCCGGCCGTTTCGGCTTGTTGTGACGAGCTCGTGGAGCTTCAGGGTGAGAGGAGCGCGTCGAATGCCCAGTCGACGCTCGAGCCGTCGTCGGCTCCGGCCACCACCAAGCGCGAGCCGACCGCGCGAGCTTCGGTCTGGCCGCCGAAGACGAGTCTCGCGGCGCCGGCGGCGCTCCCCGCCGTTTTGAAATCGCAGGCCCAAACGACCGTCGTCGACGGGAGCTCGGCCGCATTGGTGCCGGCGTAGATCCAGAGGTGGTCCGAGCGCCAATCGAGGACGATCGACTCCGCGCTCGCGTCTTCGCTGCGTGCCAAGAGTTCGAATGCGCCGAGCGCGCCGAGCGCGTCGTCCCCGACGAAGGTCAACTGCGCGGGCGCAGCCGGCGCGGCGATGGGCGGCCCGGCCACGTCGTCCGTTCGCGCGACGACGCTCGCCATTTCACGCTGGGTGTCGGCGGGCGGCTCGGCGAACAGATCGAGCACCCCCGAGTGGCCCGTTGCCGCCCAGCCGAGTGAAATGTAGCGCGAGCCCCAGGCGTACGGATACGAGTTCGGCGTGGCCGTGAGCGGCGACGGCGCCTGAGCAATCTGCTCCTCCGCGGACGCGATGCCCTCGGCGTAGAAGCGGGCCCAATCGACGCTCTTCGGATCGAGACCGAGCATCGACGCCATGTAGCGCTGCGCCTGGAACTGCGCCTCGCCCTCGATGACGGCGTCCGACGCGAGGTCGGCGTCGTAGGTCGCGTCGTGCATCTGCCTGAAGCTCGTGAGGTCCACCTCCCGATCTTGGAGCGAGTGCACGAATTCGTGGAGCAAGACCGGACACGACGTCTCCGGCGTCGAGTCCGCGCCGTGATCGATGACGTGAACCGTCTTCGTCTGATCGTCGTAAAAGCCGCCGACGGCCTTCACCGTGTCGTCGATCTCCGTCGCCGTGTCGAGGCCGCCGGGCGCGACGAGACCGAGCACCTCGTTCGCCGCGTCCCAGCGGTCCTGGTTCGGCATGGGCTGCTGCGCGGCGGCTTCGGCCGCAAGGTAGCTGCGGAAGTCGTTTTCGCTCATCAACGTGACGGGCGGCATGTCCCCGGGCTCGACGCCGTGCAGGCAAGCAGCAAGCTCGAACAAGCGCGTCTGACAAGCCGGCGTCGTGATGTCGCACGGCGAGGTGTCGAAGGACTCGCAGCCGGGTATCGGATAGCGCGGCGCCGTGTCCTTGTCGTCGGCGCCGCAACCCGCGAGCACGACGAGGACGAACGGTAACGCCTTCGCGAGAGCGCGCCTCATTGGAGCACTCCCTCGACGCACGACTTCAAGGTGTCACAGCTCGTCGGCTCCGTGCAGGCACCGAGCTCGTCGAGGACGGTGTCCGAGAAGATCCCGTATTGGTCCAGACAATCGGAAGTCGAGAGCACGGTGTTGCAGTCGAACCAAGCCTCGGACAAAGCGGTGCAGAAACTCCGCAGTCTGGGGGTCGGCGTGATGGCGGCGGCCGCGGCCACCGAACAGGCCTGGATGTCCGACTTCCAGAGATCGTCGTCCGTCACCGTGGAGCAGTCGAAACCGGAGACGCAGTCCCCGAGACGCCCCGCGCCCTCGATACTCAACATCGCGAGTCCCGGGCGGTCGTCGAAGCACTCGGACGGACAGACGTCCGCGGAGGCGACGCCGCAGCGCTCGGCGAACTTGCAATACCCCTTGCAGAAGGCCTCACCCGGCGAAGACGGCGAGTTGCCGCAAGCGAAAGCGACGCACGCCGCTACGAGCAGACTCCCGACCTTCCCCGACATCCTCCGGGGACGGTATCAAACTCAGAGTCCGATTGCACGCAGCTTGGCGGCGCCGAGGCCGCGCTTCGGAAACACGACTTTGCGGGCGACGAGATCGTCCACCGTGTCGCGCAGCGTCTCGCCCGGATCGCGGGGACGAAAGCCGAGCTCGCGTTCTGCTTTGCTCGCGTCGCAGTACCAGAAGTACTGACCCATCTCGATGCTCGCTTCCGAAACGGGGGGCTCGCCGCCGATCGCGCGCACGGCTCGCGTAAACAAATGACCAATGCCGAGCGCGAGCGGACGCGACTCCGGCAGCTTGAAGAGCGGCGCCTTCACGCCGCTGATGCGCTCGAGCCGCTGGAAGAAGGCCGCGAGCGTGAGGTTCTGCGCGTTCAGGATGTAGCGCTCGCCCGCGCGTCCGCGCTCGGCGGCGAGCACCATGCCTTCCGCGGCGTCGCGCACGTCGACGAACGCGATGCCGCCGGCGGGGACGGCGGGAATCACGCCCTCGAGAAAGCGCCGCACGTCGCCGGTCGACGACTCGCGGACGTCGCCCGGGCCGAGCAAGAGGCTCGGATTGACGACGACGACCTCGAAGTCCGGCGCGCTCGCGGCGAGCGCCTCGCGCTCCGCGTAGAGCTTCGTGCGGTAATACGGCCAGGAGGCGATGACCTCGAGCGGAGCGCGACAGCCCTCGTCCGCGATGCGCTGCTTGTCGGTGCCGACGGCGAGCGTGCCGCTCGTGCTCGCGACGACGACGCGCTTCACGCCGGCGCGGCGGAGCCCGTCGAGCGCGCGCTTCGTCCCGAGCACGTGCAGGCGGTAGAGCTCCTCGGACTCGTCGTGGCCGCGCGTGACCTTGCCGGTGCAAAGGAACGCCCAATCGCAGCCTTCGGCGCTCGCGCGCACCGCGTCCGGGTCGAGGACGTCGACCGCCCGCGCATGTCCGCCGCCGCCCGAGCGCGACACGGGCACGACCTCGTGGCCGCGCGCCTCGAGAGCCTTCACGACGTGCGAGCCGAGAAAGCCCGTGGCGCCGCCGACCCACGCCGCGTGCCGCCGGCCGTGCCCGTTTTCGATCGTGCCGCTCATCATTCCCCTTCCGCCGGACCCTGATGCGGCTCGAGCAGGCGGAACGCCTTCTGAAACTCGAGCAGGAGCCCGACGTTGTTGGTCTTCACCGCGCCCGACATGAACTCCGCGGGCGACGGCACGTACGCCTCGCGCACGATGCGGGCGAAGAGGTCCGGCGACGTCTTCAGCACGCAATCGGCGGCGGCCACGTGCTTCCCTTCCTTCACCTCGCAGCCGTCTTTCGAAACGAGGAGCGTGAAGCGGTCCTCGCCGAGCGAGAAGTAGTAGCTCGTCGGGCGCTCGACCGCGTTCGGCGCGAAGCGACGCTCGAGCTCCTGGAAGACGTCGTGGAGCGTGGGCGGCGGCGGCGGCTTCGCGGCGGCCGCTTCGGGGTCGAGCCGCGCGAGCTCGAGCAGCGATCCGCGGCCGAGCGCGCGCACCGCCTCCTCGATCAGACGCGCGGCCTTGCGCGAAGCGTCGCCGGGCGTGAGCCCTTGCGTCAGGCGCGCGAGCTCGGCGGCCTCGAGCACCGGGCCGATGCGCGCTTCGACGTTCCGCGTGCGCACGACCTTGCCGCCCTTCGGCAGCGCGGCGTGCGTGCCGCCGAGGTAGACCGGCAGCACGTCGACGCCGTGGTGAAGCGCGAGGTGACCGATGATCGCCTTGAATTCGTGAACGAGGCCGTCGGTGCTGCGCGTGCCTTCGGGGAACACGAGCAGCGTCTTACCCTGCTCGATGAGCTCGCCCGCCGTACGCAAGCCTTGCCGGAGCGAACCGTTGCGCGGCATCGGCACGAGGCGCGTGAAATTCTCGAAGTAAGCGCTCAAGAAGCGATTGCCCTCGAAGAAATAGTCTTGCGCCGCGAGCGAGACGATTTCGCTCCCGTAGCTGCCGAGCGCGTACTTCACGAGCCCCATGTCGAGGTGGCTCGCGTGGTTCGCGGCGACGATGACGTTCCGGTTGTAGGGAATGTGCGCGCGGCCCGTCACCTTGGTCGTGAGCACGCGATCGTAAAAGCCGTGCTGCGCGCGTCCGAGCCAGTGCATCGCGGCTTCGCGCAGCGGCTCGGGCACGTCGAGGGCGCGCGGCTCGGCGTCGACGATGGTCGTGGTCGCGACGGGCCGGCGCGTCTCGGGACGCTCGCGCAAGAGCGACTCGACGTCGCCCAACGTGTGGCACGCGTTCAGGCGCTCGGCGTCGAAGGTGCGGCCGTGCTGGCTCTCGAGCGCGACCAGGAGCTCGAGCAGCATCAGCGAATCGAAAGCGAGATCGCCGCGCAGACTCTGGCCGGGATGCAAGCTCGCCGCGTCGCGACGGCCGATCGCCGCGACGGCGGACCGCACGCTCTGCGCCGCCACGTCGGACGCGCCGGAGCGACTGCTCGGCGCCTCCTGCGAGCCGAGCAACCGCTCGACCTGACGGCGGAGCTCGCCGCGCTTCACCTTGCGCGTCGCCGTGCGCGGGAGCGGTAGATCGAAGAGCGTCACCGTCGCGGGGCGCTGGGCGTGCGGCAAAGACGCGATGGCGTCGTCGAGCGCTTTGCGGGCGCGCGCGTGGCGTTCGGCGCGAGGCACGTCGCCGTCTTCTTCCGGCACGCCGACGCACGCGACGCGCTCCCCGCCGCGCCCGTCGGTGATGCCGACCACGGCGAGCTCCTTCACGTGCGGCACGCGTCCGAGCCGCGCTTCGAGATCGTCCGGGTACACGTTCTCGCCGTTCGAGGCGACGATGACGTCCTTCGCGCGGCCGGCGATCACGAGGTGCCCGCGGCCGTCGATTTTTCCGAGATCGCCGGTGTGCAGCCAGCCGTCGCGATCGATCGTGTGGCTCGTCGCCTCCGCGTCGTCGGAGTAGCCGAGCATCACGTTCGGGCCGCGCGCGAGGACCTCGCCGACGCCCTCGGCGTTCGGCTCGGCGATGCGGATTTCGACGCCGGGGATCGCGCGGCCGACGTGACCGGAGCGCGCCTTCGGCCCCGCCTCGGCGACGGTGAGCACGGGCGACGCCTCCGTGAGGCCGTAGCCCTCGGCGAGGTGCAAGCCGAGTCCGGCGAAGAGCTGGTGCGTGCGCTCCGGCAGCGCGGCGCCGCCACTCACGAGGAAGCGCAAATGACCGCCGAGTGCCTGGTGCACGGGGCCGAACAGCACGCGTCCGGCGTCCACGCCGAGCGATTTACCGAGCGTGCGGTTGAGCTCGACCGCCACGTCGAAGACGCGCGAGAACGCGGAGCCGCGCTCGGCGACGCGCGCGAGAATGCGCCGCTCGAGCATTTCCCAGAGCGCCGGCACGCCGATGAGCCCGGTGATGCGCCCCTCGGACAAGGCGTGCTCGAGCCGCTCGGCGTTGAGCTCGTCGAGGTAGACGATGCGGGCGCCGCGCGAGAGCGGCAGCAGCATGCCGCAGGTGAGCTCGAAGGTGTGGTGCAGCGGCAGCACGCTGAGTACGCGATCGGCCTTGTCGAGCGGAAAGAGCGGAGCGAGCGACGCCACGAGCGCCGTGAGGTTCGCGTGCGAGAGCGCGACGCCCTTCGGTCTGCCCGTCGTGCCGCTCGTGTAGATGAGCGCGGCGACGTCGCTCGGCTCGGCCTCTCTCGCTTCGGCGCGCGCGCCGGGCGCCGCCGCGGCACGCACGTCGAGGAACGTGACGCGACCGGCGAGCGCGAGCTCGAGGCGCGCGCGCGCCTGGGCGTCGCCGATGAACACGCGCGCGCCGGAAGCGTCGACGAGCGCCCGCGCGCTGTCGGCGTCGATGGCGGCGTCGAGCGGCACGACCGTGGCCCCCGCGTTCAAGATGCCGAAAAACGCGATGGGCCACGCGGGGTGGTTCTGTGCCGCGAGCACGACGCGATCGCCCGGGTTCACGCCGAGCTCCACGAGCCGCGCGGCGCACGCGAGCGCGTGGTCGCGCCAGTCGCGGAAGGACAGCCGCGTGAGGCCGCTCGGTTCGGCGCGCTGGAGCGCGACGGCGAGATCGAAACGACCGGCCATCTCGTCGAGCAGCGCCGGCAAGGTCTCGTGGCGCTCGGGCGCGCGCCGGCGGCGCTTCACCTTCTCGTCGATCTGCGGGAACACCCACTTCTCGAGGCCGGGCATGTGCACGTCGAAGAACCACGCGCGCCAGTCGATGCCGTCCGGCGCCCAATTGATCTGCTCGCGCTCGACCGGTCCGAGGCGGCTCACGGCGCGGCGCACGTGATCGCAGCGGAAGACGTAGTGATAATCGACGGTGAACGGGACGAACACCTCGAGGATGTTCCCCACGCGATCTTGCTGCTTCGCGAACGACTTGATCGCGCCCGTGGCCGGCTCGAGCAGGGCGCTCGGCGCTCCGAGCTCGCGCGCTCGCTCGAGCAAGCCCGCCACTTTGCGCGCGCCGTCCGCGATCTTCTTCGGCCCGTAGCTCTCGAATTGCGGCCGCGACAAGAGCGCGCCCTCGAAGTGCGCCTGAAGGTACGCGAGGAGCGGCCCGCCGCGGAGCGTGCGCTGGTAATATTTCCGCTTGTAGAGCCCCGTGAGCTCGAAGAACCGCCGCATCGTGCACGGGTTCGAGTCCGTCGAGCCGAGTTGATACACGGCCTCGGCCGTCCCCTCGAGGAGCTCGCCGAGCGCCGCGCACATGCCGCCCGCCACCATGTCCACCGGCACGAAGTCGAGGTAATGGTCCGAGCCCGGGATCTGCAGGCCGCCCTCACGCAAGATGTAGATGAGCGGCGCGCTCGTGTTGATGCCCTCGTTCCAACCCGGCATCGGGTAGCGCAGCGACGACTCGACGATGGCGGGCCGCACGATGGTGAAGGGCAAGCCCGAGCGCGCGACGATCTGCTCGCCGATCGCCTTCGTGTACGTGTAGGTGTTCGGGAAGCCCCAAAATTGGGCGCGTTCCATGCCCGTTTCGGCCAGGCGCGCTTCGACGAACTTGCGCTTCACGCGCGTCACTTCGTTTTCGAGCACGCGCCCGCGCGCGGGTTCGGCGCGCTCCGCGAGGTTCTTCTTCGCCTCGTCGAGAAAGTGACTCTGCCGGAACGCGTCGCTCGCGCGGTGCCGCGCCTGCTCGACCACGTCCATGCACTCGGCGATCTCGCGATCGGGATCCCAGTGCGCGCGCTCGAGCTCGTCGGCGCGCGGGAACGGAAACTCGAGCGGATTCGTCTCGCCGACGTGGCCGGTGCGGCTGCCGGCGACGTAACACGTGCTCGTGTGGAGCAAGGGCAGCCCGCCGAGATCGCGCGCGAGGGCGACCAGATTCTGCACGCCGAACGCGTTCACCTCGAGCGCTTCGTCGAGCGGGGGGTCGAAGTCGACGACGCCGGCGGCATTGACGACCGCGTCGACCGAACCGCGCAAATCGGCGCGCCAATCGGGGGTGAGCCCGCAGAAGGGCCGCACCACGTCGCCCGCGACGGGCGTCACCTTGTCGCGGATGAAGGCCTCGAAGCGCTCGCCGTGAGCCGCGCGCAGCGGATCGAACACGGCCGTCGGCACGATCTCGCTCCAGAAACGCTCTTCCGCGCTGAGCTTCCCCTTCTCACGCACCAACAAATAGAGATGCTCGATGGCCGGCCAGTGCGCGAGCAAGAACGACCACCACGTCTTCCCGAGGTAGCCCGTACCGCCGACGACGACGAGCCGCTTGCCCGCGAAGAGCGCGCCGAGCTCGAGCGGGCCGCGCCGAACCGCTTCGAGCGCGCCGTTCGCCGCGTGCGCGCCGTTCGGGCCGTGCGCGCCGTTCGGGCCGTGCGCGCCGTTCGAGCTGCCGTTCGCGCTCAACCCGTCGCTCCTCCCGGAAGCGTCATGTCACCCATGATCACGGGCGGCACGTGGAGCGCCGTCACGCTGAGCGAGCGATTTTCGCCGTTCTTCGCGCGGTAGAGCGCATCCTCCATGCTCGGGGACGTCTCCCAACCGAAGAGCTTCGGGATGTACTCGTTGTCGGCGCCGACCACGATGACGCGGCCGAGGTGCTGCCTGCCGTTTTCGCCCCAGTACCACATGAAAAACGGGTGCGACGGGTGGTAGGCGTGGCCGGTCCGGTACATCTGGAGCAGCGCCGGATCTCGCGCGTACTTCTCTTCGTAGCGCTCGCGGAGAAGGACGGCGTCGCGCGTCTCGGGCAAGAGGCGATGGACGAAATCGACGTACGGCGCGTGCTGCTCGTGGTCGAACTTGTCGGTGCAGGGGTGGAGCAGAATCAGCGTACCGCCCTTCTTCACGAGCGGCGCGCCGCGATACATGTTGAAGAGATAACCCTGCGCGAGCACCTGCACGAGCAGCGGATTCAGGAACGCGTGCACGTTGTACGGGCTGATGTACGGCACGCCGTAAACCAGCACGTCCGCCTGACCCTCGATCGGCACGCAATACTGCTCGAAGTTCCGCTCGACCGAGCGCGCATGCACTTCGCCGACGGCTCCGGCCCACACGCCCGTCATGCCGTACGGCGCGGGGAACTTGTCGAAAATCGCGTGACGCGCCGGCTGCGGCAGCTTCGCCGTCGAGACGACGAGCGCCTTCAGGAGCGCGCGCTCCCGCGACGTGAGCTCGTCCTCGTTCTTCACGAGAAAATCGAGCGAACGATCGAACATGCGATTGTTGATCGTGGTCTCGATCGTGAAGACGTTGAGTTTTTCGTGCGCGAGCCGGCCCATGCGCTCGATGTCGGTCGCGAGCTTCGAACGCGCCGGATCCATGTAGCTGTCGGACGCGCGGATGGAGTGGGGATTGTGATGCGAGCGCAGACTCGCGTAGTCGCACAGGCCGACGGCGACGGACTTGTAGCCGCCGTTCATCGGCACGTAGTTCATGTTCGCGTAGATGAGGAGGTCGCTCTCGACCGCGCGCCGGTTCAAGACGAGCGGGTCGCCGTGCGGCGTGCGCCCGATCTCGACGAGGTTCGCCGTGTCCTCGGCGTCGTGGTTGTAGAGCCGATCCGGCCAGTAGGCGTCGAAGATGCGATCGCCCAGCATGTGGCGGATTTCGTGCGCCTTCATGCGCCGGTGCACGCCGGTCGCCACGATGATCTCGATGTCCTCGATGCCGTGATCGGCGAGGAGCTCGAGCACCACGGTGACCACGCGCTCGCGCACGTCCGGGCGGCGCATCGGCGGGAGCGGCAACGAAATGTCGTCGACCGCGATCGTCACCTTCATGCCGGGGCGGAGCCGGGCGTGCAGCGGATCGGAGCCGAGCGGGTGGTTCAGCGCGTAACGGATCGCGGCGTCCGGGTCGCGCAGCGGCTCGAGCGGGGGCTTCGGGTAAATCACGCGCGTGCCGACCGGCAAATCGACTTCCACCAGCCGATCGCCCGAGAAGAGCGTGCGCGGCGCGCTGTCGCGCTCGAGAGTGACCAAACACGGATGATTCATGCGATATCGCTCGGTCGCTGAGGGTCGGCTCGCTCCACGGCGTCAGGCGTGCGCCGTCAAATCGAAGAGCGGCCAGGAATAGGCGCGGGCCAAGAGGGCGAGGCGCTTGTCGGGGTTCACGGCGGCGGGATGGCCGACCACGCTGAGCATCGGAACGTCCGAATAGCTGTCACTGAAGGCGAAACAGTCGTCGAGGTCGTAGCCCCGCTCGCGCGCATGGTCACGCACGATGCGCGCCTTTTCGGGCCCGGCGACGACGGGCTTCAAGAGCTTGCCGGTCGCGATGCCCGCCTTCATCTCGAGCCGGTTCGCGATCACGCCGCCGCCGCCGAAATGGTTCGCGAGCCGCCGCACGATCCAATCGAGCGCGCCCGAGACGAAGACGACTTCGTGACCGGCGGCGCGGCTCTTCTCGACGAGATCTTTCGCCGCGGGGAAGAGCGACGGCCGCAGGACCGAGTCGAACACCTCGTCCGCGAGCACGGCGAGGCGGTCTTCGCTCATCCCCGCGTAAGCACTGTATAAAAGCTCGTTGAACGTGCGACGATCGAGGAGCTCGGCGTACGCCATGCGCGGCGCACGGAAGAGCGCCTTGCCGACGCGGAGCGCGGTCTGCACCGGCGTCCCCTGATTGAGAAGGTAATAAACGGTCGGCTGGATCAGGTTCGTCCGAACCAGCGTGCCGTCGACGTCGAAGTAGCAGGCTGCCAAGGGGGAGGATTCCGGCCAGAGGTCGCGAAAAGAGTCAAGCCGAGGGGCCGAACCCCGGACGAAACAGCAGAACCGCCCGCCGTTGACAGGCCGGCCGGCTTGTCGGTAGCCGTGCTCGAAACGCTCTGGTCGCCGAAGCCCTGGCCCGCCCCGGTGGAGAAATGTGAGTCTCCGGGGTGAGGATTGACCGGTGTCGAGCTCCGAAGCCGTCACGCGCCAAGTTCGGGTCCACGTCGAGTGCCGCTTCTCGCCGGAGCGCTCCGAGCCCACCCGCCGCGAATACTTCTTTCTCTACACGGTCACGATCACGAACGAGAGCCCCGAGGCGGTGCAGCTCTTGAACCGCCACTGGATCATCACGAACGCGCACGGTCGTGTCGAAGAGGTGCGCGGCCCGGGCGTGGTCGGCGAACAGCCGCGACTCGCGCCGGGCGAGAGCTTCAAATACACCTCGGGCTGCCCGCTCGACACGGCCTTCGGCTCCATGCGCGGCACCTACGAGCTCGTCGCCCCCGCCAAGAGCGAACGCTTCGACATCGAAATCGCCGCCTTCGCCCTGCGCGAGGACGGGCACTTTCATTGAGATAGGCCTCGCGACGGCGTTGACGGCGTTTTCGGGGCCGGGCCCCCGAAAACCAACGAGACGCCGGGCACTTTCATTGACATAGGTCTCGCGACGGCGTTGACGGCGCCGTGGTAGCCTAAAGCGCATTATTTGGGGGCCGAGCGTCCATGGCTGACCGCTTCTCGAGCATCCCGAGCCCGAACTCACTGAGCGGAACCGTCATCCGCTCCGAGGTTCAGCCCGGCGTCACCTACCGGCTCGAGCGGCAAATCGGCGAAGGCGGCATGGGCACGGCGTTTCTCGCGCTTCGCCAAGCGCCGGACGGCATCTCGCCGGTGGTGATCAAAATGGTGCGCGGCGGTTTCGGCACGGGCCCCGCCGACGCCGCCGCGGGCATGGTCGTGCTGAAAGAAGCGGTGGCGCTCGGGCGCTTGAACGAGCGCGTGCCTCCGACGCCGTTCGTCGTGCGCTTGGTCGACACGGGCGCCGCCGAGCTCCACGGCACGGCGCGTCCGGCGACGCCGTGGCTCGCGGTCGAGTACGTGCACGGCGGCATCGAGGGCACCACGCTCGAGGATCGCATCGCGTACGGCGTCGAGCGCACCGGCTTCGCGTTCGACGCCGCGCGCGCCGCTCATCTCGTGCGCTGTCTCGCCGCCGGCATGCTCGCCATCCACGGCGTGGGCGTGATCCATCGCGACCTCACGCCGGGCAACATCCTCTGCTGCGGCTTCGGTGAAGCGGAGATTTTCAAGATCTCCGATTTCGGCATCGCGCGCCCGCAGGGGCTCGCGGCGACGTTCGGCGGCGTGCCGGTCGGCACGGTCGGTTACGCGGCGCCCGAACAGGTGATGCCCGACGCCGTCGGCGTGGGCACGTACACCGATGTCTTCAGCCTCGCGTGCGTGATCTTCTTCGCCCTCACGGGCCAGCATTATTTCGAGGCGAACACGCCGATCGCTGCGATGACGCTGATGCGCAACAAGACGCGCAAGAGCATCCTCGACGGCAAGCACGTCGCGCCCGAAATTCGGCAGCGCGTCGAAGCGTGCCGCGCGATCGATCAGCTGCTCGCTCGTGCCACGTCGATCGAGGCCGACCGGCGCCCGCAGGAGGGACAGGAGCTCGCCGCGAGCCTCGTGCCGTGGCTCAGCGAGAGCTCGACGCCGCCGCGTCCCGCGAAGCGTCTGATGAACAGCCTCTTGAACCTCGCGCCGCCCGGCGATCTCACGAGCTGGCTCTGGACGGTGCGCCACCCGCCGGGCGGCGATCGCACGGTGCTCTCGGCCGCGTGGGACGTGGACGGGCGCTGCTTGTCGCTCACGCCGACCGGCCCGGTCTTCTGGGACGGTCAATCCTGGGTCGACGCGCGCAACGTGACGGCGAATCTGCCGGGACAGATGACGTTCGTGCGCCGCTACGAAGCCGGCGGCTGGCTCGTCGGCGGACAAGGGACGCTCGCCGTGTACGCGACGGACGGCGTGCGCGAAGTGCATCGCGCGCCGCAGCCGGACGTGACGTTCACGCACGCGAGCGGTCGCACGGACGATTTGCTCGCGGCCGTCGGTGAACGCCCGGGCGCGCCGCCGCTCCTCTTCGCGATGGCGGCGCGACGTTGGGTCCGGCCGATGCAGCTCGACGGCGTGTCTTACGTCGCGTCGCTGCTCCGGCTCGAGGACACGCGCTGGCTCGTGTGCGGCCGGCTCGCGCAGGGCGGCGGCTTCGCGGCCGTCTACACGCCCCTACAGTGGGAGCTCGAGTACTTGAAGACGCCGCGGACGCGGGCGTTCGTCGGCGGCGCGAGCGAGCCGGAGCGACACCTCGGGCTCCTCGTGGGCTCGAACGGGGTGGCGCTGCGCGTCGAAGGCAAGAACCCGACGAGCTCGATCGCCGAAGGCGAGCCGGATCTCACGGCCGGCGCGATGGACGTGCTCGACCGCGAATGGGTGGCAAGCCTCGGACGGCTGTGGGTGCGGGATCCGCAGCGCGACGCGGCCTGGCGCGCCGTGTGGAGCGATCCGTCGTGGACCGCGCCCATGATCAGCATCATGGCCGACGCGGGCATGGTCGTTGCGTTGAGCGCCGACGGCGGCATCGTCGAGGGTCGCGCCGGCTGGCAGCGGAAACACAAGTAGTCGCCGCGGCGTGGCGCTCAAGAAATCGCCACGCGAATTCCTTGCAGCGCGCGGAAACTTCGTTAAGTTGAAGACTCGTGACCCGGTTGCACGCACTCCGCCTCGTCGGCACGGTCGCGCTGCTCGCCGGTTGTGGGAAGGCGGCCGTCGAAGCGCCGATGGTTCCGGCGAAGACGGCCGAGCACGAGATGCGCGCCCCGCACCGGAGCGAGCGTCCGCGGCCGAACCTCGTCGCGCCGCCGCCCGCCTACGGCAACAAGGTCGTGATGGCGAAGTCGACGGACGGCGCGACGCTCAACTAGGCACGCCGCGCCGCGCGAACGGCCGCGGGCTCACTCGATCTTGAGCGTCGTGCCCGCCCAGCTCACGCCGCCGCGGTTGTCGTGCACGACGACCCAGACGCGCACGAGGCCCGTGGAGCTCGGCGCGTAGAAGTCGGTGAAGTGCTGGCTGTTGTAGCCGGTCGTCGCGTCGTTCAGGAGCTTCGTCCCGGATTTGAAGTTGCCGCTCGTCGCGTAGTAGTCGATCCACATCTGCTCGCCGTAGTTCGTGCCGTACGCGTCGTTCGTCACCTGGTCCGGCTCGAACGTGCTCGGATCGATACCGAGCGCTATCTCGTTCGCGGGGCAC
Source organism: Polyangiaceae bacterium (assembly GCA_035499895.1). Lineage (GTDB taxonomy): Bacteria > Myxococcota_A > Polyangia > Polyangiales > Polyangiaceae > PMG-095. Next base: position 2,308 of record DATJXW010000332.1, on the reverse strand, counting down.
TTGCGGACGTCGCCGTCGTCCTTGCAGCTCGGGATGCAGAGGGTCGGCCAGGTCGCGCAGTCGACGTCTTCCGGCTCGAACTGGTTGACGCAGCCCGTGTCGTCGCAGGTGCCGAGACAATCGGCCCCGAAACACGCCGCGTCCGTCACGTCCTTCTCGCCGACGACGAAACCGCCGATGACCGGATCGGCGTTGCGATACGGCTGCCCCGCCGGGTCCGGAGCGAACATGTAAATCGCCGTGTAGCCGAGCACGAAATCGTTCGGCCCGACGTCGGCGCCCGTTTCGTCGATGCAGCGCAGGGGGAAGTTCTTGTCGTCGAGGCGTGGCACGAGCTCGCCCGCGCACACCGAAAAGAAGACGTAGGAGAGACCGTACGCGGGCAGGCGCGGATCCGTGCTCGGGTGAATCACCGGACCGCGCGCTCCGGCTTCGGCTTCGGTCGGCAAGTGCACGCGGAAGTCGGGGCCGCTCCCGCTCGCGAACCCGGCGGCCGCGGCCGTCCCTGGATCGGTGAGCGCCGCCGCGTATTGCCCGAAGCAGCCCTGGTAGGAGTCGGCGGGCGGATTCAAGCAACCGCCGAGCCATTGGATCTGCACGCGGCGCGACCCGGTCGTGCCCTCGGGCGTCCCGTCGTACCAGAGGAGCGACAGATTCACGTCTTCGCCCGGCAGCGCGTACGGTTGATCCTTCTCCACGCCGAGGACGCGCAGCGATTTCACCTCGGTCGGCGGATCGAACGACGCGCCGCAGCCGAGCGCGAGAAAACCCGCGAGAACGAGGGCGGCTCTGCCGCAGGTGAGCGCGCGCATCGTCAGATCTCCACCCGGAAGCCGAGGCTCGGAATGATCGGGATGCTCGTCTCGTAACCCGATTGCGCGAAGTTGTAGTTGTAGGTGAAGCCCTCGACCGGCGCGTGATTGTAGACGTTCTGGATGTCGAGGTAGACCGACATCTTCACCTTCTTCAGCTGCCAGTGCTTGTCGAAGCGCACGTCGAGTTGATGACGCAGCGGCAACCGGCGCGTGTAGGCGGGACCTTCGAGCTTCGCGTAGGTACCGGCGTCGGCGGCGTAGAGGGCGGGCAGGGCGCCCGGATCGGACTGAAGCAAGGACGGCGTGTCGAGCGGCCCGGAGACGAGCGTGAAGCGCGCCCCGAATTCCCAACCGCGCCCGAGCCGGTAGCTGCCGAGCACGGTGAGGTTGTGGGTCTGATCGTATTGGAAGAGGTATTCGGGTAGGCCGGGCCCGTCGCGCCGCACGCTGCGCGAGAGCGTGTAGGCGATCCAGCCGAAGAAGTGATCGTCGGGCTTGTACTTGATGTACGTCTCCGCGCCGATCACGTAGCCGGTGCCGAGGTTATTGTAGACGTAGGTGCCGAGATCGTTCGGCGCGCGCGAGACCTGGCGCGTGAGATCCTTGTAGAAGCCCTCGACGCTCGCTTCGATGTGCGTCGTGAGCTCCTGCTCGATCCCGACCGAGTAGTGAATCGAGCGGTTCGAGGAGAGGCCCGGCGTGCCGAACACCGCGTCCGTCTCCTGGAACTGCGGCGGCTGATCGTACACGCCGACGCCGGCCTTGAGCGCGGTCTTGCGGCGATCGGGATGATCGGCGTCGTAGCCCTTGAGGAGGACGTAACGGGCGTTGCCGCGCGGCGACACGTCGGCGTGGCCCGTGTCGCGCGCGTAATCGACGCGAAGCCCCGGCACGATGTGGAGCCGGTCGGTCGGGTCGATTTCGAGCTCGCCGTACCAGCCCGGTCGAAACGCCGTGCTCGAGTCGTGCACCTCGCGCGGCGGGCGCGCGGCGAACGGCCCCGGATCGGGCTCGCCGGGCCGCGGCGGATCCGGAAAGCGCACGAACACGTCGAACGGCGCGGTCTGAAAGTCGAGACCGGCGTTGAGCTTCACGCCGTCGATCAGCCGGTAACCGAGCTCGTAACGCAGATCGATGGGGTACGACGCGAGGTGGAAGCGGAAGTTCCCGAGGTTGAAGTTGATCGCGTCCTTGCCGACGGACAGATCGGCGCGCACGTTCGCGCGCGAGGAGAGGTCGGCCTCGTAGAGCGCCTGCGCGCGATAGAACGCGGTACCGAAGCTCAGACTGCCGCCGAGCGTCGGATCCTCCACGTTCGGATCGTTGATGATGAGCGCGACGCGATCGTCGGAGCCGTAAAAGCGGATCGACGTGCGCGAATGCGCCGTCTTGTGCTCGGCGAGGAGCTGGTAATCGTAATAGATGGGCGCGGTCGTGACGCTCGAGCCGCCCGCCTTGAGCGCCGGCTTGAGCCACTGATCGATCCAGGATTT